>NZ_CP102845.1:3181000-3512000 GCF_013307435.2 Microvirga terrae
TCGCCCGGTTCGTCGCCCCGATGCGCAACGTTGAGTGGGTCGAAGTCCTCCCGTTCCATCAGATGGGTGCCTTCAAGTGGAACGCCATGGGCCTGAACTACGAGCTCTCCGATACGCCCTCCCCGTCGCCCGCGCTGGTGGAGAGGGTCCTGAACCAATTTCGCGATGCCGGCTGCCGCGCAAGATGAGGGAAACCGATGGTCGATATCGTCCGCACACTGCTTGAAGCCTCGCCTCTGCTGGCGCTGTTCCTCGCCATTGCGACCGGCTATGCGCTCGGACAGATCTCGATCGCCGGCGTCTCCTTCGGGGCCGGTGCGGTGCTGTTCACCGGATTGATCATCGGGGCCATCGCTCCGAAGTCGGCGCCTCCCGGACTGGTTGGCACCCTCGGCCTCGTCATGTTCGTCTACGGTGTCGGCATCCAGTACGGGCCGCAATTCTTCTCAAGCCTCAAAGGACCCGGCCTCAAGTACATCGCGCTGTCGGCCGCGGCGGTGATCGCCTCGCTCATCGTCGCGATGTCGCTCGCCGGCCCGCTCGGCATCTCGATAGCAACGGCGGCCGGATTGTTCGCAGGCTCCGGCACCAGCACGCCGACCTTGCAGGCCGCCCTGGCGGCTGCGGGCAACCAGGATCCGGCCATCGGCTACTCGGTTTCCTATCCGTTCGGCGTCGTCGGGCCGATCATCCTGATGACCATCATGGCCGCCTGGGTCAAACCCACGTTCAAGGCCCCGTCCCAGAGCGTCCGAGTGGCCGAGCTGACCCTCGAATCCGCCTGCGAGGATCGGACGGTCGAGGAGGTCTCCGCAATCCTCCCATCGGACCTGAAGATCGTCGCGGTCCGTCAGCATCACGTGAATGCACCGCCGATTGCCGGAACGAGGTTGCACGAAGGCGATGGATTGCTGCTGGTCGGCAACCCGGCCAGCATCGAGAAGGCGAAGGCGGCCGTGGGCTACGAGGAACCCGGGCGCATCAGCCGCGACCGGGCCAATTACGACGTGGCGCGGGTCTACGTGTCGAAGGCGGCCTTCGTCGGCAAAGGCGTCCACGATATTCCGCTTCCGGATTTTCCCGTCGTCATCTCCCATGTCCGCCGGGGTGACGTCGACATCATGGCGTCGTCCGACCTGACGCTCGAGTTCGGCGACCTGCTGGTGGCGGCGGTCCCGTCGAACCGGAAGGCAGACCTCCAGCGTCACTTCGGCGACAGCGTCAAGGGCAACGCCGAGCTGTCCTTCGTGTCGGTCGGCGTCGGGATCGCGCTCGGTCTCCTGCTGGGAATGATTCCCGTGCCGCTGCCGGGGGGCGGTACCTTCAGCCTCGGCGTCGCCGGCGGTCCCCTCGTCATGGCGTTGGTCCTGGGCTGGCTCGGTCGCACCGGCCCGATGGGCTGGCGGATCCCGGTCGTCGCCAATCTGGTCCTGCGGAATCTCGGCCTGTCGGTGTTCATCGGCTCCGTCGCCATCGGGGCAGGCAGCCCGTTCGTCCAGACCGTGGCTACCAACGGTGTCCAGATCCTCCTTGGCGGTGCGCTCGTTCTTCTGACCCTCGTGTTGATCGTGCTGGTGGTCGGCTACCTGTTGCGCATACCCTTCGATGATCTGCTCGGCGTTTGCGCCGGCTCGACCGGCAACCCTGCCATCGTGGTTGCGGCGGGACGCCTCGCTCCGACCGAGCGGACGGACATCGGTTATGCGATCTGCTTCCCGAGCATGACCATCGTCAAGATCATCGCCGTTCAGGTTCTGCTGAGTTGAGACGAGCCCTCGACATGATGCCGGCCGGCCACACCGGGTTGGATTTGGGCGCTGCCATGGAGCCGTCCGTCGCGGTCTGCTTGACGGTACCGCTCGCGTCTGCACAATCTTTCATCATAGGGCTGGGCTTTGTCGTGGAGCGTGTATCATGGCGTCTGTGCGAACCCTGTTGCTTGGATGCGCGGCGATCCTTTCCGGCGGAGCGCAGGCCGCCGATCTGCCGGCCAAGACCGCAGCTCCGGTCGACTATGTCCGGGTCTGCTCCACTCATGGCAACGGGTTCTTCTACATCCCCGGCACCGAAACCTGCCTGCGCGTCGGCGGGCGTGTGCGGGCCGAGTACGCCTATATCGAACCTGCCGACCGGGAGGACGACTCCATCGGGTTCCGCGGCCGCGGCCGCATCAACCTAGATGCGCGCACCGCCACCGAATATGGCATGCTGCGCACCTACATCCGCTTCGAGCTGACCCACAACACCGGCGTCTATGGCAGCGACAGCGCCCTCGTGAAGCAGGCCTTCGTCCAGTTCGGCGGCCTGACGGCCGGTCGTGCGGTGTCGTTCTTCACGAGCCCGGACCTGCCGGCCCCGAACTTCGGTGACCTGCGCTTCGACGACCCCGCGAACGCCGAGGTGAACCTTCTGGCCTACACATTCTCGTTCGGCAACGGCCTCTCGGCCACCCTGTCGCTCGAGGACGGGATCGGCCGCCGGATCAACAACGAGCTTGATTTCCCCCTGTTCGGAGTTGGTTCGACCTCGGTCTTTGCGCCGATCGCCTCGACCTACGCGGGCGAGATCGTGCCGGATGTGGTGGCCAACATCCGCTACAAGGGTACCTGGGGCGAAGTGCAGCTGTCGGGCGCCCTGCACCAGATCCGCGACGTGGCGGCGGGTCTCACGACGGTCGACGGCGTGACCACGCCCGTGATCAACCCGATCACGGGACTGCCCAATCCGACCCATGCGGACACGGATTACGGGTTCGCCCTGGCGGCTCTCGGCTACGTCAACGTGCCTGCCCTCGGGGTTGGCGATACCGTCTGGATGATGGCCACCTACACGGATGGCGCGATCGGCTATCTCAACACCGGACAGACCAGCGCGATCAGCAACGGCTTCGTCAGCGCCGGCTCGCTGGCGATGCCCTTCACGGATGCCTTCGTGGATATCTTCACGGGCGAGTACAAGACCAACAAGGCCTATGCCATCGCCGGCGGCCTCAACCACAACTGGAGCCCGACCTGGCAGACGAACGTGTTCGGCTCCTGGATGCGCTTCGATGCGCCCGGTGTCGCGCAATACGTGGTGCCCACGACGGTCGCGACGCTGGCCAATGGTTCGGCCGGCACCACGACGGGCCTCGTCGACTTCGACGAGATTCGCGTCGGCGCCAACGTGATCTGGACGCCGGTGAAGGATTTCCTCATCGGTGTCGAGGCGCTCTACATCCGGGTCGATCCACGCGAGCGGATGGCGATTCCGCTCACGACCGCTTCCGGCGAACCGACCGGCACCTTCCGGCCGACCGGTTCGGAGGATGCATGGGAAGGCCGCCTGCGCGTGCAGCGCGACTTCTGAGCGACGACCGTCCGTTCCCTACCGATCGATCGTTCATCAGCCTCAATGGCCATCGCCGCGCCAGGCGGTCGGCGTCTGGCCAGACCAGCGCCGGAAGGCGCGGGTGAAGGCGCTGGCCTCGGAATAGCCAAGGGCGGCGGCGATCTGGGAAAGCGGCACCTGCGTGTCCGTCAGCAATTGCCGGGCGATCTCGAACCGGATCTCGTTGGTGATCGCCCTGTAGCCCATGCCGCTGTCCTTCAGGCGGCGGCTCAGGGTGCGGCGATGCATCGCCAGGAGATGCGCGATGTCGTCGGCCGAACAGTGATTGCTGGTCAGCCGCGTGCGCAGCAGCCGCCGGATGTCATCGGAGAAGGCCGAGTCCGGAGCCCCCTTCATCTGCTGGATTCGCTGCTCCAGCATGGCCCGCAAGACCGGATCGGCTCCGGCGATCCGGATCTCCAGGTCACGGGCCGGGAAGACGATCGTGGCGCTCTCCTGGTTGAACCGGACGGGCGCGCGGAAATGCCGACGGTAGGGCTCCTGATCCGCCGGGGCGGCCCGGGGCAGAAGAACCTCGCTCGGGTTCCATTCGGACCCGCACAGGGCCCGCAGGGCATTGACCGACACCGCCAGCGACCCGTCCGAGATCTGGCCGGCACTCTGGGCCTCGGGCTGGTAGACCGAGAAGGTGAACAGGGCCGTGTCCCCGACGATCGTGAGCGACGGGACGGCGCCCCGGTTCTGGATGCTCAGGTTGGAGACGAGCCCACGCATGGCGTCACCCACCGTGTCCGACTGCTGCATCAGGCGGCCGACCAGTCCAAGCGACAGGATCGTCGCGCGCTGGCCGACGAGCAGCCCGAAATGGGGACAGTTCGTGCGGCTCACGCTGAGGGAGAGCAGCCGGCCAAGGGCCGCGTGCGGGATCACGTTCGCGCCATCCTCGAACAGGCGCGGGTCGAGCCCGGCCTCGCGGATGATCGGATCAGGGTCAAGGCCGAACTCGCGCAACATCGGTTCGATTTCCCGGGCCACCCCAAGATGGATATAGCCCGGAGGAAGGGTCCGCCCGCCGGATGATGCATCTCGCGAGACCGGCATGTGGATGCCTGAAGACGGAAACACGACTTTCCCGGCCATCGTGAGCTCCTTCGCAGAGTCCCCAGAGCCCTCCGGCACCGCACAGCGAACGAAGCCGGCCCCATCACCTTAGTCTGCGGCATACTAACATAGATTAACGTTAGGTCACCAGCACGCCGGCCTCTTAGCGGGTGCAAATCCCCCTGGGGAGGCTGTTACCGGCCGAGGTGGCTCGGGAGAAAGCCGGGCTGCAAGGCTGTCGCAGGCCCTGGCTCCGGAGTGCGGCGGCACTACAATTTTGGTTCGATGGTCCGACCACTAGGCCGGACCGAGTATGGACGTCCTGCTCTGTGGGCGTCGCCTGCGCCAACCTTCCAAGGATGACGGCTTTGAGATGGGACTATGACGTGAAGGAGATCATTGCCGATGGCATCGTGCATGTTGTCGGCGTGACGATCGGGGTTGTCTCCATCGCGGCGCTGCTCGTCGTGGCGGCTCCCGCCGTCGGAGCCTGGGAGTTCACGTCCCTGCTCATCTACGGGATCGGTCTTCTGACGGTGCTCACCGTCTCGGCGCTCTACAACCTCTGGCCGGTCTCGCCCGTCAAATGGATGCTGCGGCGGTTCGACCATTCGGCCATTTACCTCCTGATTGCCGGCACCTATACGCCGTTCATCACGCAGATGAAGGCAAGCGCCGAATCCCTGGCGCTGCTGGCCGGCGTGTGGCTCACCTCCATGGTCGGCATCACGCTCAAGCTCCGATTCCCGGGACGCTTCGACCGCCTTTCGATCCTGCTCTACCTGCTCCTGAGCTGGAGCGGCGTCATGGCTTACGAATCGGTGTTCGGCACCCTCCCCGCCTCGACCCTCTGGCTTCTCGCCATCGGGGGCATTCTCTACACGACCGGCGTGGTGTTCCATCTGTGGGAGAGCCTGCGCTTTCAGAATGCGATCTGGCACGCCTTCGTTCTCGTTGCCGCCGGCTGCCATTATGGCGCCGTGCTCGACTGCCTGGTGCTCGCGCGGGCCTGACCGGCCCGCCCGTTGCGGCGCGGGCCGCTCCTTGCAACGGCCGTTCCCGGCATCAGCCCCGTCACTACCGGACGTCTGTCCTCATTGCTCGGTGAAGAAGGTGAGGACAACCTTGCCCTTGTCGCTGACGAGGCACACGAAGCGGTTCGGCTTGTCGCTCTTCTCCCGCTGAAGATAAGCCTCGCCCATGACCACCATGCGGATCGGCGTATCCTCCACCCGGGTGGCTGCCTTCGAGATGGCCAGCGACTCCATGTCGAAGGTCAGGTGTTCGAGGGACGGCGAGCGCTCCTTGAGAGCCGCCAGCCCGGAGAGTCGACAGGCCTCGACCTCCGCTGGCGCCTGAGCGAGAGACGAGGTGGTCATCAGAATGGAACCGGCGAGAGCGGCGAGACCATAGCGCATGGATGTTTCCTTCCTGGATGTCGATGGGACCGGACCCGGGTCCGGCAATTGCGGGCCTGACGGTTACGGGGCCGTTTTTTCCTGTGCGGCCAGATGCACTTCGCCGACCATCTGGGACAGGCGGTAGGGCTTGGGGAGGAAGCGAGCGCCGGCCGGGATGCGGTCACCGTGGCACCTTCGCGAACGCCCGGAGGCCAGGACGACCGAAAGGCCGGGCTGTGCCTTGAGTGCTCTGTGAGCGAGGTCGCAGCCGTCCCGTCCTCCCAGGTCGATGTCCGTGAACAGGACGTCGATCACCTCCTGGCCGAGGATGACCTCCGCTTCCTCGGCGCTGGCGGCGGTCAACACCAGGAACCCGGCATCCTCCAGGGCTCCCGCCGCCGCAGCGCCGATCATCAGATCATCTTCCACCACGAGAATGCAGATTGGGCCCGCCTCATAGCCCGTGTACTCGGGTTGGGAGGCTCTCGACCAGCGTGTCGGGATCAGGTTCATGCGACGCCCTTTCCTTTCGGAGTTCGGCTGGCTAACTCCGAAAGGAAAGGCGGCGTTCACACCCGATCGGGACTTCCGCTCGACATGGTGAGCGCTCCGTTAACGGCTGCCGTCGCGGGGCGGCGCACGGCGGTGCGGGCCGGAACGATCCTTGCCGGGATCAGAAGGCCCACATCCGGGCGGATTGCTGGGCCGTGCGGTCGATCGCATCGGCGACGGCCCCCGAGGACAGGTGATGGATCATGTGCCCAAGGCCGGGCAGGACAATGAACTCGCTGTGCGGCAGTTCCCGGTGCAGACGTGCCGATTGGCGGCCCACATCGGCGATCTGATCGTCGGCGCCCGTGATGATCGTGAGCGGCACCCTCAGTTCGGCATAATACCGTTCCAGGTCCATCGCCGACGGCGGCATGAGAGCGGCATCCTCGGCGGCTGCGCGAAGCTGCAGGGGCCGCAGCATCAGCGCCTTCGGGAACTCGCGCTCGAAGCGCTCCGGCACCGGCGCCGGCTGGAACACGCGCTTGATCATGCCCGGAAGGATGGCTCGTGCCACTGGCGGCGAGACGGTGTAGCGCATGACATCGCCGACCAGGGGGATGGCCGGCGGCGAGAGCAGGAACGTGTCCGCCCGCAGGGTCGGGTAGTAGTAGCCCGAGCCCAGGACGAGGCCACGGACAAGTTCGGGGGATTCGAGCGCGAGGGCCACCGCGACCAGGGTGCCCCAGGAATGTCCGTAAACCACCGCCTGCTCGACCCCCAGCCGGGCCAGGGCGCTCCTGAACAGCCGGGCCTGGGCCCGGGGCGTCCAGAGCTGCCGCGGCCGCGCGCTGTAGCCATAGCCGGGACGGTCGATGACGATGACCCGGTACCGGTCAGCGAGTCGGTCCACGAGGCCGCTGACGGTGAAATCCTGGATCATGGTGCCGTTGCCGTGGATCAGCACCAGCGGGCTGCCCCGCCCGCGGTCGATGTAGTGCAGGCGCACGCCGTCCACGTCGAGAAAACGGCCGATCGGCGGGTACCGGCGCTCGGCCTCCTGGGCCCGCCGGCGGTTGTAGAGGGCCGCTGCTCCCAGAGCGGCGGCGCTCGCAAGCGCAGGCACGAGCCAGCGCGGTGCCCTGCCAGCGCCCCCTGTCATCGACCCGCGGGCATTGTCCGGCTTCCGATCCGGCCCGTGGGAGGCCGGATCCTGATCACGCACCGGGTCCGGCATGACGGTCCGATCACCGTCATAGCCATGACGGCCGGATGAGTTCAGGTCGACGGCTGTCTCCACGATGCGCATCCGCAATCTCCGTTCTGCTTGCAGACGGGGAACGCCCGGGGCGGGAAAGGGTTGCTGCACCGCAAAAAGGGCCAGCCCCCTGGGCTGATGGCGACGCTGAACGGGATGGCGCAGCCGCTACGCCACGGCGCGGGACGACTCGTCCCGCTTCCTCGCCAGCGGCTTCGGGACGTCCGCGATGAAGGATGCAATGGCCTCGCGGGACATGGGCTTGGCGATGAGGTAGCCCTGGGCCTGGGAGGCGCCGGCGAGACGCAGGGCATTGAGTTGCTCCTCCGTCTCGACCCCTTCGGCCGTCGTGCTCATGTTCAGGTCCTTGGCGAGGCCGATGGTCGCCTTGATGATCGCGCGGCTGTCCGCGGAGGTCAGCATGTTGCGCACGAAGGACTGGTCGATCTTGATCTTGTCGAACGGGAAGCTGCTGAGATAGCTCATCGACGCGTAGCCGGTGCCGAAATCGTCGAGCGCGATGGAAACGCCGAGCGCCTTGAGCTTCTTGAGCGCCGCCGTGGCCTCCTCGGTGAGCTTGACGGATTCCGTGATCTCCAGGACGAGGCGGTGGGCCGGCAGGCCGGAGATCTCCAGGGCGGTGCGGACGCTCGCCACCACATCCCGGCTGCGGAACTGCACGGGCGAGAGATTGATCGCCACCTTCAGCGGCTGCGGCCAGGTCATGGCCGTCGTGCAGGCCTCCTCGAGAATCCAATCGCCCATCGGGCCGATGAGGCCTGATTCCTCGGCCGTGGGGATGAACTGCAGCGGCGAGATCATGCCCTTGGTCGGGTGCTTCCAGCGCGCCAGCGCCTCGCAGCCCCACATCTGGTTCGTCGCAAGGTCGAGGATCGGCTGATAGAACAGGTCGAGCTCCTTGTTCTCCAGAGCGGCCTTGAGCGCCCCTTCGAGGGCGCGGCGTTCCGCCCGCGCGTCCTTGATGCCGGAATCGAAGATCCGGTAGCTGCAGCTGGAATCCGACTTCGCCGCATAGAGCGCGATGTCGGCGGCCTTGAGGATCTCGTTGGAGGTCTTGCCGTCGGTCGACGCGATGGCGATGCCGATGGAGAGCCCGACTTCGATCTCCGTGTTGCCGGCCGTGCACGGGATCCGCATGGCCGACTGGATGGCCGTCGCGAGATCGATGGCCTGCTGGCGGTTGCGGATCGGCCGCTGGATGATCGCGAACTCGTCGCCGCCGATGCGCGCGATGAGGTCGGTCTTCCGCAAGCGCTCGCGCAGGCGCCGCGCCACGGCCTGGACGATCTCGTCGCCGACCGCGTGGCCGAAGCTGTCGTTGATGTCCTTGAACCGGTTGAGGTCGACGAGATGCAGCGCGAAGTCCGTGCTCGATCGCTGGGACGCGAGGAACGTCCGCTTGAGATCTTCGACGAACTGGAACCGGTTGGGAAGCTTGGTCAGCACGTCGTGCCGCGACAGGTAGCTTTCGCTCGCCGCACGCAGGATGCCGGTTCGCACATGCCGGAGGCCGAGCAGCGTGGCGGCCTCGATTCCGATATCCATCAGATAGGCGAAGAACGCGACCACGCGGCTCTCGAGGCGCCGTCCGGCCATCATCTCCGCGACCGTCCGGCTGACCGCGAGGCCGGCCGGATAATGGGCGAGCGGATGGAGAGCCATGACGCGCTCCTTCCGGTCGATCCAGCTGACGTCGCGGATGAGAGTCGGGATGTTCTTGGCGATCAGGCGCTGCAGCGGGGTGTTGGGCCTCCACACCCGCCGGCCGAGCGCCCTCTCGGAAACCGGGCAATGCGCCAGGATGATGCCGTCGCGGCGATAGAGCGTGATTGCCTGGGAGTGTGTGCGAAGGTGATCCTTGAAGATCCTCTCGAAATGATCGAGGTCGATCGTGGCCACGATGACGCCGAGAAAATTGCCGTCGGCATCCAGGATCTTCCGGGCCAGCGAGAGAACCTTCTTGTCCATCGCCCGGATTCTCATCGGCTCGCCGAGATACAGGGTCAGGGCCGGCTCGGTCGCGAGCGCCCGGTAATAGGACGTGTCCTTCAGATAGATCGGATCGGACATGGGGCGCGGCGTCGAGGAGCCGACGATCCTTCCGCGGGCATTGACGAGGTCGATCCGGACGAGTTGGGGCAGCGAGTGGCACGCGCCCACCAAGGTGGCCTTGGTCGTCTGCGCGGCGGCGAAACCGTCGAACTCGTGCGCCTGGAGGCAGGCCTGCGGGATGCGGCTGACCACGTCGCGCAGAACGTTCTCGGTGGACTGGAAGACTCCGTCCGTCCGCTCCTGGAGCGCGAGCGCGAGGTTCGTCAGATCGGCCTCGGCCTGCGCGAGATCGTCGTTGTACCCGCGCACGAAAAGAAAGAACGCGCCGAGGATCCCGGCCACCGCCGTCACGATGCTGAGAGAGATGATCACATAATCCGGCACAACGGGCTTCGATTCATTCCACGCGACGCTCTCCGTCACCATTCGGCACGAGTTGTCGTTATTCCGTTAATGCCGACAGGAATTCTGTCCGTTAGACGAAAAAAGCAAAGCTTCGTTCGGAACGGACGCGCTGCTCTCATGGCCGGCACCCTCTCCCGTTTTCCAACGGCCGTTTCTTGACCCCCGCTCGTCCTGACACCCACCACGTCATGGCCACCCTCCGCCCGTCATGGCACCCATCACGTCATGGCCGGGCTTGTCCCGGCCATCCCGATTGGAAGAGCAGTGTGCCTTACGGGTCGGGATCACCGGCACAAGGCAGGTGATGACGTGGCAGGGTCTGTGCAACGATGTGTTCTCACTTTGTTCTTGACAGGGGTGCCAAGCTAAGCTATATCGTTGGACAGATCGGTTCCTGCGAGGGGCGCGCTCGCGAGGCGTCGCAAGTGTGGGAGCCGGCACGGTCCTGCGACAGGCTTCGCACCCCTGGGCGCGCAGGAGGCCGACCTTGGGCTCCGTCCAGCTGGTCCGCCTGAAAAGAACCGTGCGCGACGAGCAGCTTGGCTCTCGCTTATCACCTCAGACATCGAGCCGGGCTGCCACTCGCGCCACCCTCGATCATCCTGACAGGCTCGCAGCGCAAGCTGCGGGCCCACAGGTGCTGCTCTTTGACAGCGCACAGATCAACTCACCGTCATCCGACCCTGCCACGTCATGGCCGGCCTTGTGCCGGCCATCCCGATCGGAAAAGCGCCTCACCTCAAGCAATCGAGATCACCGGGACAAGCCCGGTGATGACGTGGTGGCTGGCCGGCACAGGCGGAGGATGGGATCACGGGAGGGCGCCGTCCCATGACCGGAGGCCTGTGAGTGTGGGACCAGCGATTGCGACGACTGCCGCGCAGCCTTGCCGTCATTTGACAAAGCCCGCCGGGTGTAGGAGCCTCCCCGGGTCATGTTGAGCTTCTTAACGCACCGTCGCGGCCTGCATCGGGCAGGCAACCTCATCGCGGGCCATTAGCCCCGAGCTCAACGCGCGTCGGCGTTCCGGGCTCGGGGCGCTTCAAGACAGCTGCGCATCCGGACATCCTGTGAGGCAGAACGCCGGCTCCTCCGGCGCCACGCCGCGTCATCGCCGTTCAGGTCCTGGATCCCGTTGAAAAGCCGAATCCCGTCCGCGCCGCCAGTCACCAGGGCTCCTCGTCGTGGCGCGCCGTGAGGCCTCCACCCACACGACGCGCCATGCCCCTCACCAGCCAACGGGATCCCTGATCCCGGCTCCGCCGCAGCATCCCGCTCTGCGGCATCCTCAAATCCAGGAGACACCCATGACCAGAAAAGCATCAGCCGGCGCAAAGCCGCGGATCACCCTGACCTCGTCCGATTTTGAGAAGCTGTCGACCCTCGCCGAGGCGGCCAAGCACACCATGCCGGAGGTGGCACGGGACCTGAGCGCGGAGCTCGACCGGGCACATGTTCTTGCGGAAGGGAGGCTCCGCCCCGACGCGGTTCATATGGGCTGCACGGTCGATTTCCGGGACGACACGACCGGGCGGGTGCAGACCGTCACCCTGGCCTATCCGCATGAAGCGGACATCTCGAAGGGGAGGATCTCGGTGCTGACGCCGATCGGAACCGCCCTGATCGGCCTGCCCGTCGGGCAGTCCATCGGCTGGACGACGCGCACGGGCGAATCGCGGCGCCTGACGGTGCTGCAGGTCGCAAACCCCGGCGTGGCGGAGGCCGTCCCGGAGCGGGAGGCCATCTGACCCGGGCAGGGACGACAACCGGACTAGGCCCTCAGCAGGATCGCCGTCGCATCGTCGCTCGCCTTGAACCGGGGATAAAGCCGGCCGTCCGGATCGCGCTCCGTCTCGATCTCGCGCGCCAGGGTCACGAGAGGTTCGAGTCCGGACGACAGGGCGGCCGCCATGAGGGCCGGTGCGTCCATGGCCCGATAAAGATCGACGAGGGCCGAAAACCCGTCCGAGGCCAGGAGGATCGCGGTGCCGTCGCGGCACGGCGCCGTCTCGTGCCGCAGCCGGTCGGCGGCGTCAGGATTGAAGCTCAGAAGAGCGGCCGGGATGCCGCTCTTCCGCTGCCGCTCCCGACGCTCGCCGAGCCACGCGAGGAAAACGGGCTCATCGAGGATGGTCGTGGGGCGGGATCCCGCCTGCCCGATCAGCTCCGCCGCCTTGGACGATTCGGCAGCGCGCAGGCCGGGAGCGTCGCCAAGCGTCGCGACGGAGCCGTCGGGCTGCCGGACATAGGCCGTGGTGTCGCCGAAGGTCCAGGCGTCGAGAACGTCGCCCCTGCGGCGAACCAGGGTCATGGCCCCAAGCGGCCAGGTGATGAAATCCTCGTGCCGCTCCCTGGGCGCAACCGCCCGGTAGGCGGTGCGCGCCTCCTCCATCACGTGGCGCAGGAGGGCCACGCCGTCCTGGGCGGCCGGGGCGAGGTTCGAGAGACGCTCGTCGGCGAATGTCGCCAGCCACGCGGCGTCGCTCGTCCCGCGCATGACGGGCGTCGTGCCCGGAAAGATCGAGGTGTCGATCACCCAGGCCCAATCTCCCGAGACGCCGCAGATATCCTCGTTGGGCTTGGCCGGGTGGCCCGGCCGGCTGATCCGATCCATAACCGTGAACATCGTCGCATCGCCCCTCGTCAAACCGGTTCGATCACCCCATAAAGCAAAGCTTGCAGGAAGGTCCAGCCGATGCTTCTCGACTACATCTCCGCTGCCCTCGTGACTCTTCTCGTCACCCTCGACCCGGTGGCGCTGGCGCCGATCTTCGTGTCGCTGACACGGGGAATGAACGCCGCGGAGCGCCGCCGCGTTTCCGTGCGCGCCTGCCTGATCGCCTTCGGCATCCTGGCCTTCTTCGGGCTCGGCGGCGAGGTTCTGCTGCGGCTCTTGGGCGTCGGCATCCCGGCCTTCCGCATCTCCGGCGGCCTTCTGCTGTTCTGGATCGCGTTCGAGATGGTGTTCGAACGCCGCAACGAGCGCAAGCAGCACACGGCCGACATCGCCATCACCGAGGACCACATCCGCAATGTCGCGGCCTTCCCGCTCGCCATCCCGCTGATGGCCGGCCCGGGCGCCATCACGGCCGTGATTCTGCTCGCCGGACGGGCGGACGGCAACCTCGTCTATCTGACGGCGCTGCTGATCCTGATTGCCCTTGGCATCCTGAGCTGCCTCGTGGTGTTCTCCGCGGCCGACCGCGTCTCCCGCTGGCTCGGCGTCACCGGCAACGTGGTGCTGACGCGCCTCCTCGGGGTGATCCTCGCCGGGCTGGCGGTGCAGTTCATCATCGACGGCGTGCTGGCGCTGCTCCGTCAGCAGCCCTAGAGCACCGGACCCGGTTTTAGGCCCGATGCTCCGCTCGTTGGAAAGCGCATCTCAGGACGGGGACGCGAACGGCGCGAATTCACGAGCCACGTGCTCGTAGACGGCGCGCTTGAACGGAACTACCAGGTCCGGCAGCCGCTCGAGCCGTTCCCAGCGCCAGGCGCTGAATTCCGGTACGGCGCCGCCCCGGATGCCCCCGACCTCGATCTCGTCGTCGGTGCCCGTGAACCGGAAGGCGGCCCAGCGCTGGCTCTGGCCGCGGAACGGGGACAGGCGGTGCGGCGGCCCGGCATAGGGCGGAAAATCATAAGCGACCCACTCGGGCGTCAGCCCGAGCAGGCTTGCGTTCGTGACGCTCGTCTCCTCCCAGAGTTCCCGCCTCGCCGCCGCCAGAACGTCCTCGCCGTCGTCGACGCCGCCCTGCGGCATCTGCCAGTCGTGTCCCGGCGCGATGATCTCGGGCCCGTCGTCGCGCAGGCGCCTGGCGATCAGGACCAGGCCGTCCCCGTTGAACAGCGCGATGCCCACGTTAGGCCGGTAGCGTGCCTGGGACACGGGCTCAGCGCAGGGTTTCGAGGAGGCGCGTCATGAGCTTCTGGCGCGGCGCGATCGACGAGATCAGGCCGTATTCCTGGAGGGTGTGCGCCCCGTCGCCGTCGATCCCGAGCCCGTCGAGGGTCGGAATGCCCAGGGCCGCGGTGAAATTGCCGTCCGAACCGCCGCCCACGCGCGGTGCCGACACGAGGTCGAAGCCGATTTCGGCGGCCAGGGACTTGGCGTGGTCGAACAGCCTCGACGTCGCCTCGGACCGCTCGTAAGGCGGCCGGTTCATGCCGCCGGTCACGGTGAGCTTGAAGTCCGGGCTGGACGGCTTCAGCCCGAGGATGGCGGCCGTCACGGACTCTCCGTCGGCCACGGTCTCGACCCGCAGATCCACCGGGAAGCGGCAATGCTGCGGAATCGTGTTCACCGCCGTGCCGCCCGACACCATGCCGACCGTTGTGGTGATGCCGCGCCCGTAATCGGTCAGGGCCTCGATGGCCAGGATCTGGCGGGCGGCCTCATAGACGGCGTTGCGCCCGTCCTTGTGGCGCGAGCCCGCATGGGCGGGGCGTCCCTCCACATGCACGTCGAAGCGCCCTACTCCCTTGCGGGCCGTCACGATTTGGCCGCCGTCGCGGGCAGGCTCCGTCACGAGCACAGCGGCCGAGCGGCGGCCGAGATCCTCGATCATCGGTCGGGTGATCGGCGAGCCGATCTCCTCGTCGGGCGTGACCAGGAACACCATGGGCCGTGCCGCGCTGCCCCGGCGGGCCACGTCCTTGAACGCCTCCAGGGCGAACCAGGCGCCGCCCTTCATGTCGTAGATGCCCGGCCCGTAGAGCCGGTCGCCCTCGACCCGCAGGGGGAGATCGGTCTCGACCGTGCCCACAGGATGCACCGTATCGAGATGCGACATGACCAGGATGCCCGGTTCCGACGTCTGCGGGCCGGTCCGCAGGACGAGAACATCCCCCAGGCCCTGCTCGCCGGCGATGCGCTCGACGGCCACCGGCGCGTCCCGCATCTGGGCGACCACGAGGTCCATCATCAGGTTGACCCCGGCCCGGTCGTGGGTCGGGCTCTCGGTGCGGATCCAGGTGAAGAGCGTGTCGAGGGACGGTGAGGAGAGGCTCATGATGTCTTCGTTCTGAATGATCGTCGCGCTGCCTAACCACTCCTCGCCCGAAACATCAAGCCCGAGATGGTCGCGACTGGGCGCGAGGCGGGCCTGAGCGAAGGCCATATGCCGCAAGCACGTGATCCTCTGCCTCGGCTCGTGAGAGGAATTCTCAGTGCTGCGCCACGTTCAGCGGGATTGACAGCAATACCCTGCCCGACTCGTCGACAACCTCGAGCTGCCACCCGCTCCAGTCGACCTCGTCGGCCTCGCCTTCCTGTCTCAGTTCCTGGATGGCCTTGAGCGCCTGATAATGAGCCGCTTCCACATCCGAGACCTCGATCCCAGCCTCGTCGATGATCCGTTCGTGCATGTGCACAAGGTGAAAGTAGCAGTGCACGACAGGAAACCCTGGAAATTTCACTCAACCGACGAGCTTCAGCAGCACCCGGAATCTACCCTTAGATGAGCAGCTTCCATACTATGACGCAAGGTAAGTTTTCAGCATGGCATCGACTTAAAGCTCCAGCGTCAGGACCCGACCGAGGCCGGAGAGGGCACGACATTGCGCCAATCTCCGGCTCGCGGGAGGTTGGGCCGTATTTTCGGACGGCCTTTCCTGCCCGAGTGGCAAATCCCTAGAACGGGATGTCGTCGTCGAGGTCGCTGTAGCGCGAGCCGCCTCCGCCACCGCCGCCGCCATTGCCACCCCCGGAGAAGGAGGGAGCCGGTCTGCGCTCCGTGGGGGAGGCTCGTCCGAAGTCGCCGCCGCGGCTGATCTGGCCCGGCTCGTCGTCGCCGAACTCCGACGCCCCGCCGCCGCCGCGGCTGTCCAGGATCGTCAGCTCGCCCCGGAAGCGCTGCAGCACCACCTCGGTGGTGTACTTCTCCTGGCCGCTCTGGTCGGTCCACTTGCGCGTCTGCAGCTGACCCTCAAGATACACCTTCGAGCCCTTCTTCAGGTACTGCTCCGCCACCCGGGCCAAGTTCTCGTTGAAGATCACCACCGAGTGCCACTCGGTCTTCTCCTTGCGCTCGCCCGTGCCCTTGTCCTTCCAGGTCTCCGACGTGGCGATCCGAAGGTTCACCACAGGCTCCCCGTTCGACAGACGCCGAACCTCAGGGTCCCGCCCCAGATTCCCTACCAAAATCACCTTGTTCACGCTTCCAGCCATGATGGCCTCTCCTCATTCACATGAGGCTGTTCTGGGGCCAAGGGAGCCTGGCGGCAAGCCGGCCCGGAGCTTCTGCACAGCCTGTCCCCAGATTCGATGCCACCCCGGTGAAGGGACCGGGGCCGATAGGACACCCGTCTCCTTTCAGCGGCCAACAGCCAGGATCTCAAAGGCGAAAGCTGCAGAACCCGCCTGCAGCCGCCCCGCCGGTCCCGGAACGAGGGTCAGACCTCGAAGAAGTCGCCGGCATCCACGAATTTCAGGGATTGCCGGTCAAGCTTGGCGATAACGACCGCCTTGCCCTTGCCCGTCCCGTCCGCATCATAGAGCACCTCGCCCGAGGACTTCAGGATGATCCGGTCATCCTTGTCGTGCGCCGCGTTGCCCTTCCAGAACGCCTTCTTGTCGATCTTCACTGGCGCGTCGAAAGATCCCACCTTCTTGCTCAGGTCTTTGAAGACGGCATCGTCCAGATGGATCCTATCGGCCCGGCCATTGAAATCGACGATCCGGTCGATGTGCTTGGCCTTGCCCACCACCGGCGCGGTGTCGAACACGAATGCGTCGGAGCCGTCACCGCCGATCAGAGTGTCGCGCCCCCCTGGCCGCGGAGCACGTCATTGCCCGCATCACCCGCGATGACGTCGTCACCCTCGTGGCCGAACAGCCGGTCGTCGCCGGCCTCTCCTTTCATGGAGTCATTGAAGCGCGAGCCATAATAGTGGTCGTCCGTAGCAGTGCCTGTGACCGTCACTCCGGACTGGCGCAGGTCGACAATCTGGCCATGAATACTCGAGCCGAAATCATCCCATTCACTGACCGTATTGGTCCAGGTCACTGCCAGACGTCCGTCCGCCAATATCGTCATGTCCAAGGCGTAAGTGCCGTCCCCTTCGTAGGCCCGATCAAGAATGGTATCGGTGCCCACGCGAGCGCCGTTGGCACTAAAGGCCGAAATGTGAATATCGGCCGAATTCCTGCCCGCAATCTGATCCAGGTAGCCTACGGCAAATCCGCCGCCGGCGAGGGCCGAGACCGTCGCGGCCTTTGTGTCGACGGCCCCCGGCACGCTCAGCAGCAATTCGCCCCCGCTTTTGGTGCCGTTGGCGTTCAGGATCTGCCCCTTGATCTGGTGAAGATCGGGGCCGGCAGTCCTGTCCGTCAGGCTCGTCCAGATCACGATGATCCGACCATCCGCGAGCTTGGTCGCAACGGGCTTGGAATTGAGATCACCCGTTGTCGAGATGTTGATCGCAACCGAGCCGTTTGGCATGCTTCCGTCGTTGTTGCGAAGCTGGCCCTGGATTGACGTCCCTTTCTCGTAAAAGGCGATATACTGTCCTTGCAGTCCGACGACTTCCGTAAAGCCGTAACTTTCCGCAAGCACTGCTGCAGTCCCGCTCTTCTGCAGGTTGGCATCGAAGCTCTGAACGCGGACCTGTACATCGTCATTGCAATAGGAAACAGCGAAACCGCCATTCGTGAGAGCCGTCAACGCAAAGTGGTCGTCGAACCTGGTCGAACTCGCCTTGAACTCATCGCCGATGGGCGATCCATTCGCATTGTAGCCACGGGCCCGCACATAATCGGCGCTCTGCTATGCCACGACGAACCGGCCATCGTTCAGGACGATCACATCGGGAAAGATCTGCAACCCAGCTGTGGTGGTGTTGATGAGGAACTCTGCACCCTTCCTGCTGCCGTCGGCACTGAAAAGCTGCCCCTTGATAGCGCCTCCGTGCGTGTCCGCCCCAGTATTGCTGAGATCGGTCCAGACCGCCACGAAGGAGCCATCCTTCAAGGCGTAGATCTTTTGTGAAAGTTGGTCGCCTATTATAGTGGAATAGACGGGGAAAACAGGCCCCCACGCGACAGATGTGGTCATTGTAGTGCCCTTTGCTTGAGTCCCCGACCACCTCTGTGTTGTTATTTCGTTTCAATTAAGCTAGATGAGCTCGGCCGTTCGACAAGAGGCCGGGACTCGCACTTCTGCAATACAATGACAAATCGCACGTCGACCGGCGTGGATCGCTGGGCTTCCCTCGACCTGAAGAGTTGCGCTTGCCCCTCGTACCCTCTTTGTTCTAGGATCAAACACCTGGAATCATCCGCCGCATTGCACCGGCGGGTGAGGCATCACATATGCGGGGACCGGCCTGACGAGGCCGGATTTCCTCAAAAGGCTAGCGGGCAATGGCTAAACTCGACGATCTGTTCAACCGCGCGAAGGCGGGAGACCCGGATGCGCGCGTCATCTCCGTCCGGGGCGCGCGGGAGCACAATCTCAAGAACGTCGACCTCATGGTCCCGCGGGACAGGTTCGTGGTCTTCACCGGGCTGTCGGGCTCCGGCAAGTCGTCGCTCGCCTTCGACACGATCTATGCCGAGGGGCAGCGCCGCTACGTCGAGTCCCTGTCGGCCTATGCCCGCCAGTTCCTGGAGATGATGCAGAAGCCGGACGTGGACCAGATCGACGGTCTCTCGCCCGCCATCTCCATCGAGCAGAAGACCACCTCGAAGAACCCGCGCTCGACGGTCGGGACCGTCACTGAGATCTACGACTACATGCGCCTGCTCTGGGCACGCGTCGGCATCCCCTATTCGCCCGCCACCGGCCTGCCCATCGAGAGCCAGACCGTCTCCCAGATGGTCGACCGGGTGCTGGACCTGCCGGAGAAGACGAGGCTTTACCTTCTGGCCCCGGTGGTGCGCGGCCGCAAGGGCGAGTACCGCAAGGAGATCGCCGAGTTCCAGAAGAAGGGCTTCCAGCGCCTGAAGATCGACGGCGAGTACTACGCCATCGACGAGGCCCCTGCCCTCGACAAGAAGTTCAAGCACGACATCGACGTGGTGGTGGACCGGATCGTGGTGCGGGCCGACATCGCCGCGCGCCTGTCGGAATCCTTCGAGACGGCCCTCGAGCTCACCGACGGCATCGCGGTCATCGAATATGCCGACGACAAGGACGAGAAGGGGCAGCCGAAGCGCATCGTGTTCTCGTCCAAGTTCGCCTGCCCGGTCTCCGGTTTCACGATCCCCGAGATCGAGCCGCGTCTGTTCTCGTTCAACAATCCCTTCGGCGCCTGCCCGACCTGCAGCGGCATCGGCCACGAGATGCGCATCGACGAGGCGCTGGTCGTGGACGAGACGCTTTCGCTCAAGCGCGGAGCCATCCTCCCCTGGGCGAAGTCGACCTCGCCCTATTACGGCCAGACCCTCGAGGCAATCACCAAGCACTTCAAGGCGTCCATGACGAAGCCCTGGACGGAGCTTCCGGAGAAGGTGCGCGACGTCATCCTCTACGGGTCGAACGGCGAGACCATCCGCATGGCCTATGACGACGGGCTTCGCGCCTACGAGGTGAGAAAGCCCTTCGAGGGCGTGATCCCCAATCTCGAGCGCCGCTACAAGGAAACCGAGAGCGACTGGGCCCGCGAGGAAATCGGCCGCTTCATGGGCGAGACGCCCTGCGAGGCCTGCGGCGGCAAGCGCCTGAAGCCGGAAGCGCTCGCGGTGAAGATCGCGGGCTCCGATATCGGCGACGCCACGGCGCTCTCCGTGAAGGACGCCCATCTCTGGTTCAGCGACCTGTCGAAGAAGCTCACCAAGAAGCAGAACGAGATTGCCGGCCGCATTCTCAAGGAGATCCGCGAGCGCCTCACCTTCCTGGTCGATGTGGGCCTGGAATACCTGACGCTCGCCCGCTCCTCGGGCACCTTGTCGGGCGGCGAGAGCCAGCGCATCCGTCTGGCGTCCCAGATCGGCTCCGGCCTCACGGGCGTTCTCTACGTGCTCGACGAGCCCTCCATCGGCCTGCACCAGCGCGACAACGAGCGCCTGCTCGTCACCCTCAAGCGCCTGCGCGATCTCGGCAACACGGTAATCGTGGTGGAGCATGACGAGGATGCCATCCTGCACGCCGACTACGTGTTCGATATAGGCCCCGGCGCCGGCATCCATGGTGGCGAGATCGTCGCCGAGGGCACGCCCGACGAGATCATGTCGAATCGGAAGTCGCTGACCGGCAAGTATCTCACGGGCGAGATGTCCGTGAAGGTGCCGGGCAAGCGCCGCAAGCCCGATCCGAAGCGCAAGATCAAGCTCGTCGGCGCGAAGGGCAACAACCTGAAGGACGTGACGGCGGAGATCCCGCTCGGCACCTTCACGTGCATCACCGGGGTGTCCGGCGGCGGCAAGTCCACCCTGGTCATCGATACACTCTACAAGGCCGTGGCGCGCAAGCTCAACGGCGCCCTGGAGCATCCCGCGCCGTTCGACCGCATCGAGGGCCTGGAGCATCTCGACAAGGTCATCGACATCGACCAGTCGCCCATCGGCCGTACGCCACGCTCGAACCCGGCCACTTACGTCGGGGCGTTCACGCCGATCCGCGAATGGTTCGCGGGCCTGCCCGAGGCGAAGGCGCGCGGCTACCAGGCGGGCCGCTTCTCCTTCAACGTCAAGGGCGGCCGCTGCGAGGCCTGCTCAGGCGACGGCGTGATCAAGATCGAGATGCACTTCCTGCCCGACGTCTACGTCACCTGCGACGTATGCAAGGGCAAGCGCTACGATCGCGAGACCCTGGAGGTGAAGTACCGCGAGAAGTCCATCGCCGACGTGCTCGACATGACCGTCGAGGAAGCGCGCGAGCTGTTCAAGGCGGTTCCGTCGATCCGCGAGAAGATGCAGACGCTGGCCCGCGTCGGCCTCGACTACGTGCATGTGGGCCAGCAGGCGACGACCCTCTCCGGCGGCGAAGCGCAGCGCGTCAAGCTGTCGAAGGAGCTCTCCAAGCGCGCCACCGGACGCACGCTCTACATCCTCGACGAGCCGACGACCGGTCTGCACTTCCACGATGTGGCGAAGCTGCTCGAGGTGCTGCACGAGCTCGTCGACCAGGGCAACACGGTCGTGGTCATCGAGCACAATCTCGAGGTCATCAAAACCGCCGACTGGGTGATCGACATGGGACCCGAAGGCGGCAACGGCGGCGGCCAGATCGTCGCCCAGGGCACGCCGGAGGACATTGCCGCAGCAGAGGCGAGCCACACCGGTCGCTTCCTCAAGGAAGTGCTGGAGCGCAGGCCCTTGAAGAAGGAAGCGCCTGCGAAGGATGCCGCCAAAAAGGCTCCGGCGAAGAAAGACAAGAAGGTGACGCGGCAGGCGGCGGAGTAAGCCTGCCGGTTCTCACCGGGACGAGAGCCGTGCCAGAACCTCTTCCGCAAGCGTCTTCGTCAGCTCGCCGGCAGACATTTCTCTGGCAAGCGGGGCCGCCTGCCCTGACCAGAGCGACATGAAATCGCCCGAGCCGAGCGGCTCGGACTTCTGACGCAAGGGGGCGAGTGCGCCGCCTGCAAGCGGGAACGCGGGCGCGTCCGATGCTATCGGGCCTATCTCCCGCATGATCCGGTTGAGGATTCCCCTCGCCGGGCGTCCGGTGAACACATTCGTCAACGCGGTCTTCTCGGCCCCGGCGCTCTTCAGGGCCTCCCTGTGTACCGGCGATATGGTGGCTTCCGGGGTGAACAAATAGGCGGTGCCGATCTGCACGGCCGACGCGCCGAGGGCGAACGCCGCCACGATGCCGCGCGCGTCGGCGATGCCGCCTGCAGCGATGACCGGTACTTTGACGGTATCGACCACCTGCGGGACCAGAGCCAGGGTGCCGACTTGGGTCGTGATCTCATCTGTCAGGAAGAGGCCGCGATGGCCACCCGCTTCGAAGCCCTGCGCGATGATGGCGTCGCAGCCCTCGCGTTCGAGCCAGCGCGCCTCCTCGACGGTCGTCGCCGAGGACATGACTTTGGCGCCGGCGTCCTTCACCCGGTTCAACAGGTCCGGTTGCGGCAGCCCGAAATGGAAGCTCACCACCTCCGGCCTGAACTCTTCCACCAGGCCGAGAAACGTCTCGTCGAAGGGGGCGCGTGTCGACGGCGGGGTCGGTCGGTCCGGGTCGAGCCCGAGTTCCAGATAATAGCCTCTCAAACGCTGCTTCCAGGCCGCTTCCCGCCCGGCATCGACGATGGGAGCCCGGTGACAGAAGAAGTTGACGTTGACGGGCTTCGACGTTGCCTGCCGGATTCGGGACAATTCCTCCCTGGCCTTGTCGTGGCTCAGCAGCGCGCAGGGCAGCGAACCCAGGCCTCCAGCCTCTGAGACCGCGATGACCATATCGGACAGGTTGGCACCTGCCATGGGGGCCTGGATGATGGGACGTTCGATCCCGAAGAGGTCGAGAACGCGTCGATCTTTCCACATGGCCGTTGCCTTTCCTGTCTGGGCGAAACGAGAGCGAGAGCACCGTTCCCGACGTGAAACGCAGATTAGCCGGGCGTCAGCTCATCCTCCAGCACCATCTGGTAGGGCGCCGTGTCGATGGCGGCGGGACCGGCGTAAGGGTGGCTGAGGGCCAGGATGAAATAGAGCGCCAGGCCCGTATAGGCTCCGTAGACGGACAGGATCGCGATGTGCGCGAGGTTGGCCGGGAAGATGAGGAAGAATCCGACGATGATGGCGAATCCGGTCAGGGCCATCCACCAGAACAGGCTGGGAAGCCCGCGATGGGCGAGCGAGAGGCGCGCCTTCCGGTGATCCTGCAGGTCGTCCATGTTCATGATCATCCGGGCGCGCAGGGATTGCTGCTGCGGCGTCTCGGCCTTCAGGTTGAGAATGCCGATATCGAGCGCGTTGTAGGCCTGCCTCGCCTCCCGGCTGCCCCTGGGATGGGCGGCCGCCTGCCATTCGTTCTGCAGCACTGCCGAGACGTAGGCGGCAAGCTGGTCGCGAAGGATACCCTTTTCCGGCCCGTTCCATTGGTTCAGCTCGAGCACGACATGCTCGATCGTCGTCACCTCCTTGGACACCTCCTGCTGCAGGTTCGTGTGCGTGGACTGCGCCTCCGCGAAGACGAGCGCCAGGATGAGGCTGTGGATCGTGCCGATGCGAACCGCGACCGTTTCGGCCACGTCGCGGGTTTTCGTCGGAAGATCGTCGCTCAGCATCCGCCGCAGCACGACGAAGGGCACGGCGGAGGCCGCGATGGCGAGCAGCATCGCAAGGATCGCGCCCAGCCAGGCCGGCAACTCGAGAATGGCCGTCATGCTTGCTCCTGATCCTGCAGGCCTCGTGCGCGGCGCAAGGTCCGGGCCGGCCCAAGAGACCATGCAACAGACCATGCAACGGCGGCCGATTCCATGGCTTTTCCGGCGTATCGGGCGCTCATCCCGGTCACGCCGGGAGGATCGACTGCCCCTTAGCCTTTTGAGACACTTGCACGCCCGGCGCCCCGGCGCGATCATCCCGGGCTTTCGCGGTGGAGGAAATGATGGGCGCCACCGATACGGCCTTTGCGGGCTCGATCCCGGCAATCTACGAGCGCTACATGGGGCCCCTGCTGTTCGAGCCCTATGCCGAGGACATGGCGGCGCGTCTCAAGGACATCTCGGAGGGCCGGGTCCTGGAAACCGCCGCGGGAACGGGCATCGTCACACGGGCGCTCGCGAAGGCGCTGCCGCCGCAGGTCGAGATCGTCGCGACCGATCTCAACCAGGCGATGCTCGACCTTGCCGCCGAGCGGCTGCAGGCGGCGAACGTGACATGGCGGCAGGCCGATGCGCAGAGGCTTCCGTTCGAGGATACGTCGTTCGACGCGGTGGCGTGTCAGTTCGGCGTCATGTTCTTCCCCGACAAGCTGGCCGGCTATCGCGAGGCCCTGCGCGTGCTCAAGCCAGGCGGACGATTCCTGTTCAGCGTGTGGGACACGCTTGATCGCAACGAGGTCAGCCGCATCGTCTCGGACACTGTGGGAAGCCTCTTCCCCGACGACCCGCCCCGATTCTACGAGCGCGTGCCCTTCGCCTATTCCGATCCGGACCGGATCCGGGGCGAGGTGCAGCAGGCCGGGTTCGAGAACGTGGAGATCGAGGTGGTCGAGAAGGTCATCCGCGCCTCCACGTCCCGAGATCCGGCGATCGGCCTCTGCCAGGGCACGCCCCTGCGGGCGGAGATCGAGGCCAGAGCCTCGGAGCGCTTGGAAGAGATCACCGACAGGGTGGCCGATGCGCTCACGGCCCGTTTCGGCTCATCGCTGGTCGAGAACCGCATGAGCGCTCTTAGCGTGACCGCCTGGCGCTGAGGGTCGCTCCGACAGCCGAACAGCAAAAGGCGCGGCTCCTGTGGAGCGCGCCCTTCGCGTGTAGTCAGGAGCGTTTCAGAGAGCCGACATCCGGCTCATCAGGCGGCAGAGCGCCTGCATGTCGGAATCGTAAGCGTCCGGCGAGGCTGTCACCATGGCGCAGCTGCGGCGCAGCTTCATGCGGTCGTCGTTGCTCATCTGGCGGATCTCGGCCCGGAGGCGTTCCGTCTGGCCCGTACGACCGGGCCGTACCGGATTGACGCTTCCCGTCGCGGATGGATTGCGCACGCTGCCGGTGCCCAGGGAGCTTGGATTGGCGAGACCGCCAGTCCCGCCGCTGCCGATCGCTCCCGTCCCGATAGTCCCACCGGTCCCGCCCGCGCCGCTCCCTGCGCCAGCGCCGCCGCCGACACCGATTCCGACCCCGGCATTGATGCCATCAGAGCCTCCGACGCCGGCGCCCACACCGGCACTCACGCCGCGCGAGCCGCCAACGCTCGCGCCAAGGCCTGCCGTCACGCCACCCGATCCACCGACATTCGCCCCCAGACCCGCGTTGACACCACTCGAGCCCCCGATGCTCGCGCCGGCGGCGGCCGTGACCCCGTTGGATCCGCCGATGCTGGCGCGACCGCCCGCACTCACACCGGACGAGCCGCCCACATTGGCTCCGAGCCCAGCACTGGCTCCACCCGTGCCACCGACATTGGCGCTGGCTCCGGCAGAGACCCCGCTCGGTCCGCCTATATTGGCGCCGCCGCCGGCCGTGACGCCGCTAGAACCGCCCACATTCGCCCCAAGGCCGGCACTCGTTCCGCCGGAGCCCCCGATGCTTGCACCAAGACCAGCCGCAATCCCGCCCCTCCCACCGATATCTGCTCCGAGGCCCGCAGAAATTCCGCTGTCGCCGCCGACGCTCACGCCGAGCCCGCCGCCGAGACCGTCCGAGCGACCGCCGCTCCCGCCTCGATCCCAGGCCGCAGCCGGCTGCCACATCAACGAAGAGATCAGAAGAACCGCCGCGCCGCACACCGAAGTCTCGCGGCCGAACCCCAACAACCGTCCACGCGAATGCATCTCTGTACTCCCTAGGAGCTACCCCATACGGGGCTATCGCATGAATAGACTCAGGTCTGAGGAAGTTAGTTCCACGGTTCTGAATATTTATCGCTGCGAATACTTCTATTCAAAATTACACACGATACAACATGAGTCTGAATCTTTCAAAAACATTATATCGTATACCGCGCATCAAGTAATGATGATGGTTTTGCTTCGGATCAAAAGTTGATGGGAGTTCCAGACGATTGCTGGATTCAATGCACGGTGCTGTTCAGCGTCAAGGAATGCAGAAGCGTGCCTTGGGAACACACGATGTCGAGGCGCCATCCGGACCAGTCCTCGACGTCCTGTCCGATCTCGCAGCGCAGTTCGGTGACGGCAAGGAGCGCCTGATCCTTGGCGCTCTCCAGGTCATGAACTTCGATCCCTGTATTGTCGACGATCTCTTCGTGATCGTTCACAAGGTGAAAGAAGCAGCGCATTTCGGGACCGTCACCCCTTTGAACAGGATGGAATCTGCTAGCGGCTTTTGCCATCGAAGTGAAGACTCCATCCCCGACCAGCTATCATTCGTCTTTGGTCGAAGCCTCGCCCACAGGGTCGAAACTGTTCAGCTCGACCCAGCCGATATCGGGCCGCGGAGCCGGTACGAGGTAGGCCCGCCCATCTTCGAGGCGCTCGATTTTGCAAGCAATCGCCCGCTGGTCTCCGGGAGGACGATACACGACGATCGCTCCGACCTGGATATGGTCTGAGTTGTTCGGAGACGGGGATTCAGGCTCCGATGGCGGCTCTGGACCCTGGAGACCGTTCTGGCCCCCATTCGCCGCCCTCACACGGTCGAGGGCCGCAATCGCCAATCTCGCCCTGTCGCGATAGCGCTCGCCCACGGACCTTAGGAGAGCGCCGCGCGTGCGCCCGGGATACCACGAGGTTCCACCGGCCTTCGCCAGTTCCTCCGCAACGGCTTCAATCTCTTCGTCTGTCACGCCCGCCCCCAGACAATCTACGCCACCCTTAGGAACCATTGCACAACCTGCTTGAGGAGAGTTTAACGCAGAGTAATGCACGAGTTAAATCCCAGAAGTGGCAGATCACTAGAACTTTAGTACTTTGCCGGACGATGCGGCAAGGAAATACCCCCCTGGATATTGGCACCCTTTCGATACGTTCAGGCCATGATCAGCCCGCAAGTCTGGCCGACGAAATCAGGCCGCGTTTCGGGCGTCATGGACCGGCATGCCGTCGAGACCGCACAATCGGGGAATTGAGACCTATTCCTACCGTTCGGGGCGCTTTCACACGGACGCGACATAAATGACCTCGTCGCCCTCGTCCGTCACGGCGACGATCCAATAGCAGCCATGCCTGCTGTCAGTCAGCAGGCCGCCCCGCACGCCATGGAGGGATCGGGCAATTCGACGCCTTCCCGATCCCAGACGAATGTCTCCTTGGAACGGAGATGGAAATAGTAACGAGGCATCTCGCTTCCCTCCGTCGCAGTGATCTCGGCACAAGGGCGGATTCCGATCCGATCAGCAGTTTTACAGCATGAGAGAGCACCTATACCGCGAGAACGAACACGATCCGGCCCGCCTCGTCGGTGATGACGGTGATCCTGTTGGGCATGCATCCGATGACGTCCAGCAGAGCATCCCAGGAGGCACAGGCCGCCGCGTTGCCGGGTTCGAAGGCCGATCTCAAGTTCGGCAGATCGACGCCTTCCCTGTCCGGTATGAGACGGTCCGCAAGCTGAACATGGAAATGATAGCGGGCCATCGGACCTTCCGGCTTCCGTCCCATCCTAGATGACACAACCTGAGCTTGGGCGCTTTAACGCAGGTTAGGAAAGACCCGGATGAGGATTGGTTTTACCGGGAAATCCAACGATCAGGTTGATGGATCGAGGCCGCTTCGCGTCGATTTCGAGCGCGATCACCCTGGCAGGGCGATGAATGCTCCACGCATCGAGTGCGACTTTCTTTCATCAGAGGCGCCGAATCGGACGTTGGATCCCGAGGCAGGAACGAACTGCCACTGATGCCGTCTGTGCTTAAAAAACCTCGTCGGAGACCGGAATTATGGCCGCAAGCAACGCTTTCGGGCTTGAGGGCGGGGGCCAGCGGACCCGAATCGCAGACGGGCTCTCCGAATGGTCCCGGCCATCAACCTTAGAGTAGTTTCCTATCCAATGAGACAATCACCGGCAGCTTCAGGATGACTACCCCCGATGCCGGTCAATCCTCAAGAATAGCCCGCCGAAACCCGGCAAAAGCTGGTTATGCAGGCTGGCCTCCCTCGTCGGAAAAGGACTGTTTGCATGGCCCTGTTTATCGACGCGTCGAGTTTCGGCGCGAAAGCCAATGACGCGTTGGAGGACACGGCCGCCCTCAACGCAGCCGTCAGAGCAGCGTATGAAGCGTACCGCGATGATCCAGCCGGGGGTCGCGTCACGGTCGTACTGCCTGCCGGCACCCTGCTCGTCAAAGGCAACGGCGACAAGAGCGACGGTGCGGTCGAAATGCTCGAGGGCACGGCCCTGCAGGGCGCCGGAATGGGGCGGACGATTCTCAAGGTGGCCGATGGATGGGCCGGCAGCATCACCGGCGTGGTTCGCACCCCCTTCGACAACGTGACGAGCAATGTGGGCGTCTTCGATCTCACCATCGACGGCAATCGCGGCGCCACGACCGGCAAGATCGACGGCTTCTATACGGGTGTGAAGCCCGGAAGTCCGCTGCAGGATAGCGATATCCACGTCGCGCGCGTCGAGGTGATGAACTGCTCCGGCTATGGCTTCGACCCGCACGAGCAGACCCTGCGCCTGACCATCGAGAGCAGCGTGTCGCACGGCAACGGACTCGACGGGTTCGTGGCCGATTACATCGTCAACGGCATCTACAGGAACAACATCGCCTACGGCAACGACCGGCACGGGTTCAACATCACCACCACGACGACCGGGCTGCTCCTGGAGAACAACATCGCCTACGGCAACGGATCGGCCGGCGTGGTCGTGCAGCGAGGCTCCGAAAACATCGGTTGGCCCAGCAACGTCAGGATCGTAGGCGGCCAGTACTACGGCAACCTCAAGGAAGGCGTCCTGCTCAACATGGCGGCCAACGTCACCGTCGACGGCGCCACGATCTTCGGCAATCAGGGCAACGGGGTGCGGATCGAAGGCTCCACAGGGACCGTGGTCCGGAACAGCTTCATCTTCAACAATGCTCAAGTCGGAGACAACCAACTCGACGAGGTCAGCATCCGCATGCGCCTCGATTCCACGACCGGGCTGACCTACTACTCGACGAACACACAGATCCTGAACAACACGATCTATTCCGACGGCGCGACCGATGCACGCTACGGGATCCGCGAGGAGTCCTCGAATACCGCAGGGGGCGACACATTCATCCGGCTCATCGGCAACGCGATCTCGGGCACGGATTCAGGTGCCGTCTTCACATCGAAGCAGACATGGATCGGGTCCGCGAGATCCAATTCGTTCAAGGGCACCGGGCAGGATGAGGACCTCAGCGGACGCTCGGGCAATGACACCATCCGGGGAATGGGCGGCAACGACCACGTGTCCGGGGACGGAGGAAATGACAAGCTCTATGGCAATTCGGGCAGGGATTACGTCTTCGGCGGCAACGGGCACGACAGCATCAGTGGCGGCGCCGGAAACGACATCCTGAGCGGCAATGCGGGCCGCGATGTCTTCATCTTCGACAGCAGACTTGGAAACTCTTCGACGGATCGCAAGGTCAACTTCGACACGATCCTCGACTACTCGGCGAAGGACGATTCCATCTGGCTCGACAACGCCGTCTTCCGCAAGCTAGGACTAGGCTCGTCGGCGAATCCCACCAAGCTCGACGCCGATGTCTTCCATATCGGCACCAGGGCCAAGGATCAGAACGACTACATTCTCTACAACAAGAAGACCGGTGTTCTCTCCTACGATTCCGACGGCTCGGGCTCCCGCAAGCCGGTGGAGTTCGCCCAGCTCAAGAAGGGCCTCGCCCTGACCTACCACGACTTCTTCGTGGTGTGAGATCGGAGCGCCCCGTCAGGCCGCGATGACGATGTTGCGGCCGCCGCGCTTGGCCTGGTACAGCGCGGCATCGGCCCGGCGCAGCAACGCGGCGGCGTCGGCTCCCGTATCCGTGATGCAGCCGACGCTGACGGTTGCGGCGGCCAAGCCGCCGAGAGAAGCGGCTCCGGCCGACGAGAAGGCATGTCGGATCCGATCCGCCAGGCGAGCCGCCTCCCGGGAGTCCTGCGCCAGGATCGCGCCGAATTCCTCGCCGCCCAGCCGGCCATAGGTCTGCCCTGGAAGGTGAGCCGCCAGGACTTCCCCGAAGATCGTCAGGATCCGGTCGCCTGCATCGTGGCCGAAGCGGTCGTTAATGGCCTTGAAGTTGTCGAGGTCGAACAGAAGGCAGGTCGCCGGCTTAGGACCGAGCTGCCCGAGGAGCCGGGCAGCATTCTCCATGAAGGCGCGCCGGTTCGGAACTCCGGTCAACGGATCGACGAGGGCGGCCTGCCTGTACTCGGATTCGACGCTCTCCTTGCCCATGGACAGAAACATGAACGCCAGGGTCGGCCCAAACATGACCAGAAGGAGCGCCATGGAGGGAGACCACCGGCTCGCGAAGGTGTCGATCCACGACACGGAGGTCAGGCCGATTCCGAGCATTCCACGGGACAGGTTGAAGACGGCCAGCGCCAGCAGAAGCACGACTGAGACCCGTGAGGAGGCCAGCGGTCGCGCAGCATGGCGACCGAGCTCCCAGGCCGAGAACGTCGAATAGGCGAACGTGATCAGGGATGCGACGATCAGCCGGAAGCCATGCGAGCTGTAGATGAACGGAAAAGCCGCCGTCCAGATCGCCACCCCGGCAATCAGCGCCGTCGCGGACACGGGGCGACCGTTGAAGACCCGGCATCCCGTGTAGAGAACCCCGTAGCACAGCAGGGCCAGGGCGTTTGCCACGAGCAGGATCGCGTAAGCCGGCTGTCCGTGAGCCAGATTGGCCGATCCGATCCCCACGGCGATGAGCCAGAAGGCACTGCCCCACCAGGCGAGCGCCCTGACCCTGCGGTTCAGCACCCAGGAAAAAAGCAACAACGTTCCGAGCACCGCCGAAAGCAGCACGAAGGCAACGGTAAGCGTGGCAGGATCAAGGACCATCGGAGAGGCTGCCGTAGGGTTCGACCAGATAGCCGCAGAGGAACCCCAACGACCCATCCCGCAGGATGCATAGGACGCTATCTCCCATCCGCCCTCCGATGTCCAGAACCCCGCCCTGCGACGACCCGCCCTGCGGCGGGCCAGGCGGCCCCGACAGGAGGCGCCTGGAACGAAGGGTTGGCCGGAGCATTTGTCCTGACGCGATATCCGGCAGGGAGACTTTCATGGGCATGTATCACCGTCATGGCGTTCAGAGCACGGCCGCCATTGCTGGCCACCCCATTCACCACATGCTGATCGTCTTTCCCGTGGCCTTCCTGATCGGGGCGTTCGGAACCGACATCGCCTTCATGGCCACTCGGGATGCGTTCTGGGCGCAGGTCTCCTACTGGCTCCTGATCGCCGGGGTCGTGACCGCCCTCGTCGCCGCCGTGCCGGGTCTGATCGACTTCGTGACCATCGACCGGGTGCGCAACGTCTGGGTCTCCTGGGCCCACATGGTGGCCAATCTCGTGGTGGTCGCCCTGGCCCTCATCAATGTGGGCGTCCGCCTCGACGATCCGGCGGCCGGCGCACAGGGATGGGGCATCTGGCTGTCCGGCATTCAGACCGCCCTTCTCCTGTTCAGCGGCTGGCTCGGAGGCGAGCTCTCATACCGCTACGGGATCGGGGCCATCCGGGATTACAGCCCGAAGACCGAGCAGTTCCATGTGGAGGTGGACCGGGCGGACGTTGCCGCATCCTATGGCCGGCGGAAGACCGGATGGGGCGACGTCTGATTCCGACAGGGCGCCTTGCCACGGCAGGGCCCGGGCCGCTACATTCGAGCCGTCATGACGCGATGCGCCCTCGCCGTTCTTTTCTTCAGCCTTGCGCCGACCAGCCTGCCGCTGGCGGCGACGGCCTGCCCGCCGGGCTTCGCCATGCTGCAGGCCTCCGACACCTGCGTGCGCGTCAGCGGTCGCGTGAGAGCAGAGACGTCGGTGGGATCATCGCGCGCCCGGTCCGCGGACAGCTACGGGACGCATGCCGGTGGACGCGTGCAGCTCGATGTGAGGAAGCAGACCGAATATGGGCCGGCCAGGGCCTTCATTTCGGTCGGGAACGAACGTCGCTGACCGGCATCCGAGGCAGGAGCGCCCGAAGGCGCTCCTCCCGACCCGGTATCAATACCCGTCGTCGTAGTATTCTTCCCGGTAATAGCTGCGCCGCGGCGCCTCATAGGTCCGGTAGGCCGGCCTCTCATAGGTTCGGTATGTGGGCCGCGCCGTCGCGGCAAGCGCTCCGCCGAGGATTGCGCCCGTCACCCCGGCCGCGATGGCGGCATTGTTGTTGTGCCGGCGCTGAACGTAGTAGCGGGGAGCCTGGTGGCTCTTGTAATGCCCATAGGCATGGCCTCTGCCTTTGCCGGGGCGCGCTTCCGCCGCGCCGCTGAAGGACGTCGCGGCCAGAAGGGCGACACTCACTGATACCAAAAGCTTCTTCATGGTTGATCTCCGGAACTCCGAATGACGGCGGGAGAGGCATCCTGGCTCCGGATCCCTCCCCCGGCTCACGCGGGCGTTGCGATTACTGGTTCGGGGTGCTGCCGCCCTGGGACGAGGAACCGCCCTGCTGCGGCAGGCGCATGTTCGTGGAGCTGCCGCCCGAGCTCGAGCTGCTGCCGCCCGAGTTGCCGCTCATGTCCGTCCGGCTGCGCGTCGAGACCGTTCCCGTCGTTTCAGGAGCGCTCGAGCGGGTTCGGCTGGTCGAAACATTCACGTCATTGGAGCGACGCTGCTCGAGCGACACGCCGACGCTCGGCGAGGTGTCCTGGGTCCGGCGGACCGTCGTGCGGCTCCTCACGGAAACGCTCGGCTCGTTGACCTCCTCGTAGCGGCGCACGGTCCGGCGGCGGACCTCCACCGGCTGCTCCTCGACCACATGATAGCGGCGCTTCTTCGACACGACCTTGTTGGTGCGCTTCGTCTTCTTCACAGCGACCTTCTTGGTGGGCTTCTTCTTCACCACCGTGCGATGAACCTCGGTATCGGGCTCCTCATAAGTGGTCACGCTGCGGCGGCGGGTCACCGAAACGCTCGGCTCGTCGATCTCGCGCACGGTCCGGGAGCGCACGGAAACGCCGGAGCGCTCGCGGGTCTCGATACCGACGCGGGTGCCGGATTCCTCACGGTTTCGGACATTGATCTGAGCCCCGGAGCTTTCGCTGCGCGTGGCACCGGTCGTCTCCGTCTGGGCTCTGCTGCCGCCGGACTGGTTGCGCAGCATCTGGTTCGAACCCGAGGAGGATTGCGAGGTCGTGCTGGTGTTGCTGTTCGTATCCGTCTGCGTCGAAGTCTGTGCGTAGGCCGCGCTGCTCAGCAAGAGAAGGGCGGCACCGAGAGCGATTTTCTTCACGGGACCATCTCCATCACAGTAAAGGTGGGAGATGAACGCCAACCCGATGAGACTGTTCCCAATAACTTTAAGTAACCGATTTTATCCCGCACGGGTGGGGCGAAGATGAACAAATGTTCAAGAATATGAACTTCCGAGATATCGTGAGCGCGGGTCAGGAGCGCTCACCCGCACCCATCAACCAACTCTTTACCACCGTGATGAACAATGCTCACCGGGGCGATACAGCTTAAGTTCACGTTCACAGCCATAGCTTAAGGCTATCGAGTGTTTTCATCGGGACAGAGCAGTCATGGCGGTTTTCAAGGCGTTCAACACAGCGGGTGTGGGCTTCAACATGTCCAGCACCGACAGCTCGGGCTGGGCGTTCATCGGGGCCAACCCCTCGGTGACGACGGATCTCGTTTACGATGACGGCACTGTCGCCGAGTACGAAATCGACGGCAGCCTGATCGTCGACTCCTTCACCGCCCGCTATTGGAGCGACGGCTACACCGTCGTGATCGACGACCTGGTCTACGAAAACTACGGCCAGACCATCCTGTCCATCGAGGATCTCAGTCTCTACACGACCGTCGACGAGCTTCAGGGCTATGCCTGGTATGTGACGATCAACGGAGGGAACGACACCTTCTATGGCAACGATTACAATGACGTCATCCGCGGCGGGACCGGCGACGATATCGTCTATTCCTACGACGGCGACGACATCGTGTACGGCGACAGCGGTGCCGACGATCTCTACGGTCTGTGGGGAGACGACGACCTGTACGGGGGCGCCGGCCGCGACATCGTGAGCGGCGGGGCCGGAAGTGATTACCTGAGCGGTGGCTTGGACAACGATACGCTGACCGGTGGTTCGGGCAAGGACTACTTCGTCTTCGACAAGCGGCCGACCCGGAGCAACGTCGACAAAATCACCGACTTCCGGCCGAGCGACGACACGATCATGCTCGACGCCCATGTCTTCACCCGGGCGGGACGCGACGGCTGGCTCTCGGCCGCAGCCTTCAATACCGGCTCAGCCGCCCGGGATGTCTCCGACCGGATCATCTACAACAAGCAGACAGGCGCCCTGCTCTACGATGCCGACGGGGTCGGCGGCGTCGTGGCCGTGAAGTTCGCCCAATTGAACGCCGGCCTGAGCCTGTCCAAGGCCGATTTCTTCATTTTCTAGGCCAAAGCGAACCTTGACAAGCCTGCCGGACGGCCCTGGAAACAGGGCCGCTTTCGTTGTCCGCTCCGAGCGTCCTTGGGAGAGCCATTCCTCATCCGCAAATTGGTTAACGTGGCATTAGGACGTTATGCTACTAAAGCATAACAGACCTACATTATCACCACTCCTCTTTTGCAGTGCACCCACTTATATCCGCACTGCAAACGCAAGAACAAAGGCCACCGGTCAAAGGGGCCGGTCACTGTTTAGGAGCTTCCCATGTTCGTATCGTACATCCTGTCTAAGGTCCGCAGCTATATGCGTTATCGCGAGACCGTCCGTGAGCTTTCGCTGCTTTCCGACCGCGAGCTCGACGACCTCGGCATCTCTCGCTTCCAGATCGAGAGCATCGCTCGCCAGAACGCTTTAGCGTAAAACTACGCTGCATCGCAGCACAAGGCCCTAGCCCGCCCTCCGGCGGGCTTTCGCTTGTCGAGGCCCCTGTTGTGAGACGTCAGCGGCCGCCTGACACCGACAGGTTGGCCCCGGCGATGTAGGACGCCGCGTCCGATATCAGGAACAGCACGGCCTCGGCGATCTCCTCCGGCTCCCCGATCCGGTTCATGGGGATGTGGGGCCGAATGCGCTCCACCCGACCGGCATCCTGGGTGCTGCGCTCGTGGATGTCCGTCATGGTCATCCCCGGCGAGACGGCATTCACCCGGATCCCCTCGCTGGCCAGCTCCTTCGCCATCCCGATCGTCAGCGAGTCGACGGCGCCCTTCGAGGCCGCGTACCAGACATATTCGTTGGGACTGCCCAGGCTTGCGGCAACCGACGAGATGTTGACGATGGCGCCTCCGGGTCCGCCCCGGCTGGTGGAAAGGCGCCGGGCCGCCTCTCGGGCGACCCAGATCGCCCCCAGGACGTTCACCTCGATGCAGGCCCGGACGGCGTCCGAGTCAGCCTGCTCCAGCCGGCTCGACTTGCCGGTGATGCCCGCGTTGTTGACCACATGCGAAATCGGGCCGAGGGCAGATTGAGCCTCGTCGAACATCCGCACCACGTCGGCCTCCATGGCAACGTCGCCTTGGCACGCCACGGCAGCCGCTCCCGATGTGCGACAGGCCGCAAGCACGCGCTCGGCGGATTCGCGCTCGGACCGGTAGGTGATGGCGACATCGTAGCCGCGCGCGGCGGCGAGCTGCGCCACCGCGGCCCCTATGCCGCGGCTTCCACCTGTAATAAGGACGACGGGGCGTCTGGATTGCATAGCGTTCTAAGCCTTCCCAATAGTCATTCGGCTCAACTTGACCAGCGCTCCCCAGGGAGTCAACAAAGCCGCTCGGGAGAATGATCATGAGCACCCTCAAACCCATCCATGTCATCGGCGGCGGACTCGCCGGTTCGGAAGCGGCCTGGCAGATCGCCCAGGCGGGCGTCCCGGTCGTGCTGCACGAGATGCGCCCGGTTCGCGGCACCGATGCCCACAAGACCGAGGGCCTGGCGGAGCTCGTCTGCTCCAATTCCTTCCGCTCGGATGACCCCGAGGCCAATGCCGTGGGACTGCTGCACCAGGAGATGCGCAGTCTCGGCTCCCTGATCATGGCGAAGGGCGATGCCAACCAGGTTCCGGCCGGAGGCGCATTGGCGGTCGATCGCGACGGCTTCTCGAATGCGGTGACGGCCGCGCTCGAGGCACATCCTCTCGTCACCATCGAGCGGGGCGAAATCGCCGGCCTGCCGCCGGAGGAATGGTCTTCCGTGATCGTCGCCACCGGGCCCCTCACGTCGCCGGCTCTCGCAGAGGCCATTCTCACGCTCACGGGCGAGACGTCGCTCGCCTTCTTCGACGCCATCGCGCCGATCGTCTACCGCGAGTCCATCAACATGGACGTCGCCTGGTTCCAGTCGCGCTACGACAAGGTTGGACCGGGCGGCACCGGCAAGGACTACATCAACTGCCCCATGACCAGGGAGCAGTACGAGGCCTTCGTCGATGCGCTGATTGCCGGCGACAAGACCGAGTTCAAGGAATGGGAGGCCGACACGCCGTATTTCGACGGTTGCCTGCCGATCGAGGTTATGGCCGAGCGCGGCCGCGAGACCTTGCGCCACGGACCGATGAAGCCGGTCGGCCTCACCGACCCGCGCAATCCCGACATTAAGCCCTATGCCATCGTGCAGCTTCGCCAGGACAACGCGCTCGGGACCCTGTTCAACATGGTGGGGTTCCAGACCAAGCTGAAATACGGCGCGCAGACCGCGATCCTGCGCATGATCCCGGGCCTGGAGAACGCCGAGTTCGCGCGCCTCGGCGGCATTCACCGCAACACCTACCTCAACTCACCCAAGCTTCTCGATCCGACCCTGCGCCTGAAGGCGATGCCACGCCTGCGCTTCGCGGGCCAGATCACCGGCTGCGAGGGCTACGTCGAGAGCGCCGCCGTCGGTCTCATGACCGGCCGCTTCGCCGCTGCCGAGCGGCTCGGCCGGCCGATCGAGCCCCTGCCGCACACCACGGCGCTCGGGGCGCTGATCAACCACATCACGGGCGGGCATATCGAGACCATCGACGAGGGGCCGCGCTCCTTCCAGCCCATGAACGTGAATTTCGGGCTCTTCCCGCCTCTGGCCCATGCTCCGAAGGCGGAGGACGGCAAGCGCCTGCGCGGCCCCGCCAAGGCCGTCGCCCGCAAGAAGGCGCTGACGGACAGGGCCAGGGCAGATCTGGCGGCCTGGCTCTCAGGTGGGGTCCTGCCCGCTGCGGCCGAGTAAGCCGGCTCCCGGGACGCTCCCCGGGCCGCTCCGTGCCATCCGGGAACAGATGCTCCTCACGTCGTGGCCGGCCTTGCGCCGGCCATCCCAATACGGAAGAGCGCGGCGCTTCAACGAAGCGGGATCACCGGCACAAGGCCGGTGACGACACGGGACGGGCTCCCCTCTAGAACGGTCCGCGCCAGAGCGCCCAGATCCGCCGCCATTGCGGCAGGTCCACGGGCGTGTGGAACGGATCGTAGCCTCGCCGCTCCATGGCCCTGAGATAGGGCTCGACCAAGGCGAGCGGCTGAAAGGCCGGCTTGGCCGCATCGGGAATGGTGGCGCGCAGCTTGCGCGCCTGTTCGAGGTGCCTGTGGGCGACCGCGCGGAGATCGGCTAGGGCGCGGTTGAGACCGGGCCCGCCGCGTCCGGTCACGATGTCCTCGCGCACGACCCCGTGGCGGGCCAGGAGATCGGCCGGGATATAGACCTGCCCCTGCCGTGCATGATGCGGGAAGGCCCGAAGAAGCCCGGTGACGGCATAGGCCACGCCTGCATGCCCCGCCGCATCGGCCGTACCCGGATTGGAGCCGTCGGCGAGGACGAGGCTCGCAAGCTGGATGAGGCTGGACGAGGTCTCGCCGCAATAGCCCTCGAGATCATTCAGGCTCGGCATGGGATCGTCGTAAAGGTCGAAGATCCGGGCATCGATCAGGTCGACGAAGGACTGACGGGGCAGCCGGAACTGGACGATGGTATCGTCCAGCGCGGCCGCCACGGGGTTCGCCCGCACGTCGCCCCTCGCCTCGCCCTGCAGGGCGTCGCGCCACCATTGCAGGCGGATCTCGCCGACGAGCGCCTCCCGCACCGCTTCGCGGACGCGGGCCACCTCGAAGTTGAAGGCGTAGAGCGCATAGAGGTGGGGACGCTTCTCGGCAGGCGCGAACAGGCTCGCCCAGTACCGGTCCGGATCGGCCTCGCGCACGAGCGCTTCGCAATGGGCGAAGTTGGCAATCGCTTCCGCCATGTCAGGGAACGGCGATCAGGGCGGCGCCGACCTTGCGGTTCTCGGCGAGCAAAATGTTGTACGTGCGCGCGGCAGCCCCCGTCTGCATCACGTCGAGCCCGATCCCGGCCTCGCGAAAGCGCGTGCGGAACCCCGCCGGAATGGCCGCGATGTCGGCGCCCGTGCCGAGCAGCAGGAGATCGATGGCATCGGCCTCGGCGAAGATCGGGTCGAGCGCCTCGTCGGTCAGCTCGGCCACGGAACCGACCGGCCAGGCCCGAATCCCCGAAGGCAGGGCCAGCAGGGAGCCACGATGGGACATGTCCCCGAAGCGAAAGCCGCCGTTGCCGTAGGCGTCCAACGGATAGCGTCCCGGCAGGAAGCCGTCATAGAGGCGACCATCGCTCATGGTCCTACTCCGCTGCGGCGGCCCTGCCCTCCGGCACCTTGACGGTCTCCGACCCGCGCAGGCCGATATAGATCAGCATGGGCGACGAGATGCAGATGGCCGAGTACGTACAGATGACGACCCCGTAGAGCATGACCTGCGCGAAGCCCTGGATCGCCTGTCCGCCGAAGAGGACCAGAGCCAGGAGCGACAGCGCCGTCGTGGTCGCCGTCATGATCGTGCGGGACATGGTGGTGTTGATCGAGAGATTCAACAGCTCTTCCGCAGGCATAGCCTTGTAGCGACGCATCAGCTCGCGGGTCCTGTCGAACACCACCACCGTCTCGTTGAGCGAATAGCCCACGATGGTGAGGATCGCGGCGATCGACGTCATGTTGAACTCGTGACGGGTGATCACGAAGAACCCGATGGTGAGCACGATGTCGTGGAGCGTGCCGATGATCGATGCTACCGCCAGCTCCCGCTCGAAGCGGAACCAGAGATAGAACAGGACCGCGATCACCGAGAGCACGATGCCGATGGTGCCCGACTGGACGAGTTCGCCCGACACGCGCGGGCCGACCGTCTCGACCCGGCGGAAATCGTAGTCGTTGCCGAAAGTGTCGCGGGCCTTCTGCACCACGGCCGTCTGCGCGGCCTCGCCGCCCGATTGGATGGGGAAACGCAGCGAGACCTCGCCGGTGCCGCCGAATTCCTGGACCTCCACGTCGCCGAAGCCGAAGCTCTCGGCGGTCTGGCGGATCTGGGCGACGTTGGCCTGACCGGACTTGGCCTGGATCTCCATGAGCGTTCCGCCCTTGAAGTCGATGCCGAAGTTTAGCCCGACCGTCATCAGAACGATGGCAGTCGCCACCGAGATCAGGGCCGACAGCGGGAACGAGTAGCGCCGCAGGCGCATGAAGTCGAAGTGGGAGTTTTCGGGCCAGAGGCGGATGAGGCGCACGATACGCACTCCTTAAAACGGAAGGGCTTTGGGACGCATCCACTGATACCAGAGCGCGATCATCATGCGCGTCAGGGTAACGGCGGTGATCACCGTCGTCAGGATGCCGAGAATGAACACGACCGCGAAGCCGCGCACCGGACCGGAGCCGAGGAAGAACAGGATCACGGCGGCAATCGCCATGGTGCTGTTGGAATCCACGATGGTCGCGAAGGCCCGGTCGAAGCCGGCCTGGATGCCCGACACGATGGACCGGCCGGCATGCACCTCTTCGCGGATGCGCTCGTAGATGAGCACGTTCGAGTCCACGGCCGTGCCGATGGTGAGCACAATGCCGGCGATGCCCGGCAGGGTCAGGGTCGCTTCCAGCACGGACATGAGACCGAAGATCAGGCCCACATGGACGAGGAGCGCGATGTTCGCGATGAGGCCGAAGACGCCGTAAGTGGCGAACATGAAGATCACCACGAAGATGGCTGCCACATAGGTGGCCATCTTGCCGGCCTCGATAGAATCGCGTCCGAGGCCCGGGCCGACGGTGCGCTCTTCCACGATGGTGAGCTTGGCAGGCAGCGCGCCGGAGCGGAGCAGGACCGCGAGATTGTTGACCTGCTCGACCGTGAAGCTGCCGGAGATCTGGCCGGAGCCGCCCGTGATGGGCGACTGGATCGTCGGCGCCGAGATCACCCGGTTGTCGAGCACGATCGCGAGCTGACGGCCCAGGTTCTCCGTGGTGGCCTGGCCAAAGCGCTGCGCCCCGCGGATGTTGAAGCGGAAGTTGACGATCGGCTGGCGGGTCTGGCTGTCGAAGGCCGGCTGGGCATCCGTCAGATCGCCGCCTTCGGCGATCACTCGGCGCTCGACGGGCACGCGCTGTCCGCCGGCATCCTCCATGGGGAGCAGGTCGACGTCGGTCGCGCCCGGCTGGGCCAGCAGGCGGAACTCGAGATTGCCGGTCTCGCCGAGAAGAGCCTTCAGCTGCTGCGGGTCCTGGAGGCCGGGAACCTGGACGAGAATGCGGTCGGCGCCCTGGCGCTGGATGCTCGGCTCCGTCGTTCCGCCGAAGTCGATGCGGCGACGGACGACCTCGATGGACTGGTCGACGGCGCGGCGCACGCGCTCGTTGATGCCCGCATCCGTGTAGGTCAGCGTGATCACGCCGTCCGGACTGGTGTTGATCGCGATGGTGTTGTTGCCGCTCTGGCCGATCACGGCATTGCCGATCGGCTGCGACAACTCCCTCAAGCGCGGCAGCAGCCGGTCGCGATCCGCGGCATCGGGCACGCGGATCTGCACGCCCCGCTGGACCGTCTGAATGCCGTTCTGGGACGACACGCGGGTGTCGCGCAGGATGCGGCGCACGTCGTCGCGCAGGATCGTGACCTGGCCGCGCAGCAGGTCCTGCGCGTCGACCTCGAGCAGGACGTGGGACCCGCCTTGAAGGTCGAGTCCCAGGACGATGGCGCGGGACGGTACGAGCCAGGACGGGACCCAGCTCGGGACGGCGTTCAGGAAAGCCTGACGCTGCTCGCGATTCATCATGCTCGGAACCGCAAGAAGCAGGCCGATCACAATGATCGCCACGGTGGCGATGATCTTCGACCTCGAGAAGCGCAGCATCGTCAGCTCAACCTTTCTCACTCACCTGGCCGCATTCTGGAGCGGCGAACCGGCCCTGGTCCCAAATGGAAGGGCCGGCCTTTTGTCACATCAGGCCTTGACCGGCTCGCTCTTGGAGCGGACCTCGGAGATCATGGCACGGGCCACCTTCACCTTCACGCCGTCGGCGATCTCGACCTCGACATCGGCCGAATCCTCGAGGACCTTGGTCACCTTTCCGATGATGCCGCCGGACGTGACGACCGTATCGCCGCGTCGGACGTTCTTGATCATCTCCTGGTGGGCCTTCACCCGGCGCTGCTGCGGACGGATGATCAGGAACCACATGATGACGAATATGAGGATGAATGGAACGAATTGAAGGATCATCTCCGTTCCGCCCCCGGCCGGGGCCCCTTGTGCGAAGGCAGGTGAAATGAACAAGCGGCTCTCCATGGATAAAGGCGCGTGGCAGGCCCGTTTTGGGCCCACCCGCGCCGGACGGGATTACAAAGCGTGGCGGACTATACCCATCGACTCGCCGAAATCAATGAAGTTGAAGGCCTTTCCCAAGGCTCCTGCAGGGCTGCGGCCCTCCGGGGTCGGCCGCAGAGCCGGTTTCGCAGGACCGCACCCCCGGGCCGAACCCGGCGCTCCCCTGCGACAGGCGGCATTTTTGCTCCGGAGCCGGATCCCCTTCGTGGAAAAATGCGCTAAGCACGGCTTCCTCACCCATGCTTGAAGTCAGATGCCCATGCCCGCCGATCTCACCTCTCCCGAATCCCTGGCGCTTTTGACGCGGATCGCCGAGGCCCTGGAGCGCCTCACCCCCGCCACCGCGGCTCACGCCGACGTGACCGGAGCCGATGCCTTCGTCTGGCAGGCGGCCGGCCGCCGGCTTTCTCCCGTGCCGAAGGTGAACCGGGTCGAGATGAGCCTCCTGCGCGGCATCGACCGGGTCCGGGACCAGCTGGCGGAGAACACGCACCGCTTCGCGCGAGGCCTGCCGGCGAACAACGCCCTGCTCTGGGGCGCCCGCGGCATGGGCAAATCGTCCCTGGTCAAGGCGGTCCATGCCGAGATCAACCACTCCAAGCCTGCCGATGCACGCCCCCTCAAGCTGATCGAGATCCACCGGGAGGATATCGAGACCCTGCCCGATCTCATGGGACTGCTGCGGGCCGACCCCCACCGCTTCATCGTGTTCTGCGACGATCTCTCGTTCGATGCGGACGACACCTCCTACAAGTCGCTGAAGGCCGTGCTGGAAGGCGGCATCGAGGGCCGGCCCGACAACGTGATCTTCTACGCCACCTCGAACCGGCGCCACCTGCTGCCGCGCGACATGATGGAGAACGAGCGCTCGACCGCCATCAACCCGGGCGAGGCGGTCGAGGAGAAGGTCTCCCTGTCCGACCGGTTCGGCCTCTGGCTCGGCTTCCACAAATGCAGCCAGGACGAGTATCTCGACATGGTCTTCGCCTATGTCGACCATCTCGGCCTCCAGGCGGACCGTGACGCCGTCCGCGCGGAGGCCCTGGAATGGGCCACCACCCGCGGCGCACGCTCGGGACGTACGGCCTGGCAGTTCATTCAGCATCTCGCCGGGCGCCTCGGCAAGGCGATCTGAAACGGCAAGGGGACGGTGGCTGAGCTCCACCGTCCCCTCATTCGACCAGCTTCGACAGGCGGAAGCTGACCTGAACCGTTGATCCGATCAGCCGCCGAGATGCTTCATGGGGTCAACCGGCTGGGCGCCCTTGCGGATCTCGAAGTGGAGCTGCGGCGAGGTCACGTTGCCGGTCTGGCCGGACGTGGCGATCACCTGGCCGCGCTTCACCTGCTCGCCGCGCTTGACGTTGAGCGAACCGTTATGGGCATAGGCCGAGACGAAGCCGTTCTCGTGCTTGATCAGGACGAGGTTGCCGTAGCCCTTCACTTCGCTGCCGGCATAGGTCACGGTGCCGGCCTCGGCCGCCTTGACCGGCGTGCCTTCGGGAACCGCGATATTGATGCCCTCGTTGCCGCCATTGGCGCCGAAACCGGCGATGACGCGGCCGCGGGCCGGCCAGCGGAAATCGCCGGAGACGCTTGCGGTCTGCTCGGGCTCTGCCACCGGAGCCTTTGCGGCTTCCGGCTGCGGCGCCGGAGCGACCGGCTGCACGACGGCAGGCTTCACCGGCTCGGGCTGGGTCAGGGCGGCAACCTTGGGCTGCTCGACGACCGGCTTCGGAGCGGGCGCCAGAGGCTTCGGCGCGGACACGAGCGGCTCGTTCGTGGCGGACGCGACCTGCATCGGAGCTGACCTTGCGGGTGCGGCAGGAGCCGGAGCCTGAGCGGTCGACGTCATACCGGGGCGAACACGCTTCACCGGCTCGGCGGCGGCAACCGGCGTCGTGGCGGCCGGAGTCTTGGACGTGTCGACGAGGCGGAATTTCGGCTGGCCGGCCGGCTGCGCCGGGACCGATTGAGCGACCGGCACGGGGCGCGGCTGGATCGGGGCGGGAGCGGCGGCGATGCGGGTGGGCTGCGGCAGGGGCTGGGACTGCACGGGCGGCAGGGCCTGGGCCTGCACCGACGGTGTCGGCATCGGGGCTGGGGCATAGGACGGCGTCGGCTGAGGCGAGGACGACGCGGTGGTGTCCATGCGCTCGCTGGCCGCGAAGGGATTTGAGAACGGGTTCTCGGCGAACCGCGCACTATCGGTACTGCAGGCTGCCGCCGCACTGCCGATCAAACCCACCAAGGCGATCCGCGACACCGCAACCCAATGCCCAGAACACTCACGCAACCGCATCACTCAACCCCAACCGAACGCAACTCGATGGAGCCATTAAAAGCCTGTTCAGGTTAAGCATCGGTTGACGCTGCGTGGATTCTCGTAACCTTGTCCGAAAAAATTTGGTTCGGTTCGGAACACTCCCAAAAGCCGACATGTTTTTGGCCCGATTCCCTGGCGCATCGGACGCGAGAGTGGACTTGCACTTCTGGGACCGACCCGATGCTTCTTTCTGAATAAGCGCATCGCTGGGCGCGGAAAACCGGGCCCATTTTTCACTGACGCGGCCCGCTGGGTCCGCACGATGCGCTAGAGGGTCGCCGCAACGCCGGTGACGAGAGGCGAAATGCGCAATGATGCGCCGAACGTCTGCGTCAGCGCACCCTCGGCGTCGCGGTCGATCCGCACGAGATGGGGCCCGCTCTCCTTCGTGATCGCGCCGATCAGACGGCTGCCCGGGCCGAGGAGAGACGTGACGGTCTGTGGGATCTCGGGGCGTGCGCCGTTGAGCAGAATGCGGTCGAAGCGGTCCCGGACACGCGCCGCCAATCCGTCTCCCACCTCCAGCCGGACCTTGTCCGCGTCGACGATCTTGAGATGCTGCGCCGCGCTCTCCGCCAAGGTGTTGAAGCGCTCGACGCTGGTGACCTCGGCGCCGAGCCTCGCCAGCAGCGCCGTCACGTAGCCGCTGCCGGTTCCGATCTCCAGCACGCGCTGACCCGGCTGGACACCGAGCGCCAGCAGCATGGCCGCGACCGTCGCCGGTCCCGTCATGGTCTGGCCGCAGGGCAACGGCAGGGCGACATCCGTGCGCGCCAGGTCGGTGAAGCGGCGCGGCGCGAACACCTCGCGAGGCACGAGCTCCATCGCGCGCAGCAGCGCCGTGTCGCGGATGCCTTTGGCGCGCAGGGACAGGATGAAGGACGCAGCACCGATCGCCTCCTGCTCGTCGCGGGGCTCCGCTTCAGGCAGGAAAGGCATGTCCTGGTTCATCGCGCCGGCACCCTCATCGGTCGAAAGCCTGCGCGTAGCGCGTCAGCGTCGGCTCGTCGGTCATGTCGATGCGCAGCGGCGTCACGGCAATGCGCCGATGGGCGATCGCCCACAGATCGGTGCCGTTGCCGGGCGTGAAGGGCCGGCGCTCGAACGCGATCCAGAAATAGGGATTGCCGCGTCCGTCGCGGCGCTCGTCGAGGCGCAGAAGCTCCTGCGTGCGCTGCCCCTGGTTGACGAGAGCCGTTCCCTCGACCTCGTCGGGCTCGCAATCCGGAAAATTCACATTGACCAGGATGCCCTTGTCGATTCCGGCCTCGAGGATCCGACGCACGACCTTGGGGCCGTGGTGCTCGGCGCAGTGCCAGCGCGGCGCGTTGCGCGTGCCGGGTCCGTAGGCCTGGGATAGGGCAATGGATGGGATGCCCAGGATCGTGCCCTCGATGGCTCCCGCAACCGTCCCCGAATAGGTCACGTCCTCAGCCACGTTCTGTCCCCGGTTGACCCCGGAGAGAACGAGGTCGGGCCTGGCGTCCTGCATGAGATGACGCACGCCCATGATCACGCAGTCGGTCGGCGTTCCCTTCACGGCGAAGTGCCGCTCCGAGATCTCGCGCAGGCGCAGAGGATCATTGAGGGACAGCGAGTGGGCGACGCCGCTCTGGTCGGTCTCGGGCGCGACGACCCACACGTCGTCCGAGAGGTTGCGGGCGATCGCCTCCAGGGTCTTCAGGCCAGGAGCATGAATGCCGTCGTCGTTGGTGCAGAGAATGCGCATGTCAGGCCTGACGTTCGATGCGGGCCATCCCGCCCATGTAGGGCTGCAGCGCCGACGGAATCGCAACGCTGCCGTCCTCGTTCTGGTAGTTCTCGAGAACGGCCACGAGCGTGCGGCCGACCGCGAGCCCGGAGCCGTTGAGCGTATGCACGAAACGCGGCTGCTTCTCGCCCGCGGCGCGGTAGCGCGCATTCATGCGGCGGGCCTGGAAATCCGAACAGACCGAGCAGCTCGAGATCTCGCGGTACATGCCTTGCCCCGGCAGCCACACCTCGATGTCGTAGGTCTTGGTCGACGAGAAACCCATGTCGCCCGTGCAGAGCGTCATGGTGCGGAACGGAAGCTCCAGCTTCTTCAGCACGTTCTCGGCGCTCGCGAGCATGCGCTCGTGCTCGTTGGCGGACGTTTCGGGCGTGGTGATCGAGACGAGTTCGCACTTCACGAACTGGTGCTGGCGGATCATGCCGCGGGTGTCGCGCCCGGCGGATCCGGCCTCGGCGCGGAAGCTCGGGGTCAGCGCCGTGAAGCGCAGCGGAAGCTGCTCCTCCGAAAGGATCTGCTCGCGCACGAGGTTGGTGAGCGTGACCTCTGCGGTCGGGATCATGCCGTAGCGCGTGTCCTTGATCATCCTGCCGATGGCCTCGCGCGGCTGCCCGTCGAGGGCCGCCTGCACGACCTGTTCCAACGTATTCCCGGGGAAGGCCCAGAACTGGTCGTCCTCGAATTTCGGCAGCTGCGCCGTGCCGAACATGGCGTCATCGCGCACCAGCAGCGGTGGGTTCACTTCCGTGTAGCCGTGCTCGGTCGTGTGCAGGTCGATCATGAACTGCCCGAGCGCCCGCTCGAGCCGGGCCAGTGCGCCCTTGAGCACCACGAAGCGCGAGCCGGAGAGCTTCGCGGCCGTCTCGAAATCCATCAGACCGAGGGCCTCGCCGAGCTCGAAATGCTGCTTGGCGCTGTTGAGGGTCGGCGGCGTGCCGAAGCGGTGACGCTCCACATTGCCGTGCTCGTCCAGTCCGAACGGGACATCCTCTTTGGGAATGTTGGGAATCGCCGAAAGGGCCTCGAACAAGGCCTTTTCGGCGGCGCGCTCGGCCTCCTCCAGGTCCGGCGTCGTTTCCTTGATCCGGGCGACCTCGGCCATCAGCTCCTGGGCCCGCGCCTCGTCCTTTTTCGCCTTGGCCTGGCCGATTTCCTTGGACAGGGCGTTACGGCGCTCGGTGGCGGCCTGCAGGGCGGAAACGGCGCTCTTGCGCCGGTCGTCGAGGGCGATCAGCTGCGCGGACAGGGGCTCCATGCCCCGGTTCCGGAGGCCTTGGTCGAAAGCCGCGGGGTTCTCGCGGATGGAACGGATGTCGTGCATGGGATCAGGACCTGCTTCGTCAGGCAGTCCCGCCCATCAGAACAAGACCGCCCCTTCAACTCTTGCCGAGGACGGCGGCCGATGCGAGGGACCTCTTCGAGGCCCCTACTCCTCTGCCGCGCGCGCGGCCTCGGCCTCCGCACGCTTCTTCTCGACCATGGTGACGGAGAAGATGGATGCCTCGTAAAGAAGCAAGGTGGGGATCGCAAGGGCGAACTGGCTGATCACGTCCGGCGGCGTGAGAACCGCCGCGATCACGAACACGATGACCACGGCGTAGCGACGCTTGTCCTTGAGGAACTGCGAGTCGATGATCCCGGCCCGGGCCAGAAGGGTCAGGACGACCGGCAGCTGGAAGCAGATGCCGAACGCGAAGATGAGCGTCATGATCAGTGACAGGTACTCGCTGACCTTGGGCAGGAACTCGATGCTGGGGCTCGTATCCGTAGCCAATTGCTGCATGCCCACGGAGAACCGCATGAGCAGCGGCATGGCGATGAAATACACGCAGGCCGCCCCGACGACGAAGAGGACCGGGGTCGCGATCAGGTACGGCACAAAGGCCCGACGCTCGTTCTTGTAGAGACCGGGCGCGACGAACTTGTAGATCTGCATGGCGATGACCGGAAAGGCCATGAAGCCGGCCCCGAAGGCCGCAACCTGAATCTGGGTGAACAGATATTCGAGGCCGTGCGTATAGACCAGGTGAGCCCGCTCCGGCGAGCCGACCGCCAGGACGTAGGGCCAGACCAGCGCGTTGTAGATGTATTTGGCGGCGGCGAAGCAGACGAAGAACATCACCACGAAGGCGGCGAGCGCCTTGATCAGGCGCGAGCGCAACTCGGTCAGATGCTCGATCAGAGGCGCGCGCGATGCCTCGACCTCATCCTCTTCAACGGCGGTGGTCATCCGGCTTTTGCGTCCGCTTTTCTGGGCTGTTCTGAAAGTTGTTCGGCGAGGGCCGCCTGCTGGGCCTCGTACTCGGCCTCGCGGCGCAGGGACTCGGCGATCTCGGCGGCCGGATCGACCAGCGGGGGCGCCGGCAGGTCGACGAGCGGATCCACGGGACGCGAATCCACAGGATCCGGCGCCCGCCCCTCCACGACGGCCTGGACCGTTGCGTCGGAGGCCGCAGGAACAGGCGGCGGCGCATCGGCCACCGCCGGCTGATCGGATGTCACGGGCCCGGAGGTCACTTGCGGAACGTCCGCCTCGTTCGCCGGCTTGGGGGCCTTTTCAGGCGCCTCGATCGAGGTCTTCAGCTCGTCCCGGATCGTCTGGATCGGGTTGAAGTCCGTGCTGCCGATGGAGGTGACGGAATCGTTCACGCCCTGGAGCTGCTTCTTGACCTCGTCGAGTTCGGCCTCGCGCATGGCCTCGTTGAATTGCCCCTGGAACTCCGCCGCCATGCGGCGAAGCTTTCCGGTCACCTGCCCGACGGTCCGCAGGGCCTTGGGCAGATCCTTCGGGCCGATCACGATCAGCGCAACGGCACCGATCACCATGATCTCACCCCAGCTCATGTCCAACATGACGTGGCCTCGAACCTGCCCTTTACGTACTCACGCGTACTGACACGCCGCGAATGGCGGCGGCGCACGAAGCTCAGCCGACCTTGTGGTCCGTCGTCGCGGTGCTCGTGGGAGCGCCGGCCTGATGGTCGATGGTCCGGACGGGCTCCGCCGGCTGCACCGGCTTTGCCGGGGTGTCGTCCTCGGACATGCCCTTCTTGAAGGCTTTGATGCCCTTCGCGACGTCTCCCATCATGTCGGAGATCTTCCCGCGTCCGAACAGCAGGACGACGATCAGACCCACGACGATCCAGTGCCAAATACTCGTGCCACCCATGGCAATTCCTCCTGCGCCCGAAAAGGCGCGGTCTTTCAATGTGAACTCGTCGCCAACCTATGCGTCGGAGGCGGCGAAAACAAGGACATCCTTCGTATCGATCTCGATGCCCACATCCTGTCCCTCTGTCACGCCAGCGGGATCGTGAATGCGGGCCTGAAGCGGACGATCGAGCCCCGGCACGTCAATGTGCACGAGATCGACCTCGCCGAGAAAGCGACGAGACACCACACGTCCCGGCAGGCAGAAGCCCGCCGGTTTGAGCCTAACCCCCTGGGGCCGCACGCAGACGATCGCCGGACCGTCCGCCAGATGCGGCGCCGGAAAGACCCCCACGGGACAGGAAACCCGGCCGTTCCGCACCGAGCCCTCAAGCTCGTTGAAATCGCAGAAGAAGCGGGCCGCGAACAGATTGGCCGGGCGCCGATAGATCTCCTCGGCGTCGCCTTCCTGAATGATCGTGCCGGCCCGCATGAGAACGATCCGGTCGGCGATCCGCATCGCCTCCTCCGGATCGTGCGTCACCACGATGGTCGTCGCCCCGGTTTCCCTCAGGATCGCGACCGTCTCGTCCCGGATGGCGTCCCGCATGCGCCGGTCGAGATTCGAGAATGGCTCGTCCATGAGAAGGACGCCGGGCCGCGGGGCGATCGATCGCGCCAGCGCCACCCGCTGCTGCTCGCCGCCCGACAGGGTATGAGGATACTCCCCGGCATAGTGCTCGAGCCCGACGCGCGACAGGGCACGCCGGGCGGCAACGCCGGCTTCCGCGGCCGAGAGGCCCTTGAGACCGAACATGATGTTCTGCAGGATCGTCATGTGGGGGAACAGGGCATAATCCTGGAACATCAGCCCGATGCCCCGTCGCTCCGGCTCCACGAAAGCCCGCGGGCCGGTGACCTCCAGGCCGTCCATGAGAACCCGGCCGGCGGTGGGCGCCTCCACACCGGCAGCGATGCGCAGAAGGGTGGTCTTCCCGCAGCCGGAGTGACCCAGCAGGCAGATGATCTCTCCCGGCTCGATCGTGAGCGACACCCCGTCGAGGGCTCGCTGGGTATCGTAGGCCTGGACGATGTTCTCGAAGGTGAGCTGGGCCGGGATCGACGCCCCTGCGGTGCCGCGCTGCCCCCATCGGGGCAGGCGGAACCGGTCGCGGGCCGACGCGACGGGCCTTGCGGTCATTCCTGGCCCGCCTCGGTCTCGTGCATGTCCAGGGGCTGGAGCGGCTCGTCCTCGAGCGGATCCTCGTCCTCGCGCAGGGCGTCGGCGTCGGAAGGCGTGGGCACCGAGAGGTCGGACGGAACGCGTCCCTCGATGAAGCCCGCGCCCTTGAGTTCCTCGAGGCCTGGCAGATCCTCGATGGCATCGAGCCCGAAATGCTCCAGGAAGCCGGGCGTCGTGCCGTAGGTCACCGGGCGGCCGGGCGCCTTCCTGCGCCCCCTCAGGCGGATCCAGCCCGTCTCCAACAGGGTATCGACCGTCCCCTTGGACGTGGCGACGCCGCGGATCTCCTCGATCTCCGCGCGGGTCACCGGCTGGTGATAGGCGATGATCGCGAGGGTTTCCATGGCGGCGCGCGAGAGCCGGCGCTGATCGACCACGTCGCGCGCGAGCACGAAGGACAGGTCGCTCGCCGTCCGGAAGGTCCATTTGCCGGCCACCCGGACGAGGTTGACGCCCCGCAGCGCGTAGAGCTCGGTCAGGTCCTGGAGAATCCTCTCCACGTCCGCACCTTCCGGCAACCGGCCGCTCAGCTCCTGGGCGCTCAGGGGCGCGGGAGCGGCGAACAGGAGCGCCTCGGCGATCCGCATGGCCTCGCCGTGATCGGGAACATGGCTGACCTCGGGAGCCTCGGTGTCGGGCGTGGGGCCGGTATCGTCCTGCATGTCGGGCAGCATCCTAAATTCCTGCCTGGGCCGGGTCCGCCACCGGCTTGACCCAGACGGGAGCGAAGGCCTCGTCCTGCCGGACCGTGAGCTTGCCCTCGCGCACCATCTCCAGGGTCGCGGACAGGGCCGAGGCCAGAACGGTCGGACGCATGGCAGGCTCGACCATGTATTCGACGAGATAGGTGTCGAGGGTCACCCAGTCGCTCAGGTGACCCACCAGGCGCTCCAGGGCATCGCGCGCATCGACCAGGGACCAGACAGTCCGCTTGTGCAGGGACACCCTGGCGTTGAACTGGATCTGCCGCTGCTGGGCATAGGCCTTGAGAAGATCGTAGAGGCTCGCCTCGTAGCGGGAATTACGATTGACGATCACGGGCTCGGGCGCCCCGCGGGCGAAGACGTCCCGGCCGAGCCAGGCGCGCTCGCCCATCTTCTTGGCGGCCTCGCGGATCGCCTCCAGACGTCGCAGGCGCAGGGCAAGCGCCGTGGCGAGATCCTCAGCGCTGGGCTCCTCGCCCTTGGGCGGTTCGGGCAGCAGGAGGCGCGACTTGAGGTAGGCGAGCCAAGCCGCCATCACCAGATAGTCGGCCGCCAGCTCCAGGCGCATGCGGCGCGCCTCCTCGATGAAGGCGATGTACTGCTCGGCCAGCGCCAGGATCGAGATGCGGTGGAGGTCCACCTTCTGGCGCCGGGCCAGTTCCAGCAGCAGGTCGAGCGGTCCTTCGAACCCGTCCACGTCGACGAGAAGGGCGGGCTCGCTCTCGGCCCGCTCCGTGCGTTCGACATCCTCGAAGGGTAAAGGGTTTGCCATGGACCTTGCTCAACTCATGAGGTTCGAAGCTTCATAAGCTTTAGGCGATCATCGCAAGCGCGGAATCGAGCCTGGACCTGGCATCCACAGGATCCAGAGGCTCCGGATCGTGGGTGATGCGATCTAACGCAGCGTTAGCTCGGCGGAGGGAATCCCCTTCCAGCGCGGGGGCGGCCTCGGCCACCGCGCTCATTTCGTCCATGTTGCCGTTGCAATGAAGGGCCATGTCGCAGCCGGCGGCAAAAGCCGCCTCCGTCCGGCCCTGGAACGAACCGGAGAGAGCCTGCATGGACAGGTCGTCGGTCATTACCAGCCCGTCATAGCCGATATGGCCCCGGATGATCTCCTCCATGACGATGCGGGATGTCGTGGCCGGGTGCTCCGGATCGAGCGCCGTGTACACCACATGCGCGGTCATCGCGAGCGGCATGTCGGTGAGCATCCGGAAGGGAGCAAAATCGTGCCTTTCCAGCTCCTCGCGGGTCGCTTCGACCACCGGGAGGGCGAGGTGGCTGTCGGCGCCGGCCCGGCCATGGCCCGGCATGTGCTTGACAACCGGCAGGACGCCTCCGGCCATGAGCCCCTCGGCGGCCGCACGGCCCAGAATGGCGACCTGATCGGGCGTCTTGCCGTAGGCCCGGTCGCCGATGATGTCATGCGCGCCCGGTGACGGCACGTCCAGAACCGGCAGGCAATCCACCGTGATCCCCACGGACCGGAGGTCGTGGGCGATCAGACGCGCTCCGAGACGGGTGATCTCACGCTGGACCAGCGGATCGTTGGCATGAAGGCGGCCGTAGGTGCTGCCGGAAGGGTATTTCGGCCAATGCGGCGGCCCCATGCGCTGGACCCGGCCGCCCTCCTGGTCGATCAGGATCGGAGCATCCCCGCGGCCGACCGCCTCCCTCAAGGAAGCGCAGAGCGCCCTCACCTGCTCCGGGCTCTCCACGTTGCGGCGGAAGAGAATGAAGCCCCACGGGTTCGCCTCCTTGAAGAAGGCGATCTCGTCCGGGGTGAGGTCATAGCCGGAGCATCCAGCAATAAAGGCGCGGGTTGTCATACCCGCGCCTTACGTCCCCTGCTCGGCAGGGTCAACATTTCTCAGCTGCCTCGCTCGGTCAGTTCTTCGCCACGAAGCACTGTCCGCCCTGGCCCTGGAGCTTGGAGCAGAGGGACGAGGCCTCCTCCTTCGACAGCGGCCCGACGCGGACCCGATAAATCGTGCTGCCGTTCACCTCGGCCTTGCGGATGAGAGCGGGCTTGCCCTCCAGGTCGGAATACTTGCGCTGGTAGGACGCAAAGGCCGTCTGAGCGGCGGTTTCCGAGTTCGCCAAGCCGAGCTGAACCGAGAATCCGCCCGTCGGCGTCGTCTCCGCTGCCGCCGGAGCAACGGGCTGAACCGAAGCGACCTGCTGGGGTGCCGGCGTGGCCGCGGGAGTGGCGGCCGCAGCGACCGGACGCGGCGTCGGCGCCGAGGCTGTCGGCGCCGCCGGCGTGCTGGCGGCCGGCCTGGGCTGGGCCGAGGCGACCTGAACGGGGGCCGGTGTCGCACGGGCTGCCGGAGCCGGCTGGGCCTGTGGCGGCAGGGTCATGGCGGCGGACGAGGTGGGCTGCGCTGCCGGCTCGGATCCCGCCACCGTTCCGTCGGGCCGGATCGTGACGGTGCGGACCTTCTTGGGCTCACCGAGATTCAGGCTGGCGGTCTGATGAGGCTTGACCACACCGCCCGGGACGGTGCCCCCGGTCGCATCCGCGACCGCGCTTCCGTTCATGCGCACAGCCTGCTGCACGTCGACCGGCTGCTCCTCGCGGTTGACGACCTTGGTCGCCCCACCCTGATTGGCACGCTCGTAGATCTGCTTGTTCTGGTTGGGAATCTCGACCCCGCCAGGATTCTGCGGCTGCACCTTCGTGGGCTCGCTGCTCGCCTTCACCAGGGGAGGTTCGCCACCCGTGACCGAGGAGGAGCCGGACGCCAGATAGGCTCCACCGCCGCCGAGCACGATAGCGCCGACCACGGCCGCCATCGCGACCACGCCCTTGCGGGAGCGCCCTTTCTGGGCCGGTGCGTAATCCGGAGCGCCGTCGTAGTCCTGTTCGGCATACTGCCCGGCCTGATCGGCGTAGTAGTCCTGAGCATAGGCCTCGTTGCCATACCCGTCCTGATCCTGGTGGACAGACTGATGAGCATAGCCGGGCTCAGGGCTGCGGGCGTGGCTTTGGGCATAAGAGCCCTGATCGAAGGAAGAGCCCGCGGGCGCTACCTGAGGTGCCCGCGCCGTTACCGGGCGACCTGGTTGCGGCATTGTGTCGCGGACGGCGAAAATATCGCCGATGGAAGAATTCTGCGGCCGCGGACGGGCGGAACCGTCATTGGCCAAAATGGCTTGAAAAGGATCGTCTTGCCCCACGATTCGGGCCAATTCCGCGAGCGGATCGGTCCGCCCGGCGGGAACCGGCTGGGAATGCGGGCTGCCCGCCTGGGCGAGTTGCCGTTCGATCTCGGTGAGGTCGACGGCAAAACGGGGCTTCAGTGATTCGCTCATGCGCCGGATCTCCAGTTACGCGACAGGAGCACCTGCTGCTCCGCCGGCACGACGTAACGGAACCCGACGCGTGTGCTTCGTAAGCGATTGATTCGCCTCAAGAAACACTATCGCATTTCATCGGGTGCCGTGACGCCCAGGATTGCGAGACCAGATGCGAGCACACCCTTCAGGGCATGCACGAGAGCGAGCCTCGCCTGTGTTGAATCTTTATCAGTTAGATTAACAAAGCGTAATTGCGGCAAGTCTTTGCCCTTATTCCATAAACTATGGAAGGCGCTCGCCAGGTCGTAGAGGTAGAATGCGACCCGATGGGGCTCGTGGGCTTCGGCTGCCGCCTCGATCATCCGCGGGAACTGGGCGATGCGGTGGATGATGTCCATCTCCGCCTCGTCGCTCAGGATCGACAGATCGGCCTGCTCGAGCTGGGCCGCCGAGAAATCCACACCCGGGAACGCCTCGGCCGCCTGACGGAACACCGACGCGCAGCGGGCATGGGCGTACTGGACGTAGAAGACCGGGTTGTCCTTGGACTGCTCGACCACCTTGGCGAGGTCGAAATCCAGGGTGGCGTCGTTCTTGCGGAAGATCATCATGAAGCGGGTGGCGTCCCGGCCGACCTCGTCGACCACCTCCCGCAGGGTCACGAAATCCCCCGACCGCTTGGACATCTTCACCGGCTCGCCCCCGCGCAGCAGCTTGACGAGCTGGCAGAGCTTCACGTCAAGCTCGGCCCTGTTATCCGAAACGGCCTTCACGGCCGCCTGCATGCGCTTGACGTATCCGCCGTGATCGGCACCCCACACGTCGATCATCGCCGCGAAGCCGCGTTCGAACTTGGAGCGATGATAGGCGATGTCGGAGGCGAAGTACGTGTAGGAGCCGTCGGACTTGAGAAGCGGGCGGTCCACCTCGTCGCCGAACGCGGTGGCGCGGAAGAGAAGCTGCTCCCGGTCCTCCCAATCCTCATCCTTCTGGCCCTTGGGCGGGGGCAGACGGCCCATATAGACGAGATCGCGACCGCGAAGCTCCGTGATGAGCTCCCGGACCTGGTCGGAAGGCTCCAGCTGGAGCGACCGCTCCGAGAAGAACACGTCGTGATGGATGTTGAGCGCCGCGAGGTCGTCCCGGATCATGTCCATCATGGCGTCGATGGAGATCCGGCGCACGAGCGGCAGCCACTCGGATTCCGGTCGATCGAGCAGCGCCGTGCCGTGCTCCTTGGCGAGCCGCTCGCCGACCGGCTTCAGATAGTCGCCGGGATAGAGCCCCTCCGGGATCACCCCGATATCGTGGCCCAGGGCCTCCTTGTAGCGGAGATAGGCCGAGCGGGCGAGAACATCGACCTGCGCGCCGGCATCGTTGATGTAGTACTCGCGGGTGACCTTGTAGCCGGCGAAATCCAGGAGACCCGACAGGGCGTCGCCGAAGACCGCGCCCCGGCAATGGCCCACATGCATCGGACCGGTCGGATTGGCCGAGACGTACTCGACGTTGATCGGCGATCCTGCCCCCTGGCCGCTCCGGCCGAAGCCGTTCGTGTCCACGAGCGCGGCCCGCAGAACCTCGTGCAGGACGGAGGGCGCGAGCCGGATGTTGATGAAGCCCGGCCCGGCGATCGCCACCTGGGTGACTCGCGGGTCGTCCTTGAGATCGGCGACGAGGAGCTCGGCCAGGGCGCGCGGGTTCATGCGTGCTTCCTTGGCCAGCACCATGGCGGCGTTGGTGGCCAAGTCGCCATGGGAGGGATCGCGCGGGGGCTCGACCACGACGCGGCTGACGTCCAGCCCCGAGGGAATCTTGGCCTCCCCGGCCAACCGGCCGAGCGCATCCGCAACCCGCTTCTCAAACAGCCCGAAAATGTTCATGGTACTTCATCTCAATGGGCGACAGGCCCTGATCGCAGCCGACAAAACGCTTCATGAGCCCTCGACCGAAGAGGACGGCGGGCCGTTGCGAAGGATGCAGCCGCGCCTAACGCAAGTCCGGCGTTACGTCAAACAGGCGCCGGTGTTCGAGGATCGCGTAGCGGTCCGTCATGCCTGCAATGTAATCCGCCACGCGGCGGGACAGGCGCGGTTCGTCGTCCCGCGGCAGATCGGCCCTCCATTCCTCGGGCATCAGATCCGGCTCGGCCTTGAAGCGCCTGAACAGGTCCCGCAGCACGTCGTCTGCCTGGGCACGGACCCGCATGACGTCCGGGTGGCGATACATGCGGGCGTAGAGGAAGCGCTTGATTGAGGCGTCGGCCTCTTTCATGGCGCTCGAGAAGCACACCATGGTGTCGCCCGCGCGGCGGATATCCTCGGCATTCCGCGGAGACAAGGCGGCGATCCTGCGCTCGCCCTCGGCCACCACGTCCTCGACGAAGCGGGTGATGACCCGACGGGTCAGTTCGTGGATGCGCCGGGACAGATCGAGGCCCGGGTAGCGCGCGTCGATCTCCTTCAGGAGGCCGTCGAGGAACGGCACCTCGCGCAGCTCCTCGATCCGGAACAGCCCGGCCCGCAACCCGTCGTCGATGTCATGGGCATCGTAGGCGATGTCGTCGGCGATCGCCGCAGCCTGAGCCTCGCCGCCGGCATGGGTGGCGAGGTCCAGATCCTGCTGGGAGTTGTACTCCAGGATCGCCAGCGGAACCCCGCGCGCGGCATAGCGCAGGGTCGGGCGCCCCTCCGGATCCAGGAGCGGGCCGTTATGCTTGACCAGCCCCTCCAGGGTCTCCCAGGTGAGGTTCAGCCCGTCATATTCGGCGTACCGACGCTCCAGACGGGTCACGACACGCAGGGCCTGGGCGTTGTGGTCGAAGCCGCCGAACCCGGCCATGCACTCCTCGAGCGTATCCTCGCCGGTGTGTCCGAACGGGGTGTGGCCGAGGTCGTGGGAGAGCGCCAGGGCCTCGGCGAGATCCTCGTCGAGCCCCAGGGAGCGGGCGAGCGCCCGGGCGATCTGGCTCACCTCGATGGTATGAGTCAGGCGGGTCCGGAAATGGTCGCCCTCGTGATAGACGAAGACCTGGGTCTTGTGCTTGAGCCGGCGGAAGGCCGAGGAATGGATGATCCGGTCGCGGTCGCGCTGGAAGTCGCTGCGGGTGGGCGAGACCGCCTCCGGGTAGAGCCGGCCGCGGCTCCCCCAAGGATCACAGGCGTAAGGGGCTCGCCATCTCTCGCCAAAGGGCCGCACGATCATCCCCGGGTTGAAGCCTTGTCAGGGCGCACTTACCTTGCTCATAACACCTTGTCCAAAGAATACGTCCTCCCGAGGACTGGAAGTGCCCATGACCGGTATTACCCTGACCGAACGCGCCGCCCGCCGCATCAACGAGATCATGGCTGCAGAACCGGCCGGCTCGCACCTGAGAATCAGCGTCAACGGAGGCGGCTGTTCGGGGTTCCAATACGCCTTCGACGTCGACCGGACCCGGCAGGACGACGATCTTGTGATCGAGAAGGACGGAGCGACCGTCGTGGTCGACGAGGTCTCGATCCAGTACATGGACGGCTCCGTCATCGACTTCGTCGACGACCTGATCGGCCAGTCCTTCAAGATCGAAAACCCCCACGCCACCGCATCCTGCGGCTGCGGCACCTCGTTCTCGTTGTAAAATCTTTACCTAAGGTCTTATTGTCCGCCGCGAATTCAATCCAGGTTGGTCGGCGACGGATTCGCCGGCTTGGGGGACAGGATGAGACTTTCTTATCGCGCAGGGATCTGCGCACTCGCCTTACTGGCCGGTTCGGCCGCTTTGCAGTTCGAGCCTGCCGTTCTTCGCAACCTCGTGGTCGACGCCGGCGGGCACCGCCTCGCGGTCGGCGCGGTCAAGGTTCCATTATGGAGCGCGGCCGTCGCGCAATCGGCCGACAGCCTCAGCCTGGACAATGTGAGCTTCACCTTCGGGTCCACGACCTACGAGGCCAAGCGCATCGAGTTTTCCGGGATCTCCTCCTCGCGGGCCGATCTCGAGGCGCTGTTTTCTTCCTCCTCGACCGAGCCGATGGAAAGCCGCCTGAAGCGCATCAGCGTGAAGCAGATTCTGATTCCGGAAGCACGGGTGAAGCAGACCCTCGGCCAGGACGTCCAGACGACGACCTATCGCAACACCACGCTGACCGATGTCGTTCAGGGCCGGATCACCTCGGCGATCATCGAGGCGACGGGCGCCGAGACGAAGCGCGCCAAGGGCAGCCTCGTCGTCAGCAACGGCCGCGCGACCATGAGCGAGCTCGACCTGACGGCACTCGCACGGCTCTATGAGGCGAAAGCCGAAAGTACGTCGGCTCCCTTTGCGAAGATCTACGGCGCCTTTGCAATCGAGAACATCGACGTCACCGACAACGAGACGAACGTGACGTTCAAGGTCGGGCGCATGAGCGGCCGGGACTTCATGGGGCGGCAGACCCGGGATTCCTGGAATGGGACCTTCGGCCTCTTCACCGAGATGGCCGAAAGGCAGGAGCTTTCGCCCGAGGATCAGGCACGCTTCTTCCCGGCCCTCGCGGACCTCCTCGATGCCTTCCAGATCGGTTACGTCGAGGCCTCCGGGATCGAGGTGAACACGAAGACCAAGGGCAAGCCCGGCCAGGCCCGCATCGGCCGGGTCGCCTATACGGGCGGGACGGAAACGCAGCCTGCCGACATGCGATGGGAAGGTTTCGAGTTCTCCGACAAGGAGAACCGCGTCAAGCTCGACGGCCTGAGCCTGACGGGTTTCTCGTTCCGTCAGACCCTCGACGGTCTGCGGACCCTCCAGGGCAAGTCCTTCGACGATCTCGATCCGGCTATGATCCGCAGTCTCGTCCCCACCCTCGGGACCCTGCGCCTGCAGGGCGTCTCCATCGACGGGACGACGGACGACGAGGGCAAGAAGGTGAAGGTTCAGGCCGGCCTGAAGGGCTTCGAGCTGACCGCCGACAAGCCCGTGAACGCCATCCCGACCAATTTCAGGTTCGGTCTGCAGAACCTGACGATGGCGCTGCCGTCGAACAGCACGGATGACGGCGTGAAGGAACTCGTGGCGCTCGGCTACAAGACCATCGACGTCTCTTTCCTGGCGGCCGCCACCTGGAACGAGGCCGCGAGCGAGATCGCTCTCAGCGAGGTCTCTTTCCAGGGCCTGGACATGGGCAATATCGGCCTGACGGGCCGTATCGGGAATGTCGGCAAGGATCTCTTCAACCCGGACACGGCGCTCGCAACGGTCGCCCTCGTCGGGGCCCGGGCTAAAGCTGTCGACCTCACGGTCGAGAACAAGGGTCTGTTCGAGCGCTACATGGCCCAGGCCGCCAAGGAGCAGAAGACGACGCCCGAATCCCTGCGCCGCACCTATGCGGCGGCGGCGGCTTTCGTCGTCCCGGCGATGATCGGCAGTTCCGAGCAGGCCCAGACCCTGAGCCAGGCCGTCGCCCGCTTCATCGCCAAGCCCGGCAAGCTTTCGGTCAGCGCAACACCCAAGGACTCGTCGGGTCTCGGGATCGCAGAAGCGATGGTGGTGCAGGACCCGAAAGATATCCTCGGGAAGCTGAACGTCAGCGCGAAGGTGGAGTAACGCCTGCCCTTCCGCATAGGCATCGCGACCGCCGGAGGCCCTGTCGCTCCGCTGTCATCACCGGTCTTCTATCGCCCTCCTGGCCATGGCACCCGATCCCGCCATGGCCGGCCTCGTGCCGGCCATCTCGATCGGAGATGGCGCGGCGTTTCACAGCATCGGGATCACCGGGACAAGCCCGGTGATGGCGAGGGGGAATGGCGCTCCGGCCTGTCCGGATGAGGGCTCATCCGGACGTGCACGGGATCAGATCAGCGACGGCTGATCCTCCTCGGCCGCCTGCGCCTCGACGACCGCGATCGCCGTGATGTTGACGATGCCGCGGGCGGTCACGGACGGGGTCAGGATATGGGCGGGCTTGGCCGGACCGATGAGGATCGGGCCGACAGGGAGCGAATCGGCCAGCACCTTGGTGAACTGGAACGCGATGTTGGCTGCGTCGAGGTTCGGCATGATGAGCACGTTCGCCTCGCCCTTCAGCCGCGAGTTGGGATTGACGCGCTCGCGGATCATCTGGGACAGCGCCGAGTCGGCCTGCATCTCGCCGTCGACCTCGAGGTCGGGCGCGCGCTCGGTGATGCACGCCAGCGCCTCCCGCATCTTGAGCGCCGAGCGGCTGTCGGCCGCGCCGAAATCCGAATGCGACAGGAGCGCGATCTTGGGCTCGATGCCGAACCGGCGCACGTGGCTCGCGCAGGCGATCGTCATGTCGGCGATCTGCTCCGCAGTCGGATCGATCTGCACGTGGGTGTCGGCGAGGAAGTAGGCGCCCTTCGACGTGATGACGAGCGACAGGGCCGCCATTTCGTGCACTCCGGGAGCAAGCCCGATGATGTCCTTGATGTGCTTGACGCGGGACTGGAACCGGCCTTCCAGGCCGCAGATCAGCGCGTCCGCGTCCCCTCGCCTCACGGCGAGGGCCCCGATGACCGTGTTGTTCGTGCGCACCAGGGTCCGGGCCGCGTCAGGCGTGATGCCCTTGCGGCCGGCTGCCTCCACGTAGGTGGCCACGTAATCGCGGTAGCGCGGATCGTCCTCCGGGTTGACCAGCTCGAAGTGGCGTCCGATCTCCATGGACAGGCCGAAACGCTTCATGCGGGCTTCGACGACGTTGGGGCGCCCGATGAGGATCGGTTTGGCGATGCCCTCCTCGACGATGACCTGCACGGCCCGCAGCACGCGCTCGTCCTCGCCCTCGGCGTAGATGACGCGTTTCGGACCGGCCTTCGCCTGCGAGAACAGCGGCTTCATGATGAAGCCCGAGCGGAACACGAAGCGGCCGAGGGATTCCGCATAGGCGTCGAGATCCGCCAGAGGCCGCGTCGCCACCCCGGACTCCATCGCGGCCTTTGCGACGGCCGGCGCGATGCGCAGGATGAGCCGAGGATCGAACGGGCTCGGAATCAGGGACTTGCGGCCGAAGGGATGCGCCTCGCCGCCATAGGCGCGCGCCACCACCTCGGACGGGGCCTCGCGGGCGAGGCCCGCGATGGCCTTCACGGCGGCGGCCTTCATCTCCTCGTTGATGGTCGTCGCGCCCACGTCGAGCGCGCCACGGAAGATGTAGGGGAAGCACAGGACGTTGTTGACCTGGTTCGGATAATCCGAGCGCCCGGTGCAGATCATCGCGTCGGGCCGCGCGGCCTCGGCCTCCTCCGGCATGATCTCCGGATAGGGGTTGGCGAGCGCCATGATCAGCGGACGCGGGGCCATCTGGGCGAGCAGTTCGGGCTTGAGGACGCCGCCGGCCGAGAGGCCCAGGAACACGTCCGCGTTGGGGATCACGTCGGCAAGCGTGCGCGCATCGGTGACTTGAGCATAGGCCGACTTCCAGCGGTCCATGAGCTCGTTGCGACCCTCGTGGACCACGCCCTTGATGTCCGTGACCCAGATGTTCTCGCGCTTGGCGCCCAGCGAGACCAGGAGATTGAGGCAGGCGAGCGCCGCAGCGCCGGCGCCGGACGTGACGATCTTCACGTCCTCGATCTTCTTGCCGGCGAGCTCCAGGGCGTTTGTCACGGCCGCGCCCACGATGATCGCGGTGCCGTGCTGGTCGTCGTGGAAGACCGGGATACCCATCCGGGCCTTCAAACGCTCCTCGACCTCGAAGCATTCAGGCGCCTTGATGTCCTCGAGATTGATGCCCCCGAAGGTCGGCTCCAGGGCTGCGATCACCTCGACGAGCTTGTCCACGTTCTTCTCGGCCAGTTCGATGTCGAACACGTCGATGCCGGAGAACTTCTTGAACAGGACCGCCTTGCCCTCCATGACGGGCTTCGAGGCGAGCGGGCCGATGTCGCCGAGCCCCAGCACGGCTGTGCCGTTGGAGATCACGGCGACCAGGTTCTGGCGGGAGGTAAGGTTGGCGGCCTCGGCCGGGTCGGCGGCAATCGCCTCGCAGGGGGCGGCTACGCCGGGAGAATAAGCCAGCGCCAGGTCGCGCTGATTGCCGAGGGGCTTGGTCGGCTGGATCTCGAGCTTTCCGGGGCGCGGATGCTGGTGGTAGAACATCGCTCCCGATTTCAGATCCTGCGAGATGTTGTCTCCCATCCCCGACGCTCCTTGCACTGACCGAACCAACCTGGAGGCCCTTGTGCGCGCCCTTCACCCTGCCGTCAATGTTCTTGTCTCAGCCCGCGGGGTCGCACGATGAAGCTCCGGCACCGCCTGAAGAACTGGCGCAACCCGCACAACCAGACCCGCGTCCACCTTGCCCGTATGGCGGAACGCCATGGTTACGAAATCGGCGAGTTCACCTATGGTAAGCCCAAGGTCCGATTTCCGGAATCAGGCCGCAAGCTCACCATCGGCCGCTACGGCTCCATCGCCGACAAGGTGGAGATCCTGCTCGGCGGCAACCACCGCACCGACTGGGGCACGACCTATCCCTTTTCGGCCTTCCGCGACCTCTGGCCCGCGGCGCCGAAGAGCGAGGATTATCACACCTCGCGCGGCGACGTGACCATCGGCCACGACGTGTGGCTCGGCTCCGGCGCGATCATCATGTCAGGCGTGACCATAGGGCATGGCGCGGTGGTGGCGGCCCATGCCATCGTGACCAAGGATGTCCCGCCCTATGCCATCGTCGGCGGCAATCCGGCCAGGGTGATCCGGCACCGTTTCGACCAGGAGACCATCGCGGCGCTTCTCGACGCGCGATGGTGGGACCTGCCCCGGGACAAGATCGCCACCCTCATCCCGCTGCTGCAGAGCGACCGGATCCGCGAGCTGATCGCGGCCGTGAAGGTGCTGCGGACGCAATGCTTGTGAGACTTCCGAAACCATCCTCCTCGTCATCACCGGCTTTGTGCCGGTGATCTCGATCCGAGAAGCGCAGCGTTTCACATCATCGGGATGGCCGGGACAAGCCTGGCCATGACGTGGGAGGAGATTTGGCAGGACGTCAGAACGCTTTTCGGCCCCGCATCGCCGCCCACGCGCCTGCGGCGGAGCCGGCATAGCGCTCGATCAGACTGCGCCGGAAGGTCAGGCTCGCCGCGACGGCTTTCAGCCCGTTGACCGCCGCCATGCCGGGCGCCGGGTTCGGCAGGCCGTACTTGCGGCTTACGTAAGCGCGCGACCAGGCCTGGTGCCAGCGGGACGTGAAGATGCGGCCGGGCCGTTCCCCGCTCGACCGGCCGCGCCCATGCCGCACGACGGCCTGCGGGACGTAGATCAGCGCCGAGCCGGAATCGGCCACCCGGCGGCACAGGTCGTCGTCCTCGTAGAACAGAAAGATGTTCTCGTCGAAGCCGCCGAGCTCGAGGAACACGTCGCGGCGGATGAGGAAGCAGGCGCCCGAGAAGAACGGCGCGCAGGCCTCGCCCTCGGGGACGACGAGCTTGCCGCCGGGATTAGTCAGCGAAGTCGCGAGGAGCGAGCGCGGCTGGTAGAACACGCGCCCGCTGGGCTCCACGATCTGCGGCGCGAAGAACGCCGCGTCCGGATAACGCCGCGCCGCGTCGACGAGGGCCACGACCGCGCCCCTGTCGACGACGCAGTCCGGATTGACGACCAGCACGAACGCGGTTCCGGCCGCCCGCACGCCGATGTTGTTGGCGCGGCCGTAACCCAGGTTGCGGTCATTGCGGACGACGCGCGCGCCCTGCCCTTGGGCGATGGCCACCGTGTCGTCCGTCGAGGCGTTGTCGACCACGAGCGCCGGCGCTCCGTCCGCCGCCAGCGCGCCGAGACACTCCGGCAGCGCATGGGCGCTGTCGAAGGTCACGACGATGGCGGTGACGTCGTGGGGGCTCATTTCTCCTGCAGGTTCAGCCGGACGTGCAGCTCGCGGAGCTGCTTCGGCGTCGCCTCGGAGGGCGCCCCGAGCAGGAGATCTTCCGCCTTCTGGTTCATCGGGAACAGCGTGATTTCGCGCAGGTTGTGCGCGCCGCAGAGCAGCATCACGATGCGGTCGACGCCGGCCGCCATGCCGCCGTGGGGCGGAGCGCCGTACTGGAACGCGCGGTACATGCCGCCGAACCGCTCCATGACCTCCTTCTCGCCGTAGCCGGCGATCTCGAAGGCCTTCACCATCCGGTCGGGGCGATGGTTGCGGATCGACCCCGAGGCCATCTCGTAGCCGTTGCAGACCATGTCGTACTGGAAGGCCGTGATCTTGAGGATCGTGTCCTTGTCGGCCGGGTCGAGGGCCATGAAGGCCTCATGGTCGAAATCCGCCATGGAGAACGGGTTGTGGGAGAAGTCGATCTTCTTCTCGTCGTCGTTCCACTCGTATTGCGGGAAGTCGACGATCCAGCAGAACTCGAACCGGTCCTTGTCGATGAGGCCGAGCTCGTCGCCGATGCGGGTACGCGCCTTGCCGGCGAGCGAGGCGGCCTTGTCCTCGGCCCCGGCCGAGAAGAACACCGCGTCGCCAGCCTTGATGCCGACCTTCTCGCGGATGACCGCCTGAGCGGCCTCCGGGATGAACTTGGCGATCGGTCCCTTGGCCTGGATCTGGCCGCCCTCCTCCTCGAACACGATGTAGCCGAGGCCTGGCGCGCCTTCCGTGCGAGCCCAGTCGTTGAGCTTGTCGAAGAACGAGCGCGGCTGCGCGGCGGCACCCGGCGCCGGGATGGCACGCACGACGCCGCCCGACTTGATCACGTTCTTGAACGCGTTGAAGGTCACGTCCTCGCGGGTGAACACCTCCGACACGTCCGCGATGATCAGCGGGTTGCGCAGGTCGGGCTTGTCGTTGCCGTATTTCAGCATGGACTCGAAATACGGGATGCGCGGGAAGACGTCGGTGACCGGCTTGCCGTCCGCGAACTCCTTGAAGGTGTCGCGGATCACCGGCTCCATGGTCTGGAAGATGTCCTCCTGGGTGACGAAGCTCATTTCCACGTCGAGCTGGTAGAACTCGCCCGGCAGGCGATCGGCGCGCGGATCCTCATCGCGGAAGCAGGGCGCGATCTGGAAGTACCGGTCGAAGCCGGAGATCATGATCAGCTGCTTGAACTGCTGCGGCGCCTGCGGCAGGGCGTAGAACTTGCCGGGATGGATGCGCGACGGCACCAGGAAGTCGCGCGCGCCCTCCGGCGAGGAGGCGGTCAGGATCGGCGTCGTGAACTCGAAGAAGCCGCTCTGCTGCATGCGCGAGCGCAGGCTGTTGATGATCGCCCCGCGCTTCATGATGTTGGCGTGCAGCTTCTCGCGGCGCAGGTCCAGATACCGGTACGTGAGACGGGTCTCCTCCGGGTAGTCCTGGTCGCCGAAGACCGGCATCGGCAGCTCGGCCGCCGGACCAAGCACCTCCATGTCGGTGATGTAGACCTCGACCGTGCCGGTGGGCAGTTCCGGGTTCTCGGTGCCGGCCGGGCGCTTGCGCACCTTGCCGTCGACGCGGATCACCCATTCCGAGCGCGCGGCTTCCGCCTGCTTGAAGGCCGGGGAATCCGGATCGATCACGCATTGCGTCATGCCGTAATGGTCGCGCAGGTCGATGAACAGCACACCGCCATGGTCGCGGATGCGGTGGCACCAGCCGGAGAGCCGGGCGACCTGGCCGACATCGGATTCGCGGAGCGCGCCGCAGGTGTGGGAACGGTAACGGTGCATGGAGGCGGACATGGAGAGGCCTGCTGGTTCGGTTTGAAGCGCAACATCCATGGGAGGCGGGGGAAGTCAAGGCGGAAGGATGAAATGTGACAGGCGCAGGCGCCCTCCGGGACAGGCGGAGCCGAGAGTATCCGACCTCCGCAGCCCTGCCGGCCCCTCGGCGCCATCAACGGCCAGGTTTCAGTGGTCCCGATTCTGAAAGCCTCGTGTTTCTTCCTGTCGCGATGGCGGTGACAAGCCAGGCCGTGGCGCCGGGTGCATCGTTGCGGCAGGACCAGGCGCTGGGGGAACGGGGTACACAGCCCCCGCCCCTGCGTTCTCTCCGTGACGCCGCTCAGTGGATCGTCAGGCCGAGGACCGGACCCGCGAGGTTCGTCAGGCTGACGATCAGCATGAAGGTCGTGAGGGTCACACTGAGATAGAGGGAGGCGATGAAAAGGGCCTGCATGGCGTCACCTGTCGAGGAGATGACGGGAATTCTGTCCTGTTCGGCGATTCCTCACAATGGTCCCCCCGGGAGTACCCCGTTCTCGCGTGCGCCGGAGCACATCGCCCGCTTCAAGGACGCCCTCCGCCCAACGGAACAGCCACGACTGTCCGCGGACAAGGCGGTTCAGGCGTCCCGCCCCGAACCGGCACGTCGACGCTCGCGCCGCCTCGAGGCTTGGCCCTAACACAGGTTAAGGCGCCCTGTGGACCGCTTCTCTAGAAGGGTTCTAAGTGAGGTGCAATGAAGCGGTCGCTTGAGGATTTCGTCGAGTACTTTTTTCGGTTCGTCCTGCTCGCGAGCGGCGTCCTCACGGCGATTCTCCTGCTAGCGGCCGTCGCACGCCTCGTGGACACGGACGCCGTGAGCCTGTCGCACCAGCCCTAGAGCGTCACTCGGACCCGAGCGAGTCCCTTCGGAAATGGATGTGGATTCCAGTGGAATTTTCCCCTCCCAGACGTCCGAAATCCTTGCAGAACAAAGGGTGAATTACCATATTCTTCCTATGGTTAACACCCTCGCCACATCCCTGCTGAGACCGGCCCGGAACGCTCCCGTCGAGGAGCGGATCGAGGGCAATTGGCACGTCTATCCGTTCGACGGCGCGCTGGAGCTCGACTATGTCGACCAGGCTGGCAACGCGAGCCGGCGCTGGGTGCTGGCGCGCGAGCTGAAGGTAGGCCCCGGCAAGATGCTGCTCGGCGGCATCGACATCCTGTCCGAGGACAGCTATCGCGGCTTCAGGGTCGACCGGATCCAACGTCTGGAGGATGCGGAAACCGGTCTCGTGGTCGAGCACAACATCCTCGACTGGCTCATGAGGCGCGCGGAGCGTCAGGCCAAGGCGCGCAGGAAGGCGGCCGCGCAAGGTGCGTCGCTCCACGCGCCGGCAACCGACCGCTTCCCCTCCGGCTAAAGCGGGCGACCGCACCGCGAACGCACAACGGCGCCGGAGAGGCGTCGTCGGCAGATCTGCGTCTCGCAGTCCTTGTCCGCCGTGAGCGGTGAAGCCGAGCAAGCAGCAACTCGGTCATGAAGTCCCGCTGGAAGAGGATGCGCCACCATCGCCGTCAAGCTGCGCGCCCGCTTGTTTCCCTGCTCAGCAGCAAGGGAATGCGCCGGGCTTCTTTGGCTTTGGTGGCGGGGGCGGCGGCTTCGGATTTCCGGTGAGATGAATCGGGTCCATCATGAAGCGAGATCTCTTGCAAAACCGTCATCGTTGTGAAACTTTATTTCGTTTTGAAACGGAATGACGGCATTGAAGGATCAGTTCTTTCGCCCGCAGGTTTTCGCGAGCAGCGAGCATACGGCAGCCTCGATGCCGGCTGCTCCTGTCTCGTGGCGGATCCTCTGTACCTTTCTGGCTCTCACGACGGGCGCAGCGGCTGCCTTCGTCGTCACGGCCGGCTATGCGCGAAAGGAGACGGCCACCGGGGCACTGATCTCCACGGCCGGGCTTGTTCGCGTCTCGGCAAGGCGAGTCGGCGTCATCACCGCCCTCAGGGTGCGCGACGGCGATCGCGTCGCCCCAGGACAGGCGCTCTTCACGATTGATGCTCAGCAGGGCCTAGAGGGTGGCGGCACCGTCTCGGCAGCCCTGATCGCGTCTCTCGACGCGCAAATTCGATTGCTCAAGGAGCAGATCGCTTCGGATCCGGCCCGCGTTGCGAACGAGATCGTTCGGCTCGAGGCTGGCATCCAGAGCGTGAAGGCACAACGGCTGGCCGTGCTCGCCCAGCGCGATTTGCAGGCTCAACTGGTGCAGGCAGCCTCGGAGCGGCGGCAGACCCTCGCCGAACTTTTCCAAAAGGGCAGCGGCACGAAGGTCGCGCTTCAAGAGCAAGAAGCCGTCCACCTTTCCAGCCGCCAGAGCCTGGCCGATCTCGACCGCCAGCTCGCCGCAATCGACAGGGACCTGGAGCAGGCACAACTCCAGCGCGAGCAATTGCCGGTGCAGCAAAACGATCGTGTCTCGCAACTCGGTCTGACTCTCGCTGATCGCGAGCGCGAGCGCACCGAAATCGAGTCTCGCGGCAGTCAGGTGATCAGGGCCCCCGTCGCCGGGCGCGTCACGGCCCTCCAGATCACTCCCGGGCAACTCGTGGATGCGAGCCGCCCCGTCCTCACCATCGTGCCCGAAGGCGCAGAGCTCAAAGCGGAACTCTTCGTTCCGAGCCGCGCGATCGGCTTCGTGCAACCGGGCCAGCAGGTCCGCCTCATGATCGATGCTTTTCCCTATCAGCGCTTCGGCACTCTGGACGGGTCCATCGAAACCGTCTCGCAGGCGGTCCTCGCTCCAAGCGAGGTTTTCGGTGCCGTGACTCCGAAGGAGCCGACATACCGTGTGGCCGTCCGGCTGAGGCAGCAGGGTATCCAGGCCTTTGGACGAGCGGTGCCCCTGCAGCCGGACATGGCGCTGCAGGCCGACATCGTTCTGGAGGAACGTTCGCTGCTGGCCTGGCTTCTCGAGCCCATCCTGAGCCTCCGGGGACGCATGTGACCCTGCTCGACAAGATCGATTTCCTGAATGGCCCGCGACTACCGGTCCTTCTCCAGACCGAGGCGGCAGAATGCGGCCTCGCCTGCCTCGCGATGATCGCGTCCTATCACGGACATGAGACCGATCTGGTGAGCCTGCGGGCCAGGTTCTCGGTCTCCCTGAAAGGCACCACGCTGCGGGATGTCCTTACGCTGGCTCAACGGGTCGGTATGACGGGACGAGGACTCCGGCTGGAGCCGGAGCAGCTCAAGAAGATCAAAACCCCCTGCATCCTTCATTGGGACATGAATCACTTCGTGGTCCTGAAGGAGGCGACGAGCCGGCGGATCGTGGTTCATGACCCGGCTTCGGGCCTTCGCTCATACAGCTTGAGCGAGGCAGGACGGCATTTTACCGGCATCGCCCTTGAGTTGAGCCCGACGGAGAGCTTCGAGAAACGAAAGGATGTCACCAAAATCCCGCTCTCTTCGTTCTGGGGGCGCCTCGATGGCTTGGGTCGTGCCCTCGGGCAAGCGCTGCTGCTTTCCGCGATCCTGCAGATCCTTGCGCTCGCCGGCCCGTTCTATATGCAACTCGTCGTCGACGACGCGATCCTGAAGGGCGACAGCGGACTTCTGACGGCTCTCGCCTTGGGCTTCACGCTGCTGCTCCTGATCAATGTCGGGGCATCCTGGCTGCGATCGCAGGTGCTCATGTTTCTCGGCAACGCGCTGAACTTCCAGATGAGCGCTAACCTCTTCAACCATCTCGTGCGGCTTCCGCTCGAGTGGTTCGAGAAACGGCATATCGGAGATGTCGTGTCGCGCTTCGGAGCAACCGTGCCGATCCAGAATCTGTTCTCGCAGGGGCTGATCGGCGCGATCGTCGACGGCATCATGGGCGTTCTGACGCTGATCATGATCCTGGTCTACAGCCCTGCCCTTTCGCTCGTCGTTTTCGGAGTTCTCGTTCTCTATGCCTTGCTGAGACTGACCTCGTATCATTTCGTGCGCCGCCTGCAGGAGGAAGCAATCGAGGCGGGCGCGAAGGAGAGCTCGATTTTCATCGAGACCATCCGGGGCATTCAGAGCATCAAGATCTTCGGCCGCGAAGCCGACCGGGAGGCGCTCTGGCAGAACCGCCATGCCGACAGCATCAACAAGGGTATCCGGCAGACGCGGGTCACGATCGGGTTCAGCTCTGCGCATCAGCTGCTCTATGGACTTGAGAACGTGCTCGTCGTCTACCTGGGCGCCCGCGCCGTCATGGCGGGAGACATGAGCGTCGGGATGCTCTACGCGTTCATCTCGTACAAGGAGCAATTCCTCGACAAGATCACCAACCTGATCGAGACCGCCCTTCAGTACCGGATGCTCGATCTGTACGTCGCGCGCCTGTCCGACATCGCGCTTACCCGGAAAGACGCGGACCATCATGGCCGCGGAGGCCTGGTGGAGAGGAGCGTCCAGGGTGGAATTGAGTTGCGCGACGTGGCCTTCCGCTACGCCGACACCGAGCCGGAGGTTCTGTCGGGCGCGACCCTGGCGGTCGAACCGGGCGAGTTCGTCGCGATCACCGGGCCGTCGGGCGGCGGCAAGACGACGCTGCTCAAGATCATGCTCGGGCTGTTCAGGCCGACGCAGGGGCGCGTGCTGATCGACGGCACTCCCCTGGAGGATTTCGGCGTCCAGGCTTTTCGGTCCCAGATCGGCGTGGTGATGCAGGACGACCAGCTTCTGTCGGGCAGCATCGCCGAGAACATCGCGTTCTTTGATGCGCGGATCGATCTCGACCGGATGCGTGAATGCGCGACACACGCCGGGATCGACCAGGAGATCATGGCCATGCCCATGAACTATAATACGCTTGTCGGCGACATGGGCACCGTCCTGTCGGGCGGCCAGCGTCAGCGGGTGCTTCTGGCACGGGCGCTGTATCGCGGCCCTCGCGTGCTCTTCATGGACGAGGGCACCTCGCATCTCGACCTCGACAAGGAGCGGGAGGTCAACCGGGCTCTGGCCGGTCTCGCGATCACCCGCATCGTCATCGCCCATCGGCCTGAGACGATCCGCGCGGCGGACCGGATCGTGGTGCTTCGCGAGGGCCGCGTCTCGCCGCCCATGGACACCGATGCCTTGGCCTTTGCCGAAGCGGCCCGGCAGCCCCTGGGCGGCGTGGCCGGGCTCGGCCGTGCATGACGGGGCGCGGCGACGGCCCCTCATGAATTCAGAACTGAGTAACGTATCGCCATATACTTCGCCCGGAGGGCAGTTTTACCTTATCCTCCGACAATAGGCCTATCGGTCCACGGCGGACTCGCGGGCCCCGGCCCGATGGGTTATGTACGCTTCATGGACCTGATCACCTCCACCGACGCCCTGGCGGCCGTCTGCAACCGCCTCAGCCAGCATCCGTTCGTGACCGTCGATACGGAGTTCCTGCGCGAGACCACCTATTATCCCAAGCTCTGCCTGATCCAGATGGCGAGCCCGGACCCTGCGGAAGCCTGTCTTATCGATCCGCTGGCCGAGGGCATCAGCCTGGAGCCCTTCATGGCGCTGATGGCCGACACGAACGTGGTGAAGGTCTTCCACTCGGCCCGGCAGGATCTCGAGATCGTCTGGAATCTCGGCGGCATCGTGCCCGAGCCCCTCTTCGACACCCAGGTCGCCGCCATGGTGTGCGGATACGGGGACTCGGTCTCCTACGAGCAGCTCACCAACGATCTCGCCAAGGCCAAGATCGACAAGTCCTCCCGCTTCACCGACTGGTCACGCCGTCCCCTCACGGACGCGCAGCTCACCTATGCCCTGTCCGACGTCACCCATCTGGTGAAGGTCTACGAGGCGCTGCTGGACCAGCTGCAGAAGAACGGCCGCCTCGAATGGCTGGCCGAGGAGATGGCGATCCTCACCTCGCCGGAGACCTATCAGGCCGATCCGGCCAATGCCTGGCGGCGCCTCGCCGGCCGGCTGCGCAAGCCGCGCGAGATCGCCGTGCTCATGGAGGTCTCGGCCTGGCGGGAGCGCGAAGCGCAGGCGCGGGACGTGCCCCGCGGGCGCATCCTCAAGGATGACGCGGTGATCGACATCGCCACCTCGGCGCCGCGCAGCGTGGAAGCCCTGGGGCGTCTGCGCACGATTCCGAACGGCTTCGAGCGCTCCCGGACCGGCGGCGAGATCCTGGAAGCGGTCGAGCGGGCGCTCGCCCGCGATCCCGCGACGATCCCCATGCCCGAGCGCAGCCGCGGCCGCGCGAATACCGGCTCCGTGGTCGACCTGCTGAAGGTCCTGCTCAAGGCCGTGGCCGAGCAGGAGGGCGTGGCGCCCAAGATCATCGCCACGGTCGAGGAGCTGGAAGCCATCGCGGACAGCGACAGCGCCGACGTCCCCAGCCTGCACGGCTGGCGGCGCAGGCTGTTCGGCGACAAGGCCATTGCCCTGAAGAACGGAGAGCTCGGGCTGGTGCTGGAGCGCGGGCGGGTGAGGCTGAGGACGATCGCCGCCCAGGACTGATCGGTCAGAGCAGCCCTTTCAATCGCAGCAGCCCCAGGGTCGCCACCGTGGCGGCATCCTTGATGACGCCGCTGGAGATCATCGCGAGCACCTCGTCGACCGGGAACGCGCGGCTCACCATGTCCTGCTCGGTGTGCTCACGACGGGTTTCGCCCTGACGAAGGCCTTGCGCGAGGTAGATGTGGAAGCCCTGGTTCGAGTGGCCGTAGCACTCGAACAGATGTCCCACGTGCAGCATGGTCTCCGCCGTCAGCCCCGTCTCCTCTCGCAATTCGGCGCGGGCGAGTTCCAGCGGGTCGATGCCGGGCGCATCCTCCCATGAACCCTGCGGCAGCTCCCAATAGCGGCCCTGAACGGGATAGCGGTACTGCTCCACCAGGTGGATCGCGCCGTTTGAGATGGGCGCGATAACGGCGAAGTCCGTCTTTTCGACGACGCCGTAGATGCCGGGCGAGCCGTCCTGCCGGACGATGGCGTCTTCCCGCACGCGCATCCAGCGGTTTTCGTAGACGATGCGCGTCGCAACGGTTCTGATGTCCGGCGCCATGGCTGCCCCCCACATGACAATGGCCGGGCTGAACCCGGCCATCGCTTATACACCAGACGTCACGCTGTGCGGGAGGCTCACCGCCCGAAGATGCCCTTGAAGACCTGGGCCAGCTTGTTGTGCTTCTTCTTGCGGTCCACGTCGGCCTGGCTCTTCACCCAGGCGATCTGGACCACGCGGCGCTCGCCCGCGAAGGGCAGATGGCCGTGCCAGGAATTGTCGGCCCGCAGGAAGGCGAACATGGTGCCCATGACGGGCGGCACTTCGAGCTTGTAGCGGTCGTAGTTCTTCTCGTCGTAGAGCACGCGCAGGCGCCCGCCCTCGTCCTGCTGCCACTCGTCGTTCATGTAGATCAGCATGGTCATGACCTTGGACGGGCCGTCCGTGTGGATGGCGCCGTATTTCGGCTGCGACTTTTTCATGATGGTGGTCAGACGCGGATACGGGTGCAGGTCGATGCCGAACTTCTTCGACAGCTCCTCGGTCAGCTCCGGACCCTCCAGCTCGTCGATGAGCTGCTTGAAGCGCCCCTGGAGCTTGACCTCGTCCACGGTCAGATAGCCGGGCTTGTCGATGGCGGGAAAGTCCCGCCGCAGCTCGTCGATCTTGTCCTGCTTCAGAACGCCGGATGCGAGAAGATAATCATAAGGCTCGTTCGAGCGGTCGGCGTTGCGGACAGCTGTCAGGTCGACCAGTTCCATGGTCATTTCCCCTTGGTGCGTGTTCTCTTGCGGGTTGGACAGTAGCGCAGCGAATGGCACTGTAAACCCATCTTGGCGATGGGATACAGCGACGCACGCGCCGGCCCGCCCCGCCTCACATGATTTCGATCACCGGATCCATGTTGAGGAGCTTGCCCAGCCCCCGCAGGCGGCCCGACAGGCGCTCGTTGGCGAGCGGCTCGAGATGGGCCGGCAGACGCAGCACGATCTGGCTGCCGCGGGCCATGAGAGGCGCCTCGGGCAGCACGCCCTCCATGGCCACCGAGACCGGATAGGCGACCCGCATCAGGGCGGCGAGCAGCCGGGCGCGCTCCAGGAGGCGCGGACCGGCCAGCGCCTTGATGCGCGAGCTCACCTTGTCGGGCGAGAGGCCCTCGTGCCGGAAGAAGATCGACAGGGCGAGATAGGCGCGGCCCGGATGGTCGAGCCCGGCGAAGGCCCCGTAGGCGATCAGGTTGAGGCTCTGCTCGCCCCGGTAGTCCGGGTGGGCGCGCCATCCGATGTCGGCCAGAAGGCAGGCGGCCCGCCGGAGCCGGGTGTCGTACTCCGTTTCGGGCAGGCCGAGGCTCCGGATGAAGGCTTCGGTCCATTGGCACAGCTCCACCCCATGGCGGGGCGAGCGGGAGCGCAGGAGGTTGAGGTCGCTGGCGGCGGCGAGCAGCGGATCGCGCTCGCGCGTCTCGGGATCGAGCCGGTCGAACAGAACGCCCTCGCGCACGCCGAAGGCCGAAATTGCCACTTCGACCGGCTGGCCGAGCCGGATGATCTCCTCCAGCAGGATCGCCCCGTAGGCGAGCAGCGGCCGACGGGCTTCCGAGACGCTCTCGATATCCTTGAGCGTCTTGGCGTCGGCCTCCTCGACGAGATGCAGGAAGTCGAGCCCGTCATCGGGGTCGATGAGATAGCCGTGCATCACGTGCAGCGGGTAGTCCCGCGCCGCCTGATGCAGCCGCGCCAGGGCGCGCCAGGTGCCGCCGACCGCGTAGAAGGTGCGGCCATGCAGGTTCTCCAGGTATTCGGGAGCCCTCTCCAGGGTCTCGCGGACGATCCTCTGGGCCCGCTTCAGCGAGCCGCCGCTGAGGTCCTGCAGGGCCAGGCCGCCCAGCCGCATCGTCACGCCCTGCCCGACCTGCGAGCCCTGGACCTCCACCAGCTCAAGGCTGCCGCCGCCCATGTCGCCGACGATGCCGTCGGGCTCGTGGAAGCCCGCGATGACGCCGAGCGCCGAGGCCCGGGCCTCTTCCGCGCCGGACAGGAGGCTGATCGGGCGGCCGCAGGCCCTGGCCGCCGCCTCCAGGAAGGCGGGACCGTTGGAGGCGTCGCGCGCCGCCGCCGTGGCCAGAACGAAGACCTCGGACACCTGCATCGTGTTGCAGAGGACCCGGAACCGGGCGAGCGCCCGCAGGGCCCGGTCGACGGCCTCGTCGTCCAGGCGGCCGGTGGTCGCCACATGGCGTCCGAGGCCGCAGAGGACCTTCTCGTTGTAGATCGGCGTCACGGCCCGGGAGAGACCCTCATAGGCCACGAGGCGCACCGAGTTCGACCCGATGTCGATGATGGCACAGGGACGGCCGATCTTGAGCCGTCCCTGAGCCTCCTGGCTTACGGCCTGCATGTCAGCGCTGCCCGCGCTTGGCGAGCGCTTTGGGACTGGAGGTCTTGAGGGATTTGCCACGGCCCGACAGACTCGGATTTGTCATGAAATACTTGTGAGCGTTGAATGGTTCCTCGCCCTTGGCCGGCACCACGCGCTGGCTCGAGCCGTCGGGAAGCACCGTCCAGCTCTGCTCGTTGTCGAGGAGGTTGGCGAGCATGATCTGGTCGAGCACCTGCTGGTGCACGGTCGGGTTGAGGATCGGCATCAAGGCCTCGACGCGGCGGTCGAGGTTGCGCGACATGAGATCCGCCGACGAGATGTAGACATGCGCCTTGGGGTTGGGCAGAGCCTGCCCGTTGCCGAAGGAGTAGATGCGGGTGTGCTCCAGGAAGCGTCCGACGATGGACTTGACCCGGATGTTCTCCGACAGGCCCTTGATGCCGGGCCGGAGGCAGCAGATGCCGCGCACGATGAGATCGACCTGCACGCCCGCCGCGCTCGCGTCGTAGAGGGCGTCGATGATCTCGGGGTCGGTCATGGAGTTGCACTTGCCCCAGATCGCTCCGGGTCGCCCTGCCCTGGCATGCTCCACCTCCTCGGCGATATGCTCGAGCAGGCGCTTCTTGAGGTTCAGCGGCGAGACCGCCATGCGCTCCAGCTCGGCCGGCTCCGCGTATCCGGTCACGAAGTTGAAGATGCGCGACACGTCCCGGCCGATCACCGGATCGGCGGTGAAATAGGACAGGTCGGTGTAGATGCGCGCGGTGATCGGGTGGTAGTTGCCCGTCCCCACGTGACAATACGTGATGAGCTGGCTGCCCTCGCGGCGCACGACCATCGACAGCTTCGCGTGGGTCTTCAGCTCGATGAAGCCGAACACCACCTGGGCGCCGGCGCGCTCCAGGTCGCGGGCCCAGCGGATGTTGGCCTCCTCGTCGAAGCGCGCCTTGAGCTCCACGAGGGCGGTCACGGACTTGCCGGCCTCGGCCGCCTCGGCGAGCGCCGCGACGATCGGGGAATCGGACGAGGTTCGGTAGAGGGTCTGCTTGATCGCCACCACGTTGGGATCGCGCGCGGCCTGACGCAGGAACTGCACCACCGCGTCGAAGGATTCGTAGGGGTGGTGGACGATGATGTCCTTCTCACGGATCGCCGCGAAGCAGTCGCCGCTGTGCTCGCGGATGCGCTCGGGGAAGCGCGGGTTGTAGGGCTTGAACTTCAGGTCCGGACGTTCCAGGGCGACAAGCTGCGACAGGTCCCGCAGGCCCATCATGCCCTCGACCACGAAGACCTCGTCGCTCGACACCTCCAGCTCCTCGGCCACGAAGAGACGCAGATCTTCCGGCATGGCCGCCTCGACCTCCAGGCGGATCACGCTGCCGCGGCGGCGCTGCTTGAGGGCCGTCTCGAACAGGCGCACCAGATCCTCGGCCTCCTCCTCCACCTCGATGTCGGAATCGCGGATCACCCGGAAGGCGCCCTGCCCCTGCACATCGTAGCCGGGGAACAGGCGGCTCGTGTAGAGCACGATCATCTGCTCGAGCGCGATAAAGCGGGTGGCGCCTGTCTCGGCGAAGTCCGGCAGGCGGATGAAGCGCTCGGCCCGCGACGGAAGGCGGATCAGCGCGTTCAGCACCTTGCCGTCGCTCTGGCGCACGAGCTTCAGGGCGATGGAGGAGCCGAGATTCGGAATGAACGGGAACGGATGCGCCGGATCGATGGCGAGCGGCGTCAGGACCGGGAAGACATGGTTGAGGAAGTAATCCTCGAGCCAGGAGGCCTCCGCCTTGGTCAGGCCGGCGCCCTCGGTCAGAACGATGCCTTCCTCGAGAAGAGCGTCCCGCAACTCGCGCCAGCGCCGCTGCTGATCCGACGCGAGGTTCGACACGGCGACCGAGATCTTGGCGAGCTGCTCCTGCGGCGTGAGCCCGTCCTGCGACGTGGTGGCCACGCCCGAGCGCACCTGACCGATCAGGCCGGCGACGCGGACCATGAAGAACTCGTCGAGGTTGTCGGCCGAGATCGACAGGAAGCGCAGCTGCTCCAGGAGCGGGTGGTTGCGATTGGACGCCTCCTCGAACACCCGCCGGTTGAACTGCAGCCAGGACAGTTCCCGGTTGATGAAGCGCTGCGGGAACTTCCGCAGCACCGCTCCGTCGAGCTCGATGTCCGGCGGCGCCTTGGGCAGCGGCGCTTCGCTGACGGTCTCCACCTCTTTCAGGGCAATCGCGCTGCGCACTTCGATCTCCGCCGTATCCCTTTTCGGCGACCGTTTTGCTCTGGGCTTCGTGACGGTTTCACGACGGTTCGACAACGCGGCGTTGATGTCAGGCTTCACTCGCTCTCATCCATTTCCTGTGCGGCACCAAGGATCTCTGCGGCGATCGTCCGTGACACGCGCCGGCCCCGGCTCAGGGCCTCCCGGTCGAGGAGCGCCACCAGCTCGGAAGCCTTCGCCAAAGACCTTTCGATCCGCAGAGCAATATAGTCGACAACGGAGGTGTCGACCACGAGTTGCCTGTCGACGAAGAGCTTCACCAGAACGGCTTTCAGGAGCGCATCGTCCGGCGCTTCCAGCGATACGCTCGGCGCGAGGCGCAGGCGCGACAGGAGGTCCGGCGTTCGCAACGACCAGCGGTCGGGCGGCGTCTCGCAGGTGATCAGCAGCGATGCCTTCTTCTCGCGCGCCAGGTTCAGGAGATGGAACAGAGCCGCCTCGTCCCGTTCGCCGCGGTCCATGTCTTCGATGGCGAGCGCGCCGTTCGAGACCAGATGCGGAACCTTGTCCTGGGTGATCCCCGAGGCGTCGATGGTCCAGGCGCGGGCATTCGTGGCCCAGATCGACGCGAGATGGCTCTTGCCGCTGCCGCGAGGACCGACGAGGAGCAAAATCGTGTCCGGCCAGGCGGGCCAGCTCTCGATGAGGCCGTAGGCCTGCTCGTTCGACGGGCTGACGAGGAAATCCTCGGCGCCGAACCGCGGATCGAGCGGAAGATCGAAGGCGAGCTGCTTGGGCGTCTCACGCATCGATGTCGACCTTCTCCGGCTCGACCTTCGGTTTCAGGATCACCGGCTCGGCGCCGCGATAGAGGGGGCTTGCCAGGTACTGGCGCAGGGCGAACCGCGCGACGACCCCCACGGCGGCCGCGAGCGGAACCGCGAGCAGCAGGCCGACGAAGCCGAAGAGCGCGCCGAAGGCCACGAGGGCGAACATGAGCCAGACCGGATGCAGCCCGACGGAATCGCCCACCAGCTTCGGGGACAGGATGTTGCCTTCGACGAACTGGCCGAAGATGAAGATGCCGAGCGTCGCGGCGATCATGGTCCAGTCCGGCCAGAACTGGACGATGGCGACGCCGACCGACAGGATGAGCCCGGTGAGCGAGCCCACATAGGGGATGAAGCTCAGGACTCCCGCCGTCATGCCGATCAGGGCGCCGAAATTGAGCCCGATCAGCGCCAGGCTCACCGCATAGAAGGTGCCCAGGATGAAGCAGACCATGGCCTGGCCACGGACGAAGCCTGCGATCGCCCGGTCGATGTCGCGGGCGATGGACCGGATCGTCTCCCGGTGCTTCATCGGCATCCAGGAATCGACCGTCCGCACCATGCGGTCCCAGTCGACGAGCATGTAGAAGGCGACGACCGGGGTCACCACCAGCAGGGAGAAGATGCCGATCAGGGCCTGCCCTCCGGACCACAGCCCCTGAAGGAAAGCCGTCACCCAGGCGATGCCCTGGCTGATGAGGTTGCCCACAGAGGGCGGGGTCGCCGGCAGGGCGTCCTCGATCCCGAGCTTGCGGATCAGCGGCCCGAGCTGCTCGGCTCCGAGCTCCTGAAGCCGCGCCACGTAGCCCGGCAGCCGCTCCACGAAGGCTCCCACCTGCTGGGCCGCGAAGGGAACCAGGATCATCAGGGCGACGATGAAGACGAGGACGAACAGGACCAGGATCAGCAGGCTCGCGCCCAGGCGGCCGATGCCGACCTTCTGCAGCCGGTCGGCCAGAGGATCGAGCAGATAGGCCAGCGCGAAGCCCGCCACGAAGGGCAGCAGGATGCCGCGCAGCACGAACAGCAGCAGAACCGCGACGACCAGTGCCGCAATCCAGAACCCGATCTGCCGTTGGACCGTCATCCGTACTCCATACCTGTCAATTCTGGCCTTCAGGTGGTCATGTGCCGCAGCCAGCCTCCGAGATAGGCACCGGCAGACGCTATGGTCAAGGTGGCGACCAGCACCATGGCAAGCTCATCCAGCCCCGCGAGATCCACCCCGAAGGCATTGGCAGCCAGTGCATAGGCGGCAAAGGCGATCTGCGCGGCGGTGTTCAGCTTGCTCACGAGGAGCGGCTTGATCTCCACCGGACGGCTCATGATCCAGGACAGGAGGATCGCCGCCACGATCATCACGTCCCGCGACACCACCACGATGGCAAGCCAGCTCGGGATCGCCCCCACGATGGCGAGCGTCACGTAGATCGAGACCAGCAGCGCCTTATCGGCGATGGGGTCGATATAGGCGCCGAACTCGCTCTTCTGGTTGAAATGCCGGGCGATGAACCCGTCGATGCCGTCAGAGACCCCGGCCACGACGAAGAGCACGAAGGCCGTGCTCCACCGGTGCTGCATGATCATGACGATCACGATGGGCACGATGATCAGGCGGCCGATGGTGATGATGTTCGGAATGGTCATCGGGCCGATGATGGCCGGTCGAGGCGCGGAGTTCAATCTCCGGTCCCAGAGGATGGGGATAATACGTGCCTCTCCCGGTCAAGACGGGGCTTCTCCCGAGCGCCCATGTCCCCTTCACGCGACACCCCTCATCCTGAGCAGGGTGAAGGTGTGAGATCTAGACGGGCGGCCTCGCACAACCGGGCCCGCAGGCACTCCCGGCACCCTCCGCCCTTCCTCGCCACCCTTCGCCCGTCCCAACACCCTCGACGTCATGGCCGGGCTTGTCCCGGCCATCCCGCTGCGGTGAGGCGCGGCGCTCTTCCGATCGGGATCACCGGCACGAGGCCGGTGATGACGAGGAGGGTGTCAGGGCCCGCCATTCCAATCCGGACAGGCTCTCCGCCTCACCGCAGCGGGATCACTGGGCTTGTCCCGGTGATCGCACCCGCCTAATCCCTCACGGTTGCTCAAATCCCCTTGCCTCCCGGTCCCTCTCGCCTTACTGCCCGAGCCAACACGGGGTGAGCCATGACGACCGAGAAGCAGACGAACGGCCTGACCTATGCCCAAGCGGGCGTCGACATCGACGCGGGCAATGCCATGGTCGACCAGATCAAGCCCCTGGTCCGCTCGACGCGCCGGCCGGGCGCGGACGCGGAGATCGGCGGCTTCGGCGGGCTCTTCGATCTCAAGGCCGCCGGCTTCAAGGATCCGATCCTGGTGGCGGCCAATGACGGGGTCGGCACCAAGGTCAAGATCGCCATCGACACGGGCATTCACGACACGATCGGCATCGACCTCGTGGCCATGTGCGTGAACGACATCATCGTGCAGGGTGCCGAGCCCCTGTTCTTCCTCGACTATTTCGCCACCGGCAAGCTCTCTCCCGAGGTCGGCGTCCATATCGTCAGGGGCATCGCCGAGGGCTGCCTCCAGGCGGGCTGCGCGCTGATCGGAGGCGAGACGGCCGAGATGCCCGGGCTCTATGCGAAGGGCGATTACGACCTCGCGGGCTTCGCGGTCGGCGCCGCCGAGCGCGGCACGCTGCTGCCCAAGGATGTGGTCGTCGGCGACGTGCTCATCGGACTGCCCTCCTCCGGCGTCCATTCCAACGGCTTCTCCCTCGTGCGCCGGATCGTCGAGCAGTCCGGCCTCGCCTGGGATGCACCCGCCCCCTTCGCGCAGGGCAAGAGCCTCGCCCAGGCCCTGCTGGAGCCGACCCGGATCTACGTGAAGGCCCTGCTGGAGGTCCTGAAGACCGGCCACGGCATCAACGCCCTCTGCCACATCACCGGCGGCGGTTTCCCGGACAACATCCCGCGCGTCCTGCCGGACGGCGTCGGCGTGCGCCTCGACCTCGGTGCGATTGCCGTCCCGCCCGTGTTCGGCTGGCTCGCCAAGGCCGGCGGCGTGGCCGAGGCCGAGATGCTGCGCACCTTCAACTGCGGCATCGGCATGATCGTCGTGGCCGCAGCCGACCAAGCGGAGGCCGTGACGGAGCGGCTGCGCCAGGCGGGCGAGGCTCCGGTCCGCATCGGCGAGACCGTGGCGCATGCCGGTGGCGAGCGCGTCCAGACCGCGGGGCACCTGGCGATCTGATGACCCGCCGCCGCGTCGCCATCCTGATCTCGGGCCGCGGCTCGAACATGGTCTCGCTGATCGAGGCCGCCCGAGCCGGGGCTTTTCCTGCCGAGATCGCCCTCGTGGTGTCGAACCGCCCGGACGCGGCCGGGTTGGATCGGGCCCGGGAGGCCGGGATCGCCACCTGCGTGATCGACCACAAGGCCCATCCCACCCGCGAGGATTTCGAGCACGCGATGGATGCGGCGCTTGCCTCGCGCGGCATCGCCTTCATATGCCTCGCCGGGTTCATGCGGGTCCTGACTGACTGGTTCGTGGAGCGCTGGGCCGGCCGGATGATCAACATCCACCCGTCCCTGCTGCCCCTTTATCGCGGCACCCACACCCATCGCCGGGCCCTCGCGGATGGCGTGCTGGTGCATGGCTGCACGGTGCATTTCGTGGTGCCGGAGCTCGACGCCGGCCCGATCATCGCCCAGGCGGCGGTGCCCGTCGTTCCAGGCGATACCGAGGAGAGCCTCGCGACCCGGGTGATCGTGCAGGAGCACCGGCTCTATCCACAGGCCCTGCGCATGATCTGCGACGGGACGGCGCGGCTGGAGACCGGGCGGGTGGTGTTTTCACGCCCATGGGACGCGAGCGGTTCGCTGCATTCGCCCGGGTCGTGAAACGACCGACGGTTCCATAAACATCCATTGACACGCGCTCTGAACGGGCGTGGAATCCCAGGTGCTGGGGTGGCTTCTTTTTGACGGGAGAACGCCATGAGACAGCTCAACCGTCGCCAGACCTTGTTCAATATTGCCTTAGCGTCTGTTGCCCTTCCGACTGCAACTGCTTCCGCCCAGACCCCCGGAGCATCGGAAGGCCGGGAAATCGCCCCGGGTGTCCGTCGCGTGGACTACTCGAAGCGTGACACGATGATTCCGAACTACAAGACGGTATCGATGCGCGACAGCATCTATCAGCCCGGCGCGAGCACCAGCGGGTCGAGCATGGCCAACGACATGGTCTGCCACATGCTGGAAGGCGAACTGACCGTGGACACCGGTTCCGGCGACGCTCGCTACAGGAAGGGCGACGTGTGGTCCTGCGCCAAGGGCATGCCGGAGCGCAGCAAGAATACCGGGAGCACGGTTGCCGTCATGCGGGTGATCGACCTTCTGCCCGGATGATGGCGACCTGAATGCCTCTCGCATCCTCGAAAGGAAAGGCCGAATTCGCCTCGGTCTTTCTGCATCCTGGTCTCGTAGGCAGTTTCGCCTGCGTCCACACGATGCGCTAGCGAAGGGCTTGGACGAGGGCCGCATCGGGAAAGCAGGTCTCGTCGCGGCGATCCTTGATCTGCCACTGGCCGATCGCCGTGCGGGTGGCAAAGCCGATCAGGCCGTCGACCTTGCCGACATCATAGCCCTGGCCCTTCAGTCGCTCCTGCATCGTCTGAATGTCGCCGCGCCGTAGGGAATCGATCGGCCGCCACCATCCGGCGAACGCCGAGGCGCCGCCCATGCGGTCTGCCAGATGTCCGATGAAAAGCGCATAGAGATCGGACTCGTTGTACTGCTTGAGAACGTAGAAATTCTCGGACACCAGGAAGGACGGTCCGAGGCGGCCGGCGGGCATGACCAGGAAAGCCGCCGTGTCGTGGCCCCAAGGGGGCGGGGCACCGAGGGCGGGCGTGAGTCCGAGCCTGAGCCAATCCCCCATCGGCCTGCCCTGCCGCGGCCCCTCCAGCGTGCAGGAGACCGCCTGCGGCAGCTTCACCTCGAAGCCCCAGCCGGTACCCGGCTTCCAGCCATGCTCGCGCAGATAGTTCGCGATCGAGCTCAGGCTGTCCGGCACCGAGTCCCAGACATCCCGGCGGCCGTCGCCATCGGCATCGACCGCATAGCGCAGGAATTTCGAGGGGAGAAGCTGCGGCTGTCCCAAGGCCCCGGCCCAGGACGACAGCAGGGTCTCGCCGGAAAAATGATCCTCCTCGAGGATCACCAGGGCCGCGAGAAGCTCCGGATAATACAGCGCCTTTCGGCGCCCCATGAAGGCCTGCGTGGCCAGAACCCGCAGGGCCTGGTGCTTTGCCCGGACGCGGCCGAAATGCGACTCGCGGCCCCAGATCGCGACCACGATCTCCCGTGGCACGCCATAGCGGCGCTCGATGTCGTCGAGAGCGGAGTCCCATCGCTGCAGGAGTACGCGGCCGTCCTTGGCCAGGGAGGCGAGCTGGGCCTCGGGAAAATAGCGGCCAGGGCTCTGAAACTCGGCCTGGCGCTGGTCGTCGGACGGGACCGGGCGACCCGCCGGGAGAAGTTCAGGGAGAGCCCAGTCGAGCCTGATCGCCGACAGGTTGCGCTCGAAGGTCTCCCGGGTGACACCCTGCTTCTGCGCATCGGCCCAGACCGTCCCGTCCAGCCAGCTTCGGAACTGCCCTTCCGTAGTCGCGCGGAGATCCTGCGCCCGGAGCGTTGAGCCCTCGAGCACGAGAGCGGCGTACGCCACCAAGGCCGCGAGAACGACGGCCGAGACGCGGGACAGGTTGGCGGATGCAGGCATGGCCAGACACTAGCGTACGAGCCGGTATCGGCAAAGCTCCGGCTCCCGGTCCGGTGCACCTCGGAGTCGCTTACATCTGCGGGCGCGGCAGCCGGCAAGCGTCGAGAGCGGTGAGCGCCTTTTCGCGGGCCGTGTCGTTGAAAAGGCCCGTATCCCGGTAGGCCTGGAGCTCATCGGCGCTCAGGGACCGCATGGTGCGACCCGCATAACAGTCGCAGCCACGACCAAGGGACGCCTCGCTGACGCCGCTCTGGAGGCGACCCTGCGTGATCGCGCAGGCCTGACTTACCCGGACGCGCAGCTGAGCGACGCTCTCGGTCTTGAGCGCCGGATCGACCTGGTATTGCGTCGGCGTGTTGGAGGCGGCCGCGAAGGCCGATGCCGCGCCGGCAGAAACAGCGCCAGTCACGAGCAGCGCGCGAAGGATCGAGGTCATGGATGGCTCCCCAGGGACGAAATCACGTTCGGCTTTAAGAATAGGCTTGGCCGTTCGGGATCAAGGGGCAGCTGCGGATAGGCTTAAGAAGGTCTGACCGGCGCCCGGGGGCGACCACGAAAAGAGCGGCACCGGGGAGGTGCCGCTCCTGGTCTCTCCAAGGTTGGCGCAGGCAGTTCTCAGCGGTGCTGCCCTTCGTACTCGTTCACTTTCCTGGTCAGGAGACCGCCGGTCGCGAATGCGAGATCGTCGATCGTCAGAACGACCGGTGCCGCGACGTCCGCCAATGAGGGAGCGGTCCTGCCCTCGTGTCTGATTGAACCGGCATCGAGGTCCTGATGTGAGCGATCATCAGTCGCCTTTACGTCCGTCATGCCCGAATCCTCACACTATGAATGATCGCCTGGAGTGGTAGGAGCCCCATGCGAGCCCCGCACGAGGCGCGCGACGCCTGACTATGATTAAACGTTACTATGTTGCTTGGAATCAGACGATAGTTGGATCACTCAAGGTCAGGTGAGGCCTTCTCCAGTGCCACCCGATTGTCGTGGAAGGCGGCCCCGCCGTAGGGAGCCACCTGGTCGCCGCCGGTGAGCGTGTTGATGCCGCGTCCGAAGGGATGGGCCGCGTTGGGCCAGATGCCCTCGGCGATCAATACGCCGCGCCGCACACCATCGAAGAGCCTCGCCCGCAGATAGACCTCGCCGCGGTGGTTCCTGAGCTTGACCCAATCGCCGTCTGCGATGCCCTGCGGCTCGGCATCGAGCGGATGGATCATCACCTCGGGCCTCCTCTCCTTCTCCAGGGAAGTCGGAGTTTCATTGAAGCTCGAATTGAGGAAGTTGCGCGCCGGGCTGGTGGCGAGCCGGAACGGATGCTCGCTCGTCGCCGCCTCGATCACGCTCCAGTGGTCCGGGAAGGCCGGCATGCTGGCCCAGGGCCCCATAGGGCCATTGTTGTAGGACGGGATCGCCGTCCAGTCAGGCTTGAAGCGGAACTTGCCGTCCGGATAGCCGAAGCCATTGAGGAAATGAGCCTCCTCGAAGGGCGGCTGCGCGTCGAAATGAACATGAGCCTCCAGGTTATCGAGATCGCCCCAGCCCGAATTCCGGAGGGTCCAGTCGATGATCTCCCGCGGCTCCATGGCGAAGCCGCGATGTTCCGCGCCGAGGCGCGCTGCCAGCCCGCGGAACACCTCGTGGTTGGAGCGGCACTCGCCCGGCGGATGGATCAGCCTGGGGCCGACCTGGAAATGCTGATGTCCGCCGCCGGAATACAGATCGTCGTGCTCCATGAACATGGTCGCGGGCAGCACGATGTCGGCCATCAGAGCCGTCTCGGTCATGAACTGCTCGTGGACGCAGACGAAGAGGTCTTCCCGGGCGAAGCCCTGCTTCACCAGCTCCTGCTCAGGGGCGACCGAGACCGGATTGGTGTTCTGGATCAGCATCGCCTTGACGGGAGGTCCATCGTAGAGCGCCTGCGGGTCGCCGGTGAGAACACGGCCGATCTGGGACTGGTCGAGGATGCGGATGCTCTTGTCGATGGCGTCGTGGCCCTCGATCAAAGCCTTGTTCCAATGGAAGATTCCGCTGTTGGAATGCAGAGCGCCGCCGCCCTCGTAGCGCCACGCGCCGGTGACCGCCGGGATGGAGAGCGCCGCATGCATGTTGACCACGCCGTTGCGCTGGCGCGCGAAACCGAAGCCGAGGCGGAAGTAAGTGCGCTTGGTCGCGCCCACGAGCCCGGCGAAGGCTTCGATCTCCTCCACCGACAGGCCCGTGATGGCGGAGGCCCACGCCGGATCGCGCGTGCGCAGATGCTCCTCGAGTTCACGCGGATGGTCGGTGTAGCGTTCGAGATAGTCCCAGTCCGCGAGCCCGTCGCGGAAGAGCACGTGCATGACCGCGCAGGCGAGCGCGCCGTCTGTCCCCGGCTTCACGAGCAGCGCCATGTCGGCCTGCTTCATGGTGGCGTTCTGGTAGATGTCGATGGCCACGATCTTGGCGCCGCGCTCCTTTCGGGCCTTCATCGCGTGCGTCATCACGTTAACCTGAGTATGAACCGGGTTCGTGCCCCAGATCACGATGCAGTCGGAGACCGCCATCTCGCGCGGGTCGGCGCCGCGCAAGTGACCCGCGCCGGCCACGTATCCGGTCCAGCTCATGGCCGTACAGATGGTGGAATATTGGCCGGAATATTTCTTCACATGACGCAGGCGGTTGATGCCGTCGCGCATCACGTAGCCCATGGTGCCGGCATAGTAGTAGGGCCAGACCGATTCCGAGCCGAACTCCCGCTCCGCTTCCAGGAATTTCGCCGCCACGACGTCGAGGGCCTCATCCCAGGAGATGCGCTCGAACTGCCCCGAGCCCTTGGGGCCGGTGCGCCGTAGCGGATGGAGCAGCCGGTCCGGATTGTGGATGCGCTCCGCATAGCGGGCCACCTTCGCGCAGATCACGCCTGCCGTGTAGGTGTTGCTCTTCGCTCCGTGGACGCGGCCGATGGTGCGACCGTCGATCACCTCGACCTCGAGGGAGCACACGGATGGGCAATCGTGCGGGCAAACGGAGGCGCGGCGTTCGATGCGGGAAGCTTGGTTCATGGCGGGCGCATGATGGTCGAAGAGCCGTAAAATGAAAAGGCCGCCCGAGGGCGGCCTAAACATGAGGGCTATGCCACGAAAGCTTAGCCGACGATCTCGTTGCCCGAGAAGAACTGGGCGATCTCGATCTTGGCGTTGTCCTGGCTGTCGGAGCCGTGGACCGAATTCTCGCCGATCGACTTGGCGTAGAGCTTGCGGATCGTGCCCTCGGCGGCGCTCTCCGGGTTGGTGGCGCCCATGATCTCGCGGTAGCGGAGAACGGCGTTCTCGCCCTCGAGGACCTGAACGACGACCGGGGCGGAGATCATGAAGTCCACGAGCTCGCCGAAGAAGGGGCGCTCCTTGTGGACCGCGTAGAAGGTCTCGGCCTCGCGGCGGCTCATGAGGATGCGCTTCTGAGCCACGATGCGCAGGCCGGCCTTCTCGATGACGGCGTTGATGGCGCCGGTGAGGTTCCGCTCGGTCGCGTCGGGCTTGATGATGGAGAAGGTACGCTCGATGGCCATGGCAACTCGCTTTGATCTGAGATGGGAATTGATGAAGTGCGGCGCTTATAGCGACGAGCCCCTCGCGCCTCAAGCGCCTTTTGCCCCCACCCGCTTGGAAAGCTTAACCGCCTCCCCTACTCTTCTGGATGAACGGCCCGGTGAATACCGGCATAGAGGGAGTCCCCCATGAAGCACGCGATCCTGGCCGCTTTCGGCCTTGCCCTGTTGACCGTCCCGGCCCAGGCCCAATCGGCAGACCCGAGCGGGACATGGCTGACCCAGAGCGGCGATACCCGGGTGAGGATTGCCAAATGCGGCGCCGTTTATTGCGGCACCATCGTGTCCTCGACCTACGAGAAGGATACCAATAACGCAGACCCGAAGCTGCGGGACCGCAACATCGTGGGTGTCCGGATGATCTGGGACGTCAAGCCTGAGGCGGACGGCTACGTCGGCCAGCTCTACAATCCGCAGGACGGCAAGACCTATACCGGCAAGCTCAAGCTCATGAGCCCGACCACCCTGCAGCTTTCCGGCTGCGTCCTCGGCGGACTGATCTGCCGGTCGCAGACCTGGACGAAGGCGAATTAGCTCCGAGCCCTGCACCACGCGATGGTTGTACCGGGTGCGGCCATCCAGGGCAGCCGACGGAATTTCGTGAGCCAAGCGAACCGATTGCCGGTGCAAGATTAACTCTGAGATTTCAGTTCGTCAGGACTGGCCGGGAACGACCTACAATCGTCCCTCAGAAGAAATTTTATTCCTAACACTGCTTGCGATATATAACTCTATAACATAATAAGGCCCTTAGCTGAGCCATAGCTGGAGTGCCGCCGTGACCGTTTACGTGATTGACGCATCGTCGCCCGTGCCGCCTTCGACTGAGGATTATGATGTCGCGCTCGCGCTGGAACGTAACGATACGGTCGTATTGGCTGAGGGTAGCTCGATTACCGCATCGGGCTATGGCTCCCGAGCGATCACGGGTTTGGACAACACCCTGCTGCTCAATGGGTCAGTACGCAGCGAGCAGGACGTAGCAATCTCAACCTCCGGACGGATCAACATCTCCGGCACCGGCTCGGTCTTCGGCCTGTCGGGAGGACTTTGGCTCGGCGATCCTATCCCCGGCGGGGGCGGCGCCAATATCGTGACCAATGCGGGCCTGATCAGTTCCAAGAGCAAGCTTGGCGCAGGCACGGCCGTGTTGCTTGAGACCCATGCGGGCACCCAGAACACGATCTTCAACTCGGGAACCATCATCGGCAGCGATGGAATCGTGGCCAACGGGTATGACACGGACACGGATAGTCTCGTCATCACGAATACTGGCCTGATCGAGGGCGTCGTTGCCATCTTCGGCCTTTGGAACGGGTCCACCACCGTCACCAACACCGGCCACATCAAGGGCGATGTCTGGCTCGGCGGAGACGGCTGGAACGAGCCGCGGGGGGCGTCGACGAACATCTACGACGGCCGCGGCGGCACCATCGACGGCAAGATCCTGTTCGGCGCCGGCAACGACATCGCCTATGGCGGCGACTGCGACGAAACCTTCGTGACGGGCCCCGGCACCAACTTTCTCGATGCCGGCGAGGGTGTCGACACGCTCGGTTTCACGCGCGGAGACTATTATCGCCTGGCCTGGCACAAGGTCGATCTGCGTATCACCGGCAAACAGCAGACCGGAAACGGGACTTGGGACACGATCCGCAACGTCGAGAACCTTACGGGCGCGCACAACACGGATCACTTCATCGGCAACGATGCCGCCAACTCCTTTACCGGCCTCGGCGGCAACGACACTCTCGACGGCCAAGCCGGCAACGATGTTCTCAGAGGTGGCGCGCACGACGACGTTCTGATGGGCGGAAGCGGCACCGACGTGGCGGTCTATGGCGGCAACTTTTCCGATTATACCGTCCAGCGAAAGGCCGACGGCAGCTTCTCCGTCGTGGACAACCGCACCGGGGATGGTCAGAACACGCTGACGGGCATCGAATATGCGCAGTTTGCCGATCGGACGATCGCACTGACCGCTTCGAACTCGGCTCCCACGTCTGTGAGCCTCGACGTCACCACCGTGAGCGGACGGGCCAAGGCCGGAGCCGTCGTGGGTCATCTGTCGGGGACCGATCCGGACGGCGACGCCCTGGGCTATTTCCTCGCGTCGAACCCGAACGGCCACTTCCGGATCCAGGGCGACGAGCTCATCGTGGCCAAGCCCTTCACGGCGGGGGAAACCACCGTCGAGCTCGTGGTGCGGGCAAGCGACCCAAAGGGTGCTTCCATCGACGCCCGAATTATCCTGCAGATCACACCGGACGGGATCGTGCCGGTCGCACCGGACGTTCCGGCGATCGACACGCCCACCGTCCCACTCCCGTCAGTTTCGCTCCCGCCGGCGTCCGTCACGGTCCGAGGGAGCAGAGGCGCCGACCGCCTCAAGGGGGGCGCCGGAGACGACGTGCTCAACGGCGGGCTCGGCCGCGACAAGCTTTCCGGCGGCGATGGTAGCGATACCTTCGTGTTCTCCACTAAGCTCGGCAAGACCAACGTTGACACGCTGACCGACTTCAGCGGCGTCGATACGATCAGGCTCTCGAAGGCCGTCTTCGGCGCGCTGCACAGGGGCCTGCTCGACGAGAGCGCCTTCGGGCTCGGCGCAAAGGCCGCAAACAAGGATGTGCGCATCCTTTACGACGCCAAGACGGGCAACCTGTTCTACGATGCCGACGGCTCGGGCAATGCCTTCGATTCGGTGAAGTTCGCACACGTCAAGGTGCACACGGCGATCGTTGCCGGCGACTTCATCGTCGCCTAGAAGCGCCGTAGCCTCCGGCCTTTCACGTCCATGGCCTCCGCAACACCCTCCTCGGGCAGGGATTCGAGGCATCGGCTCCGCACCGTGTCCACGAATGGATTCAAGGAGCCGCTCTGCGGAACGACGAACCCGGGAACGGCAGAATCAGATCCTACCGTGCTCTCTGGCCGAACAGCACCGCCTGGACCTTGGGGTCGGTCAGGTCGGTCTTCTCGCGGTCATCCGAGCTCACCTTGATGCCGCGCTGGACTGCCGGGCGGGCGAGCACGGTCTCGAGCCAGCGCTTCGCATGTGGGAACTCCTCGATATCCTGTCCTTGGCGGTCCCACAGCTTCGCCCAAGGGGCGATGGCCATATCGGCAATGGAGTATTCGCCTGCCACGAACTCCCGATCTTCGAGGCGCTTGTTCAGCACGCCATAGAGACGGTTGGTCTCGTTCGTGTAACGGTCGATGGCATAGGGCACCTTCTCCGGGGCGTAGATGCGGAAATGATGCGTCTGGCCGAGCATGGGGCCGAAGCCGCCCATCTGCCAGAACAGCCATTGATCGACCTCGACCCGCCCGCGCTCGTCCTGCGGATAGAATCGGCCTGTCTTGCGTCCGAGATATTGCAGGATGGCCCCGGACTCGAACACGGAGATCGGCTGCCCGTCGGGACCGTCCGGGTCGACGATGGCGGGCATCTTGTTGTTGGGAGAGATCGCCAGGAACTCCGGAGCGAATTGGTCGCCTTTGCCGATATTGATCGGATGGATCGCATAGGGGAGCCCGCATTCCTCGAGCATGATGGTGATCTTCCACCCGTTCGGGGTCGGCCAGTAATAGAGATCGATCGGGTTCTGCGCGGCAGCTGCCATGGAAAGCCTCTCCTTGCGTGACGACACGGGTCGGTGCCGGGACGTTAAGACATAAGATCGGAACTCGCACCCTCGTCTGCAATGAAATTCGGTGGAAAGGACGCAGGGCTGCCTTCCCGCGCTTGCATGTTTCATTGTTTCATCATGAGATGCCGCCTGCGCCTGACGGGCGCTCGAGAGGATGTCCCATGATGAACCGAGTTGTCAGTTTCGCCGTCGCGGCCGCGATGGCCCTGTCCATGGCAGGTGCCGCAGAGGCGGCCGCCGAGATGAAGCCGAAGAAGCAGCCGACGGCCGCCCAGATGGCTGCCCGCGAGCGCATGAGCAAGTGCAGCGCGGAGTGGAAGGAGGCCAAGTCCGGCGGCAAGCTTGCCAAGGACGCCAAGTGGCCGAAGTTCTGGAGCGAGTGCAACATGCGCCTGAAGGGCGGGATGAAGGCCTAACCTGTTCCGAGACACCGCTGTCGGCATCGCCGGGCTAGCGCATCGTGCGGAAAAGTGGACCCGGTTTTCGCTTGCGCGGCCCGCTGGGTCCGCCCCGAACGATGCGCCGCTTCAGGAAGTGAGCATCGGATCCGATCCCAAAAGTGGGTCCACTTTTGGGTCCGATGCTTTAGGCCGGCGATGCCGATGACAAGCGCTGCGTTCAAGACAATCGGTTGGTCGGCATGAGGCTGGCCGGCCATGACAGGCGAGTTGCTGACGATCAAAACTTCTTCTTGAAGCCCTCGTGGCTGCGGACGAAGCCGATACGCTCGTAGAACCGGTGCGCATCCGTGCGGGTCTTGTTCGAGGTGAGCTCCATGGCGGCCGCCCCATATGTACGGGCATGGTCTTCGGCGAAAGCCATCATCCGGGCGCCGATGCCGCCCGAGCGTCGCGCAGCCTTCACCTTGACGCTCTCCACCTTGACGCGCAGGGCGCCACGACCGGTGAGACTCGGAATGAACGTCAGCTGGAAGGTGCCGACGACCTCGTCGCCGTCCAGAGCCACGAACAGCCGGTTGTCGGGGCTTTGCTGGATGGCCGCGAAGGCGGCCTCGTAGGCGGGCCGCGTCTCGGGCGACCAAACGTCGCCATGGGAACCCAGCTCGTCTTCCTCGTGCAGACGAATGATCGCTTCGAGATCCCGCGCCTGTGCCTCCCTGATCGACAGAGCGCTCATGCGGCGGCCCGCGATTCCATAGGCAGCAGATCGGCACGCGCGCGGAATCCGGACAGAGCTTCGACCCGCTTCGCCCATGCGCTCACCTGAGGATACTCCGCCGCGTCGATGCCGGCTTCGCCCGCAAAGGCGACGACCCCGTAGACATCGATATCGGCAATGGTCACGCCCTCCCCGACCAGCCACGCGCGGCCTGCAAGGTGACGTTCCAGGACCCCCAGAGCGTTCTTGGCCGCCATGATGCAATCCTCGACCACTTCGGGAGGCGCCTGACGGAAGCCCGCCTTGACCACGCGCGCCTTGTACAGAGGAGCCGCGAGACGGTCGAAATCCCAGTACATCCACTCGCGCACCTGCAGGCGCTCGTCGAGGTTCGCGCCTCCAAACCGGCCCGTCATGTCGGCGAGATATTCCAGGATTGCTGCCGACTGGCACAGGTGGCGTCCGCTGTTGCGATCGACCAGAAGGGGAACCTGGCCGTAGCGCTGACGGGACAGATGGGGAGGCTGCTTGTGGTCTCCCTCCATCATGTTCACGTGCACGTAATCGAACGGTTCACCCATCAGCGACAGAGCGAGAGCCACCTTGTAGGTCGGCCCCGAATAGCCGAATCCGTGCAGTTCGAACCGTGCCGGCATGATGCGATCCCCGATGAAGAAAATTCTGTGGCCGGGGACCCTAATCGATTGTTTCGTCCTCGGGAAGGAGCAGAATCTCAGGGCATTGGGGGACGCCATGACCGGTATGGAACGCGAACGAAAATTGCTCCAGCAGAGCGTGGCCATCGCGGCCGCCATTCCGGTCGCCACTGGCCTGTACGGTGTCCTGTTCGGACAGGCGCTCACGGGCGACGCGGTGAGTATATCAGCGGAAAGCCACTTCCGCTTCATGTCCGGCCTTCTGCTCGGCATCGGTCTCTGCTTCTGGAGCACCTTGCCCTCGATTGAGGTCAACACCGGACGCTTTCGGCTGCTGACCCTGCTCGTGGTCATCGGCGGCTTGGGCCGCCTGATCGGCCTCGCTCTCACCGGACTGCCATCCTTCTTCATGGTCGGCGGGCTGATCGTCGAACTCGTGGTCGCGCCTGTTCTCTGCCTGTGGCAGACGCGGGTCGCCAATCGTTATGCCGAGGAGTACGGCGTCGCTGAGCCCTGATCCCCTGCCACCTCGTGTACATCGACCCGGGCGGGCGAGAATGGCCTCGACATATATAGGGTACCCCCCTATATTATTTATCGGGAGGATCCATATGTCCCATACGGTTCGAGCCAAGTCCAAACTGCTCGCTCGCGTGCGCCGCATCCGCGGCCAGGTCGAAGCCATCGAACGGGCCCTCGAGAACGAACTCGGCTGCGCCGATGTGCTTCAACTCGTCGCTTCCGTGCGAGGGGCCATGAACGGCCTCACGGCGGAACTGATCGAGGATCACATCCAGCATCACGTGGTGGAGCCCACGCAGGAAACCGACCGGATGCGCGGCGCCGACGAGCTGATCGATGTGGTCCGGACCTATTTGAAATAACGAGTTTTTTCATGCCTGACATCGCCCAGCTCATTCAGGCAGGTGTGGCCAATCCCTGGCTTTATCTGCCAGCCGCCATCCTGCTCGGCGCCCTGCATGCCCTGGAGCCTGGCCATTCGAAATCCATGATGGCAGCCTTCATCGTGGCCGTTCGGGGCACCCCGGCCCAGGCGACCCTGCTGGGCATCTCGGCTGCCATTGGTCACACCATCGTCGTCTGGGCCTTGGCTCTCCTCGGTCTGTACCTGGGGGACAAGCTCATCCTCGACCGCGCGGAGCCCTGGCTTGTTCTTCTCTCGGGACTGCTGATCATGGCGCTTTCGTTCCGCATTTTCTGGATGCTGAGGGCCGCGCACCACCACCATCACCATAGCCACTCTCATGATCACGGGCACAATCACGGTCATGGGCATTCCCATCCTGCGCATCATGATGAGGACGGGCATCTCGACGCCCATGCCGCGGCCCATGCACGCGAGGTCCGGGAGCGCTTCGGCGGCAACCGGCACGTCACGAATTTCGACATCGCCTGGTTCGGGTTCACCGGCGGGCTCCTCCCCTGCCCGGCCGCCATCGCGGTTTTGCTCATCTGCCTCCAGGTCAGGGCCTTCACGCTTGGAATCGGCATGGTGGCGGCCTTCAGCGTCGGCCTCGCGATCACATTGGTAACGGTGGGCATCGTGGCCGCCTGGGGAACCCACGCCCTCCGGACGCGATGGTCGGGTCTGGAGGAATGGGGGGAGCGGCTGCCCTATATCTCGGCTGGCCTTGTCTTCGTCATCGGCAGCACCATCGCTCTCCAGGGCCTATGGAAGCTTGGCCTTCTGGCGTGAAGGCCTATTGTGTCCAAGGCCGCAGGCGCCCCTTCGCACCGCTCCTTAATCACGTGCCTGACGGCGCCAGCTTTGCTATCATGGGGTTGAGGATCGGAATGTCAGCTCCGCATTCCGAACCCTGGCGTGATGAGGCGGGCGGACCCAGTTCTGCCCCTCGAAGGAGGCTGCTGTATGGGCGAAGACGAGAGATTCCTCGCGATCCTTCGGCAATCCGCCGATGTCGATACGGATGTCGTCGCGGCGTTCGAGCGCCTGATCCGTCAGGCGCCAGATCACGAGTTGAACCGCATCAATGCACTTGCCTTCGCGGCGAGGAACGGGCTCGACGAGGATCGCGTCATCGCGGCGTTCCTTCACGCGGCCCGGCTCGGGGTGTTCGAGATGTCCTGGAACGTGCTCTGCCCCGGGTGCGGCGGGGTGCTCGAATCGGGGATGAGCCTCAAGTCGATCAATCAGAGCGAATACAGCTGCGCCCTCTGCGCTGCCGGTTATGAGCCGACGCTCGACGAGATGGTGGAGGTCACGTTCACCGTGAGCCCGCGCGTCCGGAAGATCGCGGCCCATGACCCGGATACACTTCCGATGGACGAGTACATGCGGCAGATCTTCTGGGGATCGGGAGTCGACCTGCCAGAGGGTTTCGATCGCCTGATCGACGAGATCGTACTCGACGCCGTCGAACTTCCGCCCGGTGAGCGCGCGATCCTGTCCCTGCAGCTTCCCGCGGAATTCGTCATCGTCATGGATCCGGTCACCCATGCCGCCCATTTCATCGACGTCAAGGGCGAGCCTACCCGCGAGCGCCAGAGCCTCTCATTCGTCCTCAACGAGAGCCATCCGCAAAACGAGACCCTCGTCATGCAGCCGGGTCCGTTGCGGATCTCTCTCGAGAACCGCACGAACCGGCGCGTCCTGCCGGCCGTCTGGGTCGCCGGTCACGAACTGCACCACCTGCTGGAGCAAAGGCGCCCCTTCCTCACAGCGAAGCGCCTGTTGACGAACCAGACCTTCCGCGATCTCTACCGCACCGACACGCTCGACATCGATCAGCGCCTGAAGATCACCAGCCTGACCTTCCTGTTCACTGACCTGAAGGGTTCGACGGAACTCTACGAGCGCGTCGGCGATCTCGTGGCGTATGATCTGGTGCGTGAGCACTTCCGCGTCCTCAACGAGATCGTCGCTACCGACGGCGGTGCTGTGGTCAAAACCATCGGGGATGCGGTCATGGCGACGTTCTCTACGCCGGACCATGCGATCTCGGCGGCCCTGCGCATGCGCGATGCGATGCGCAGCCTCAACGAGCAGCGCGGCAGCGAGGACCTGCTGCTCAAGATCGGCATCCACGAGGGCCCGTGCCTCGCCGTGACCCTGAATGACCGGCAGGATTACTTCGGCCAGACGGTCAACATCGCCTCCCGCGTCCAAGGACTTGCCGTATCGCGCGCGATCTTTGCAACCGATTCGGTGGTCGAGAACCGGGAAGCTTCCCAGATCATCGAACTCAAGGGCCTGCGGCCCACTCTTCAGAAGACGGCGTTGCGCGGCATCAACGACGAGTTCCTGGTCTATGAGATTCCGTGAGAGATCTGCCTCGTCATCCACAATGTCAGGAACGTATGGGTGTCAACTGCGTCATCGCTGAGCTTGTTCCAGCAATCCCGATCCGAATAGCGCTGAGCCCGCCTCATCGGCATCACCGGCACACAACCGGTGATGCCATCTGTTTCTGATCATCGTCAGTCGCGCCCGCTCACGTCCTCGCCGATGTCCTTCAGCAGATGAGGGCTGAGCCTTGCACGAAGGGACACCGGCAGTTCTGAGTGCGGGCGAGTTTTTCGGGATGTCTGGCCGCGCTCGCGCACGGTCGGGATCAGGTCAATGCGAACGGTCAGCCAGACGAGAGATAACGTAATCTGCTTCATCGAAACCTACAGCGTTGTTGAAGAAAAGAATTGCGGCGTGGGTGCATGGGGCAAGAATGTTGGCCATGTGACGCCTCCTTCGGCTGAGGTTGATGAAAAAGCGGCTGATAAATCAGCCGCTGGAACAGAATATACTCCAACTCGATCGCTTTTGCCAGAGAAGAGGCTTATAGCTTCTTCTCGAACCGATACTCCGCGGATCTCGAGATATCGGTGAGCTGGCGCTGGCCGTCGATCTGCGTGTAGCCCCACTGCGTGTAGAGCCGGTGCGCGGTCGTGAAGCGCGTGTCCGACCACAGGACCATGCGGTCTGCGCCCTTGAATCGGGCATGCCCCTCGGCTTGGCGCACGAGCAGGGACCCGAGTCCCTGTCCGCGCCGGTCGGAGCGTACATAGAGTCGGTGCAGTTCCGCTGCGCCCTTCTCAGGGAAATCCACCGCGACGCAGGCGCAGACCCGTCCGCGCTCGTCCTCGACCGCCCAGAACGCGCCATCGGTTGCGGCATATGACGAGCCGGCGGCACGCAAATCAGGCAGATCGTCGTGCGGATCAACGAAGCAGCCCGGATACTCCGCGTAGCAGAGCGCCAGGAGACCGAAGAGATCCTGTGCATCGGCATCCGCGACGGGTCTGATGGCCGGGATGGGATGCACCTTTGCGAGGAATGGCGCGGGAGGAGACATGGTCATGCTGGTCGGGCCCTGTTGAACGTGTTGCATGGACTTAGACGGATCTCGTGAGCGCGGAAGCCTCGATCCGCTTCCGCAGAAGCAGATTGCGGATGATCCCGGTTCGACGTTCGGTGACAAGCGAGAAACTGAAGGCTGTAATGAGTGCCCCGGCCAGAAGTCCCGCAAATGCCCCATAGGGAGCCGCCCCTGGCGCAACGAGAACCGGCGGCCAGCCATACCATTCGAGGAGACCGCCCAGAAAAACCGTGACGGGAACGTGAATAAGGTAAAGGGAATAGGAGAAATCTGCTCCGACGCGCACCGAACCTGCGATCGGGCACCATGACAGCAACCTCCGGTTCGCGATCGCAAGGGCGGTTCCGAGCCCGACCATGAGATCGGTGCCGAAGGGAGGTATGATCTGGAAGCGAGAGACGAGAAATCCGGTGGCGATCGCCGCAAGCCCCGCAAGACCTGCAACGAGCGGCATCGTGCGATCCCGAACGATCTGGGCAGCCAGGGTTCCGGCGAGCCAGATCATGAACCAGGGAGCCCATCTCAGGATCCCGCCCGCAAAGTGGTTGAGCCCCAGGAAGAGCACGACGGCGGCACCGATCTTGACGGATTTCGGTAGACGAGCGACGCCGATCCCGAACAGAAGGGGAGCGAGCAGATAGAAAGTCCATTCGAACCCCAGCGACCAGAGCGGCGGGTCCACCCCAAGCGGCTTGCAGAAGATCCCCTGCATGGCCACCAGGTTGCATGCCATCTGCCCCCAGGTCCAATCCGACGTGACTCCGATCGGCATCAAGGGACGCTCGCCAAAGAACCGAGTGCCACCGAGATAAGACCGCCCGATCCCGTCGAGCAGCAGGCTCAGGGCCAGCGCCGGCAGAAGGACGACGAAAATTCGGGCGAACCGGCTGGCGAAATAGGCCTGCGGATTGAACCTGGACTTCCCTATGGAGCGCCATACTCCGCCGCCGACTAGGAAGCCGCTGACGGCAAAGAATATCGCGACACCCTCTCGGTGAATACCTGTCACGAAGTAGAAGACCTTTGTGGTCAATCCCGCTTGGACGATGTCCTGGAAGCTCACGAAGAGGAGCCCGCGCGTATGCCCGAACAGCACCAGCAGAGCCGCTCCCAGGCGAAGTAAGTCCAGAAACGGCCAATGCGCACCGTTCGAAGGTGGAGCAGACTGGCCGCCTCGCTGGCTGACTTCCGTCATTGACGCTTCCTCCGGACCGTCTGTGCGGCAAGTGTCGTCTCGAGCATATCGTACAGAAGCTTGTAGGCCTGTACCGACAGATGGACCCCGTCGGTCGTTATCCCCGCCCTTGCGGCTCCGCTCCCGTCAGCAAAGGCATTCTGCAGATCGAGAAGGCCAGCCACGCGACCCTCCGCAACCTGAACGATGCGGCGGCTCAGGGACGCCATGGCATCAGGAGAATAGAAGCTGGTCAGTCGCTTGGCCTGCTCGATCGGCGGCGGTGTCAGCACGACGACGGGAACCTGTGCGCCATTGAAATGCCCGATGATCCGCTCGAAATGCTCCGTGACGCCGTCGAGGGCGCTCTCCGTGCAATCCTTCTTGGCGTCGTTGGTGCCTACGAGCAGCACCGCGACACTGGGCTCCGCCGATTCGAGGAGAAGCGGCACTCGAGGCTCCAAGGCCTCCGTCCAGATGCCGGAAAAGCCCGCATTGAGCACGGGAAGTGCGCCGATGCTGTTCCAGTAGAACGCCTCGACGATGGAATCGCCGATGAAGAGCAGACCGCCCGGCCCGACTGCGGCCTTGTGCGCGCTGATCACAATGTCGCGGATCAGCCAGTGTGGGGCGAAGGGGTTGGGCTGCGAGGTCACGAGGCCAGCGCCGACGACAATCCCGGCGGATCGGATCCGCCGGGCATGGCCTACTCGATCCCGAGCTTCTGCTTCAGGATCTCATTGAGCGCCTGCGGGTTGGCTTTGCCGCCCGTGGCCTTCATGGTCTGGCCGACGAACCAGCCGAGCAGGGTCGGCTTCGCCTTGGCCTGCTCCACCTTGTCCGGGTTGGCCGCGATGATCTCGTCCACGGCCTTCTCGATGGCGCCCGTGTCGGTCACCTGCTTCATGCCGCGCTTTTCCACGATCTCGCGCGGATCGCCGCCCTCCGTGAAGACGATCTCGAACAGGTCTTTGGCGATCTTTCCGGAGATCACGTTCTCTCCGATCAGCTCGATGATGGCGCCGAGCTGCGCGGCCGAGACCGGCGATCCCGTGATGTCCTTGCCCTCCTTGTTGAGGCGTCCGAACAGCTCGTTGATTACCCAGTTCGCCGCGGCCTTGCCGTCGCGGCCCTTGGCAACCTCTTCGTAGAAATCGGCGGAGGCGCGTTCGGCCACGAGCACGCCGGCGTCGTAACTCGGCAGACCGTAATCGGCCATGAAGCGGGCCTTCTTCTCGTCCGGCAGTTCCGGCAGGTGCTGGGCGAGATCGTCCACGTAAGCCTGGTCGAACTCGAGCGGCAACAGGTCCGGATCGGGGAAGTAGCGGTAATCGTGAGCCTCTTCCTTCGAGCGCATGGAGCGGGTCTCGCCCTTGCCCGGATCGTACAGGCGGGTCTCCTGGTCGATTTTGCCGCCGTCCTCCAGGATCGCGATCTGACGGCGCGCCTCGACCTCGATGGCCTGGCCGATGAACCGGATGGAGTTGACGTTCTTGATCTCGCAGCGGGTGCCGAACTCCTCGCCGGGACGGCGGACCGAAACGTTCACGTCGGCGCGAAGGTTGCCCTTGTCCATGTCGCCGTCGCAGGTGCCGAGATAGCGCAGGATCGTGCGCAGCTTGGTCACATAGGCGCGCGCCTCGTCGGCCGAACGCAGGTCCGGCTTCGAGACGATTTCCATCAGGGCCACGCCGGAACGGTTGAGATCAACAAAGCTCAGGGTGGGATGCAGGTCGTGGATCGACTTGCCGGCGTCCTGCTCGAGATGCAGGCGCTCGATGCGCACCGTGATGGTCTCGCCGGACTCCGGCACGTCCACGATCACCTCGCCCTCGCCCACGATCGGGCTCTTGTACTGGCTGATCTGGTACCCCTGCGGCAGATCCGGATAGAAGTAGTTCTTGCGGTCGAAAGTGCTGCGCAGGTTGATCTCGGCCTTGAGCCCGAGGCCGGTACGGATCGCCTGACGGACGCATTCCTCGTTGATCACGGGCAGCATGCCCGGCATAGCCGCGTCCACCAAGGATACGTGGCTGTTCGGATCGCCCCCGAAAGCCGTCGAGGCGCCGGAGAACAGCTTGGCTTGGCTCGTCACCTGCGCGTGGATCTCCATGCCGACGACGATTTCCCAATCGCCTGTCGCACCTTTGATGAGCTTCTTCGGATTGACCGGAGCGTTCATGACCCTCGCGCCTTTATCTCTTGCCTTCGCCTGCTCGGAGTACGAGCGACCCTCAAAAGGGTCAACCCCTTTCGAGATGAACGGGCGTTCAGAATGCTTAACCTAACGTTAAGATTAGAAGAATTTTATGCACAGATTTCGAAAATAATTGCCACGCTCCGGTGAAACCCGATCCCACATGACGCGTTGTTCGGGAGGTAAAACGGTCAAGGAGTTTCAAAATGGCTATGGATCCTATGGATCGCGAACCGAACGTGTACAATCGCGAGACCAACGTCTACGATAATACAGGCCGGGGTTCGAACACTCTTGCTTATGTGATCGGCGGTCTTGTTGTCGCGCTAGGCCTTCTGGCCTTCCTCTTCTATGATGGCGGCAGCAACGAACCGAGCACAACCGGCAGCACCGGCACCCAGACGGAAAGCTCTTCGCCGAGCACCAGATCGACCGCTCCGGCCACACCGGCGGCCCCGGCTGCTCCCGCAGCTCCGGCGACCCCGTCCTCTCCGTCGGCTCCCGCCAATCCGCAGTAACCTCGCGTCCCGCGTAACACTGCGCATGATGGGTCTGACCTTCCGGTCAGACCCATTTTTCGTTCGAGCGCCCATCCCCTTCCTGAGGAACCAAGCGGAAGAGCAGGCGGTTAGGCTTGGAAAATCGCCCGCCACCAACCTTGGAGACAATCAAGATGGCCAGCAAATCGAGCTTCACCGCAGAGGAATGGTCCCGCGTCGTCGCGAGCCCGGTTGTCGCCAGCATGGCCATCACGGCGGCGGACCCGGGCGGTCTCTGGAGCCTGCTCCAGGAATCCATGTCGAGCGGCTGGGCGCTTCTGGAGGCGAAGCAGGATGCGCAGGCCACGCCCCTCGTGAAAGCGGTTGCCGAGGACATTGCCAACACCGATACCCGAAACGCCGTGCGGGAATCCTTCCAGGCTCAATTCAAGGGCAGCCAGTTCGCCGACATCAAGGGCAAGGCCATCGAGGAGCTTCACGCCGTCTCGGGGCTGCTCGACGCCAAAGCGCCCGACGAGGCGGCCGCGTTCAAAGCGTGGCTGTTCAGCGTCGCACGCAAGTCCGCGGAGGCCGGGAAGGAAGGCGGCTTTCTCGGCTTCGGCGGCGTGGCCGTGAGCGATGCCGAAAAGGCCACGTTGGCGGAGATCGCCACGGCGCTCGGCAGCACGGCGGGGTCGGGCGCCGGACTGGCGGAGACCTAAAGGCGGATTTCATGCAGCCTGAACGGCAGCCTTCCGGGTCCTTTCAGGCACGGTCATGAAGGCCACACCGGCAAGGATGCAGAGAAGACCGATCCAGGCCGCTTCGCTGAGGCTCTCCCCAAGGAAATACGCCCCGATGGCGATCCCGATGGGTGCCCGCAGATAGGCCTGGGCCGTGGCGCCCACCGAGCCGAGAGTCCGGATCAGACGGAAATAGATCGCGAAGGCCAGGGCGGTCGAGAACACGGCCAGTCCGGCCAGCGCCAGGATCGAGGCTCCCGACGGAGCCAGCGTCCACGGCCGATCAACGATCAGGCTCAGGGGCAGTAGGATCACGGCCCCGGACAGGAGCGATCCGGCCGCCGGCGCCATCGGGTCGAGATTCTTGAACGTACGGCCGAAGATGGCTGCTCCCGCGTAGCAGACCGTGGCCAGCACGACGGCGAGCTGCGCGGTCAGCTCCTGGCCGACATGGGCGAAGGCTTGGCTGCCGACGATGATACATGTTCCGGCAAGGCCCAGGACGACCCCAGCGAGCTTTCGGAGCGACGTCGCCTCATGCTGGGACCAGAGCCATGTGATCAGGAACGTGAAGACTGGCGTCATCGAGTTCAGGATGACCGCCAGACCCGCATCGATGGATCTCTCCGCCCAGGCGATCAGCGTAAACGGCATGACGCTGTTGAGGCAGGCCTGAACGGCGAAGTTGCGACAGCTCGCCCCGTCCCGTGGCAGGCGGATCCCGCGCCACCGCATGATCAGCACAAGGATCCCTCCCGCGATCAGCGTGCGGGCGGCGATCAGGGTGACGGGCGGGATCGTGTCGATGCCGATTTTGATGAAGGTGTAGGACGACGCCCACAGCGTCGCGAGAACGAGCAGGAGCGAGAGCTCGACGGCATGGTTGGGCTTCGGTTGGCTCGTCGCCATGAGTTCAGTTCCGTGTGCTGTGGTGGACGGCAGCACGAATCTGACACAGGCCAGGACCTAAGTCGCCTTACGATGCTTCGGCGCCGGCCGAACTGTGGCACAAGGACAATCGGGGCCGACTACCGCCTCGCCACTCGCCGAGCCGCAAACGCGGCGCTTGCCCAGAGCAGCCCGGCGACGAAGCGAACCGGGAACAGGGTCAGCGCGTCCGAACGCACAGGGGCAATCCAGGGCACGCCCATGCTGCTGATGGCCCAGGAGACGAGCGCCGATACAGCGAGCGCGATCATGCCGACGATCAACACCTTGCCGAACTGGTCGGCCTTCCAGCCGAGCCAGACAGCGACGAGGATCAGAACAGGATCGAAGGCGGCGGGCAGCCAGTCCCAGAGGTGAATGACGGGAACCGTGGGATGCACGTCGTCATGCCCACCAGGCCTGCGGCAGCGTGAGGCGGCCGGCAGAATCCTCGATCACCTGGCCGGCCGCGAAGAGGGTTTCCTCGTCGAACGCGCGACCGATGAGCTGGAGCCCCAGCGGCAACCCCTGGGCATCGAGCCCGGCCGGCACGGCAATGCCCGGCAGGCCTGCCATGTTCACCGTCACGGTGAAGATGTCGTTGAGATACATCTCGACCGGATCGCCCGAGCCCTTCTCGCCAATGCCGAAGGCGGACGATGGGGTGGCCGGGGTCAGGATCGCGTGCACGCCCTGGGCGTAGACCTCCTCGAAGTCCCGCTTGATCAGGGTGCGCAGCTTCTGCGCCCGGACGTAATAGGCGTCGTAATACCCCGCCGAGAGCACGTAGGTACCGATCATGATGCGGCGCTTGACCTCGCGGCCGAAGCCGGCTGCGCGGGTCTTCTCGTAGAGATCGACGATGTCCCGGCCGTTCTCGCGCAGGCCGTAGCGCACGCCGTCGTAACGGGCGAGGTTCGAGGAAGCCTCAGCCGGCGCAACGATGTAGTAGGCGGGCAGCGCGTACTTGGTGTGCGGAAGCGACACCTCGACGATCTCGGCCCCGGCGGCGCGCAGCCACTCGGCGCCCTGATGCCAGAGCTGCTCGATCTCGGGCGACATGCCGTCGATCCGGTATTCCTTGGGAATGCCGATCTTGAGACCCTTCACGCCCCGAGAAACCGCAGCCTCGAAATCGGGCACCGGCAGGTCCACGCAGGTGGTGTCCTTGGGGTCGGGCCCGGCCATGGAGCGGAGCATGATGGCCGAATCCCGCACGGAGCGGGTGATCGAGCCGGCCTGATCGAGCGACGAGGCGAAGGCCACGGTGCCCCAGCGGGAGACGCGCCCATAGGTCGGCTTGATGCCGACCGTGCCGGTGAACGCCGCCGGCTGGCGGATCGATCCGCCGGTGTCCGTCGCGGTGGCGCCCAGGCAGAGGTGAGCGGCAACGGCCGCCGCCGACCCGCCCGAGGAGCCGCCGGGCACCAGATGAGTGCCCTCGATGGCCCCGGAGGCTCCGGCGCTCACATTCGAGCCCTCGCGCCGCCAGGGCGACACCACCGGCCCGAAGGCGCTGGTCTCGTTGGACGAGCCCATGGCGAATTCGTCCAGATTGAGCTTGCCGAGCATCACGGCGCCGTCGTTCCAGAGGTTCCGGGTGACCGTCGACTCATAAGGCGGGATGAAATTGCCGAGGATCTTGGAGCCGGCCGTCGTGGTGACGCCCTCGGTGCAGAACAGGTCCTTGATTCCGAGCGGGATACCCTCGAGCGCCCCTCCCTCACCGCGGGCGATCTTCTCGTCCGAGGTCTTGGCCATGGCGAGCGCCTTCTCGGGCGTCTCGACCAGATAGGCGTTGAGCGCCCTCGCCTTCTCCATGGCGGCGAGATGGGCCTGCGCCAGCTCGGTCGCGGAAAAGGTCTTGGCCTTCAGGCCGTCGCGGGCTTCGGCAATCGTGAGATGGGTCAGTTCGTTCACGGGACTGGATCTCTTGTCTCGGCGCCTCGAGCGGGATCGTCCCGGCCATCTGCGCCTTCATTTCAGGATCGGTGGGAAGGCTCGCGGCCCTACTCGACCACCTTCGGCACCAGGAAGAAGTTGTCTTCCGTTGCCGGAGCGTTTTCGACGATCTTCTCGGGAATGCCGCCATCGGTCACGCCATCCTGGCGCTTCTTCATGACCATGGGCGTCACGGAGGTCATCGGCTCGACGCCCTCGACATTCACCTCGTTGAGCTGCTCCACGAAGGAGAGAATCGCGTTGAGCTCGCCCTGGAGATGGGGCACCTCCGCATCCGTCACGGCAATGCGCGCCAGATGGGCGATGCGGCGGACCGTTTTCTCATCGACCGACATGAATGGTCATACCCCTTGGAAATCTGCTGGCCGGCCTATAGCACCCGCCCGCCTCGCGGGGCAACGCTGGATGTGACGGGACGGGCCTCTCCTGTCTTCGGCGTGGCCTGAGGATGATACCCTCCCCCAGTCATCACTGGCCGTTCCCTCATCCGCACGTCATGGCCACCCTCTGCCTGTCGCGCCCCCCTCCTCCCGTGTCATGGCCGGGCTTGTCCCGGCCATCCCGCTGCGGTGAGGCGCGGCGCTCTTCCTCGCCACCTTCTGTCCGTCCTAACACCCTCGACGTCATGACCGGGCTTGTCCCGGCCATCCCGATCATGTGAGGCGCCGTGCCTTACGGATCGAGATCACCGGCCCAGGGCCCGTGATGACGTGGCAGGGTCTGTGCAACGATGTGTTCTCATTTTGTTCTTGACAACCGGTGCAAGCTAAGCTATATCGTTGGACAGATCGGTTCCTGCGAGGGGCGCGCTCGCGAGGCGTCGCAAGTGTGGGAGCCGGCACGGTCCTGCGACAGGCTTCGCACCCCTGGGCGCGCAGGAGGCCGACCTTGGGCTCCGTCCAGCTGGTCCGCCTGAAAAGAACCGTGCGCGACGAGCAGCTTGGCTCTCGCTTATCACCTCAGACATCGAGCCGGGCTGCCACTCGCGCCACCCTCGATCCTCCTGACAGGCTCGCAGCGCAAGCTGCGGGCCCACAGGTGCTGCTCTTTGACAGCGCACAGATCACGAACCCGCACCGCAGCGCGACGCTCCCCCGTCCCGCCACCCTGCGCCCGTCATGGCCGGCCTTGTGCCGGCCATCCCGATCCGGAAGAGCGCCGCACCTCAAACAAGCGGGATCATCGCCACGAGGCCGGCGATGACGTCGAGGGTAGACCTCACACCGTCACGCCTACCGTCTTGTGAGGCACCACGACCTGGATGCCCTTGCCGTCCAGTGCCGCCACGAAGCGGTCCGCATCGGGGACGAGCGGCGGGAAGGAGGCGTAATGGCAGGGGATGGCCGCCTTGGCGCCGCTGAAATAGCGCTCGACCGCGAGCGCCGCGACCTCCGGCCCCATGGTGAAGCGGTCGCCGATGGGCACGATCACCACGTCCGGCCTATGAATCTCGGCGATCAGGGCCATGTCGCCGAAGATGTCGGTATCACCCATGTGATAGACGGTCGGCTCACCGGGCGCCTTCACGATGATCCCGTTGGCGCTGCCGAGCGGGAAATTCACGTCCATTTCCACCAAGCCCGAGGAGTGGTCCGCCCGCACGAGGGTGACGGTGAAGCCGCCCTGGTCGGTCGTACCGCCCGTGTTCATGGGATCGAAGCTCTCGACGCCCTGCTTGGCGAGATACATGCAGAGCTCGAAATTGGTCACCACTTTAGCGCCGGTCGCCTTCGCGATATCGGCCGTATCTCCCACATGGTCTCCATGGCCGTGGGTGAGCAGGATGTGAGAGACGCCGTCGGTGATCTTCGCCCTGTCGCCTTCGAATGCCGGATTGCCGGTGAAGAACGGATCGATGAGCAGGGCCTTGCCGGCAAAGTCGAGACGGAAGGCGGAATGACCGAACCATGTGATTTTCATGAGAACACCCTCGTTTTCGGCAACATCAGATGGAGCGGAAGCGCTCCCTTGACCACGTTCGATAGGAACAAATCGGCCAGTGGGGCTTTAAGAAGCTAAGCAATAAACCTCAAGCCTGCAGGAGGATAGCCATGTCGCGCCTCATCGCCAGCCTCGCAGCCGCCGCAGGGCTTCTCGCCACTACCAGCGCCTGGGGGGTCGAGATCTCGATCTCATGCAGCGCGCTGGGCAAGGAATACGAGATCTGCAAGCAGGGCGTCGATGCCTGGGCGGCCAAGACCGGTAACACGGTCAAGATCGTCTCGACGCCCAACTCCGCGACGGAGCGTCTGGCACTCTTCCAGCAGCTCCTTGCGGCCGGCGCCGGCGACATCGACGTGTTCCAGATCGACGTGGTCTGGACGGGCACCCTGGGCAACCACCTGCTCGACCTGACCTCCAAGGGACAAGCCATCATCGGCGACCATCTTCCCGCCATGGTCGAGACGAGCCGCGTCGAGGGCAAGCTCATGGCCATACCCTGGTTTGCCGATGCCGGCCTGCTCTACTACCGCAAGGACCTTCTGGACAAATACAAGCGGCCCGTGCCGGAGACCTGGGCCGATCTCGGCGAGACGGCGCGCCTCATCCAGGAAGGCGAGCGCAAGGAGGGAAAAGCCGACTTCTGGGGCTACACCTGGCAGGGCCGCGCCTACGAGGGGCTGACGACCAATGCGCTGGAATGGGTCGCCTCCCATAACGGCGGAACCATCGTGGACGAGAAGGGCGAGGTCACCATTGAGAACCCGAAGGCCGCCGAGGCGCTGAAGGCGGCGGCGGGCTGGGTCGGAACGATTACGCCCGAAGGCGTTCTCAACTACACGGAGGAGGAAGCCCGCGGCATCTTCCAGGCCGGCAATGCAGCGTTCATGCGCAACTGGCCCTATGCTTGGGCACTGGCGCAGGGCGGCGACAGCACCATCAAGGACAAGGTCGGAATCGCACCCCTGCCGAAAGGGGGAGCCGACGGGCGCCACGCGGGTACTCTTGGCGGCCAACTTCTCGCCGTCTCGAAATACTCCAAGAACACGGATGCCGCGACGGATCTCGTGATGTATCTGACGAGCGAGGCTGAGCAGAAGCGCCGGGCGGTTGCAGGCTCCTTCAACCCGACCATCGTGTCGCTCTACAGTGACACAGACATCTCTAGGGCCAATCCGTTCATCGGCGACCTCGTGGACGTGTTCAGCAATGCGGTCGCGCGCCCCGCGACCGTGACGGGACAGAACTACAACAAGGTTTCAACCGAGTTCTTCAACGCCGTCCACCAGGTGCTGTCCAAGAAGTCTGACCCCTCGCAGGCGCTCAACCGCCTCGACCGGGACCTCAAGCGGATCAAGCGCAACGGCTGGCAATGATCATGAGCGGTGCCGTCGCCGAGGCCAGCGCTCCCGGGCAGGTGATTGTCAAGGGACGCCGCTCCTCCCTCACGCGCTCGCGCATCAGGGCGGCCTGGCTCTTCGTCGCGCCGAGCCTGGTCGTGGTTGCGCTCATCGCGGGTTGGCCCCTGGCGCGGACGATCTGGTTCAGCTTCACAGATGCCAGCCTCAATTCGCTGAGCGAGTACGAGTTCATCGGCCTTGAGAACTACCTCGCCAACTACGACGGCGAGTGGTTCGGGATCCTGACCGAGCCTGACTGGTGGCATTCCGTCTGGAATACCCTCTGGTTCACACTGGTGTCCGTCTCCCTCGAAACAGTGCTCGGAATGGTGGTCGCGCTGATCCTGAACGCGGCCTTTCCGGGCCGCGGCCTCATGCGGGCCGTCATCCTCATTCCTTGGGCAATCCCGACCATCGTGTCGGCCAAGATGTGGAACTGGATGCTGCACGACCAGTTCGGCGTCATCAACGACCTCCTCCTGCGTATCGGCCTGATCGCCGCCCCGGTGCCATGGACGGCGAATGCCGACACGGCCTTGTGGGCCGCCGTCATGGTGGATGTCTGGAAGCACACCTCATTCATGGCCCTGCTCATTCTGGCCGCTCTTCAGATGTTGCCGCAGGACATCTACGAGGCCGCGAAAGTCGACGGCGTATCCCCCATCCGGGTCTTCTTCCGCGTGACCCTGCCGCTCATCAAGTCGGCGCTGCTCGTCGCGGTGATCTTCCGCTCTCTCGATGCCATGCGGGTGTTCGACCTGATCTACGTCCTGACGTCGAACGCCAAGGAAACGGCCTCCATGTCGGTCTATGCGCGCCAGCAGCTCGTGGACTTTCAGGAGGTGGGACTCGGCTCCGCCGCCGCGACCCTGATTTTCCTCATCATCGCCCTCGTCGTCGTGATCACGCTCGCGGCCGGGCGCGTGCGTCTCGGAGAGGATCCGCGATGAAGCTTCTCGCCCGGGCGGGCTTTTGGCTGCTCGTGATCGTCATCGCGCTTTTCGCGCTGTTCCCCTTCTATTACGCGATCATCTCGTCGTTTCGCTCTGGAAGCCAATTGTTCTCGGTGGCCTACTGGCCCGAGCGCCTCGACCTGACGAACTATGCGGCGGTGTTCGAGCGCCAGCCCTTCGGCCGCAACATCCTGAACTCCGTCATCGTGTCGGGCGCCGTTGTCGCCTTGTCGCTGGGTCTGGGGATCACGGCCGCCTATGCGTTCGGACGTATTGCGTTTCGCGGCCGCTCACTGCTGCTCATGACGATCCTCGCCGTCTCGATGTTCCCACAGGTGGCGGTGCTCGCCGGCATGTTCGAGCTGATCCGGGCTTTTGGCCTCTACAACACCTTGCCCGGCCTGATTCTGGCCAATCTCATGCTCACCCTGCCCTTCACGATCTGGGTGCTCACAACTTTCATGCGCGACCTGCCGAAGGAGATCGAGGAGGCGGCCTTCGTCGACGGCGCAACTCCGTGGATCGTGGTGCGGCGGGTGTTTCTGCCGCTCATGGCGCCGGCCGCCGTGACCACGGGTCTCCTCGCCTTCATCGTCTCGTGGAACGAGTTTCTCTTCGCCCTCACCTTCACGCTCACCAACGAGCGGCGCACGGTGCCGCCCGCCATCGCCCTCATGAGCGGATCGACGGCTTACGAGCTGCCCTGGGGCACCATCATGGCCGGGTCCGTGATCGTGACCATCCCGATCATCGCGCTCGTGCTCGTCTTCCAGCGCAAGATCGTGGCGGGACTGACGGCCGGTGCCGTGAAGGGTTAGTCCAAGGAAATACATGCAATGGCTGATGTCGTCCTCAAGAACGTGCAGAAATCCTTCGCCCGGGTGAAGGTCATCCACGGCATCGATCTCGACATCCGCGACGGCGAGTTCGTGGTCTTCGTCGGCCCGTCCGGCTGCGGGAAGTCGACCCTGCTCCGCCTCATCGCCGGTCTCGAGGACATCACGGCGGGCGAGCTCTTCATCGGAGGCGACCGCGTGAACGACCTCGTTCCGGCCAAACGCGGGATCGCAATGGTGTTCCAATCCTACGCGCTCTATCCTCACATGACCGTCTACGACAACATGGCCTTCGGCCTGGAGCTGGCGAAATCCTCGAAAGCCGAGATCGACGCCAAGGTGCGCGAGGCCGCGCGCCTGCTCCAGATCGACTCACTCCTCGACCGCAAACCAAGGCAGCTCTCCGGCGGTCAGCGCCAGCGTGTCGCCATCGGTCGCGCCATCGTGCGCGATCCGAAAGTGTTCCTCTTCGACGAGCCGCTCTCGAACCTCGACGCGGCGCTGCGCGTCCAGACCCGAATCGAGATCGCCAAGCTTCACACGGACACCCGTGCCACGATGATCTACGTGACGCACGACCAGGTGGAGGCCATGACTCTCGCCGATCGGATCGTGGTGCTCAATGCAGGCCGAATCGAGCAGGTGGGCACGCCGCTCGAGCTCTATCACCGCCCGGCCAACCTCTTCGTCGCCGGCTTCATCGGCTCGCCGCAGATGAACTTCATTCCCTGTCCGATCGCGGGCGTCGGACCGAACGAGGTGCTGGTCGCCCTGCCGAGCGGCGGCACTCTTGCGGTTCCGGCCGCACCGGAACGCGTCCAGCCGGGCGATAACGTCACGCTCGGGGTAAGGCCCGACCATGTGCGCGTGAGTGCTCAGGGTTCGTTCACGGGGCGGGTCGAGCTGGTGGAGCAACTGGGCGAGAACCATCTTCTCTATGTGGATGTCGGCCAGGGCCGCCGCCTGACATTGCGCGAGCCCGGCGACGCGCGTCACTCGGTCGGCGCGATGGTAGGTCTCGAACTTGACCGGGAATCCTGCCATCTGTTCACGAAATCGGGAGACGCCTTGCGGTCCAGCGCCGATACCGCAAGTCCTGCCCCATCATCTCCCGGTCCCGCAAGCCGCGCAGCCTGATCTCGACGCGGAGCGACTTCCCCTGTACTGGCTGGATCCGGCAGGTTCGACGAGGAGGCAACCCATGATCTCACGCGACGACGAACTGGTCGCCTTCATTGACGGACTGGCGCCACGGGCCCGCCTCATGGGCCTTGATCTGGGCACCAAGACTATCGGTCTCGCCCTCTCCGACGTGGAGCGGCGGATCGCGACGCCTCTCGAGACGATCAAGCGGGTGAAGTTCACCCCAGATGTGGGGCGCATCAAGGATCTCGCCGCGCGCTATGAGGTTGGTGGCCTCGTCTTCGGCCTGCCGCTCAACATGGACGGCACGGAGGGCCCCCGCTCCCAGGCCACCCGCGCCTTCGTTCGCAACCTGAAGCCCCTCCTGCCCCTGCCGGTCCTGTTCTGGGACGAGCGGATGTCCACCATGGTGGTGACCCGCACCCTCCTGGACGCAGACGCCTCCCGGGCCAAGCGGGCCGACGCGGTCGACAAGATGGCCGCCGCCTACATCCTTCAAGGGGCCCTGGACCGGTACGAGCGCATCGCCGCCGACGCCGAGGCGGCGGAGGACGAGGCCCGGCTCAGATCGGAGCTCGACCTGAACGCTCCGCCGGAAGGCGGGTCGCTGGACACATAGGGGGTTCGCGAGCGGGGCCCGATTTGAAGGCTTGACGACGCGTCAAAAGCCCCCTATCTCAGCGCCAACCGCGACGCCGGTTCCGGATCCCGCCTGACATGCTGAGACACGCACCAGACAGGTCAAAGGATCCCCGTGGCTTCGATGGGGGATAGTTTAATGGTAGAACAGCGGACTCTGACTCCGTTAGTCTTGGTTCGAATCCAGGTCCCCCAGCCAGCTCTTCTTTCAAGCAGTTTGCGGCTTTTCCTCCCATCCAGGTTTGAAGCTTGTGTCTCCGGCTCTCCGGCTGCTTATCCACTAGGGTTCCAGGTTCGAACCCTCGCGGCGGGACGACGCGGGCCGGCGTATCCTCGACTAGATCGACCCGGCCACGGCCGTTCAGGACGCTGCCGAGAACGTCTCGTCCGAACGGAGCAAACGGCGATAGTGGCCTGCGAGAGCTTGGCGGGAAAGCTCCGCGTCCGGCGAGCGGTGCTCCCTGCTGACAGTGGCCCCGGCTTCCAGGCGGCAACCTGCCACGTCAGAACCGATCCTTCGCCGACTCAACCGACGGTCCTGCGGATACGGTCGATCGGCTCGTGGACCTCGGTAGTTCCTGATCCCGCCTCTGGTTTTCCTAAAACCGCGCAGTTCCAGGATCATCCTCTACCGCTGGCTCGGCGAAGAACCATCCGCCCAAGTCATCGGCGTCGCCTCCGCCGCACCGGCGGAATGATACCAGCACGATCATGAAGAGCGACGGCCTTCGGGGGTAAGATCAACCTCGAGATCCTCGCTCGGTTTCAGCCGCACGAGAACCACGCTCCCGCAGTGGTTCATGGCCCCTCGCCCGACGGTCAACAGCAACGCGCAATACGTCGGGAACCCGCATCCCGGGATACAGGGTGGCCACCGCATATGATGGCGTGATCATCCTTCAACCTGTGTCGTGTCGCAACCGAGGAGCAACCTGACGCGCCCGGGAATGATCCCTGAATTTGCTTCGGGCATGTCGCCTACGGTTCGACGAGCTTGTTGCGGATCGCGTAGCGCACCAGGGTGGCGGTGGATTTGACATTGACTTTGCGCATGGCCGCAGCACGGTGGCTTTCCACCGTCTTGAGGTTGACCCCCAGAATCTGCGCCACCTCCTTGTTGCTGTGGCCCTCGGCGATCAGCTGGACCACGCTTCGTTCCCGCGTGGTCAGGGTGCTGTCGACCGCGTGGCCGTGCGCCAGATAGGCGTTCAGGAGCGTCTCTGAGATCTTTCCCGTAAAGAATGGTTTGTGATGGGAGAGCGACTCCACCGCTGCGATCAGGAACTTGCGGGCGTCGGACTTGAGCAGGTATCCCCGCGCGCCGGCCTGGAGCAGCTCCCTCAGCAGGGGCTCGCTCTCATGCATGGTGAAGATCAGCACCTCGGTCTGGCGCTGGAAAGCGCGGATCTCGCGCGTGGCGTCGACGCCGTTGAGAAGCGGGAGCTGATAATCGAGGATGGCCACGTCCGGCTGTGTCTCGGCAGCAAGCTGTACGGCCTGCCGCCCGTTCTCGGCCTCGGCCACCACCTCCCAGCCCGGTTGAGCGCTCAGGATCGTGTGGAGCCCGGAACGGACCACGTCATGGTCGTCGGCGATCAGGATACGCACCATGGCACCGCTCTCCTCCGCACATTCCCCCATAGCGCGAAACCACGACTGCGGCACTCGGGAAAAACCCCGAACAGCGTGCGGGAAAGTACCCTATTCTCCCGCCTGTCGTGCCGGGTGGGCCGGACCTGCCTCCTGCGAGGCGTTGCAGCCGATGTTCCAGCCCTCATGTGGGATGAAGGCCCGTACGATCGTACCCTGTCGGCTGCTCCGGATGCGCAGACTGCCGCCGAACTGGTGCAGCCGGATCCGCATGCCGGGAATGCCGACCCCGAGGGTCTGATGGCCGGAGGGCGACGGTCGGCGCATGCCACGCCCGTCGTCGCCGATGCACAGGATCACGCCACCGGACGTCAGGCGCAGCGCGACGACGACCCGGCTGGCCCCGGCATGGCGATGCACATTGGTCAGAGCCTCTTGGGCGATGCGCAGCAGGGTCCGTTGGAGGTCGAGCGGAAGGCCGTCGATCCGCTCGGCAATCCGCACCGAGACGGGAAGCGCCGTTCGGTCGGAGAAGCCGTCCGTGAACGAGCGCACGGCGCCCGCCAATCCCTCGGTCTCCAGCTCGCGGGGATGCAGCAGGTACGTGAAGACCCGGAGCTCCTTCAGGGCAGTTTCGAGCGATCGGTCGATCTCGTCGAGGATCCGCTTACCGGCCGAGCGCTCGATGAAGGGGTCGACTCGCATGAGGTGCAGGCCCGCCGCCACCAGGTGTTGCGCCGTGGAATCGTGCAGCTCGGCCGCGATGCGCTGGCGCTCCTCCTCCTGGAGCGTGAGCAGCCGCTCCGACATCTCACCCATGGCCACCCGCGCATCGATCACGTCGGTGATGTCTTCGTGAGCCACGATGATCCGGACCTTCCCACCTGCCAAGAAGCGGTTCGCCCAGAGTTGAAACCAGCGTTGGCCATCGGGAGAATTGCAGCGGTAAACGGTGTGGAACCGGCTTTCGGCGCCCGCGACCAGAGCTTCCATGCCCCTGAGGATCGGCTCCTCGGCTGCACAGGCGGCGAGATAGCTCGCTCCGATCCCGTGCGCCGGGTCGCCGAACCCGTTGTCGCGGGCGAACCGCCGCCAAGCTGCGTTGACCGCGATAATCGTGCCCCCCTCGTCAAGGAAGGCGACGTGCGCCGAGAGCGCATCGAGCGACGATTGCAGGAGTTCGCGCTCCTCTCGGATGGTCAGAAGGGCCGCGTTGCGCTCCGTCACGTCGCTGAAGAAGACGCTGGCACCCTCGGGCGAAGGATAGACTCTGTAATCGATGGTGCGGCCCGGATGATAGACGGACGGCAGCTCGCCTCGGAATTCCCGTCGGTGCTCAATGGCCTGCTCCAAGGCGGCATCGATCGCCGGATCGTGCCCCACGAGTGCGAAGTAGGACCATCCCGCTGCCGTACTCCGCGGGAGCCCCCACCAACGCATGGCTGCCGCGTTCACTTTGGTGATCCGATAGCTGCGGTCGAGGGTGAAATGGCAGTCGCTCACGCTTTCAAGGATCGCATTGAGGCGAGCGTTCGCCGCAGCAAGCTCACCTCGCGTCGCCGCAGCATCAGCCCGGAGCGCATCGACCGGGCCGACACGGCGCATCAGCATGGTAGCCGAAGCGATTCCAAACAGGAGCAGCACGGACCCGGCCAGTGCGATTCGGTGAAGGGCCTGCCGAACCGGACCCTCTGCAAGGCCGGCCGGGGCGAGCGCCAGAGCGGTATAGCCGGACACGCCCGACCGGGAAAAGGCCCCGATCATCCGATGGTCGCCGGTGCCGGCCGTGAAATGTCCGTCATGCTCCTGGTCCGACAGCCGGTCGATGAAGTCCGGCGGCAGCGCCGGCCCCGCCAGTGGCTGGAGCCTGCGGTCCAGAATGAGCGTTCGCCAGCCGTCGGCAACGACTGCATCCTGCGCAGCCGCGGCGAGATGCTCTTCGGGCACCACCAGCGTGAGCGCGCGTTCGGGGCGACCTTGGGGATGGTCGAGCCACAGGCTCACGGCGACGATCCACCGCCCGTCGAGTGGGCTCCGGAGCCGCTCTGACAGGACGAGCCCGGCCTGCCTCAGCCGAGCCATTCGCTCCTCAGCCCTCGGCATGTCGGGTAGGGAGGGCAGCGCCCCGCCGATGGGAACCACCGTATTGATCAGTTGGCCCCGTGCCGTCCAGAGGACGAAGCGGGAGCCCTCCGGGCGCGGCGTCGCGACCAGTTGGCGTCGGAAGGACGCGAGATCGTCCGCCTCGAGCAGCGGTGATCGCGACAGCCCCCTGAGCGTATTGCCGAGGGCTTGGGTCTCGCGGTCCACCATGACGGCGGCTGCGGCTGCGGCCGTGAGCCCCCGGTGGATCAGGTCATGCCGCTCATGCTGGGCCTGCCAGAGCAGGACGGCGGCGGCGATCAGGAATGACAGCAGCGCCGTCCCAGTGACGGCTCCGTTCACCCAATGCGCGATCCGCTGCGACCGCGGCACGAGCTGCGCATGCAGTCCGATGGGGCTCACGTCATGCATGACACGCCTCCCGGCCGAATCGACGACGAGGCCCTCAGCCCGATCCGCCGCCGCATTCGGCCGGAACGTTAACATGGGTTAAACCCGGAATGAACTCCCAGCTAGTTTGATACGGAACCCGGGACATACCCTGAGCCTCGGAACAGCAAGCGCCGCACTCGGACTGATCGTCCGAGGGTTGCATCGGGCGGCACTGTGGCAGCACCGGTCACGATCGGCCAGACCGGAGTGGCATCGTCCGTCCCTCCACGCCGCCGGAAACCGAACGGCGTTGGCATGCGCGAAATAACGTAACCGTCATCCTGTGAGGCATGAGCGGCGGTGCACATCGGCCTCATGAGGAGGAACTCCACGAGCTTGGCACTCGGAACTGTCGCCGTGATCGCACATTGAGAAGCTACGCGCTTACAACACTGGAGAAGAACCTTGATCCGTCTCGGCTTCGCAACACTCGCCGTCCTGTCGGCCCTGGCCACGGGTGCCGTTGCCCAATCCACGAACTCTCAAAGCTCTGGATCCTCGGCCGCGCAGCCGATGAACAGCAACGACTCCTCCAATCCCGCCGTAACCCACAAGCCCGCCGACAGCCCGCAGACCACCGGCGCCGTCGAGCCGGGTGCCAACAGCTTCACGGAAGCACAGGCGCGCTCCCGTCTTGAGGCGCAAGGCTTCAGCAACGTCACCGAGCTGCGCAAGGACGATCAGGGCATCTGGCGCGGCAAGGCGCAACGTGACGGCAAGTCCGCGAGCGTCGCCATCGACTACAAGGGCACCGTGCAGGCGCAGTAAGCGCGTGCCCATCCGACTTTTGTGACGCCACCCGGCCGGCTGCTGGCTGACGGGATCCTTTCTGAAGAAGTGGAACAGACATGACCAATAAGACCATCACGGCGTTTTTTGACAGCTACGAGGATGCCTCCGAGGCCGTCCGCCGCCTGGAAGCGGCAGGCGTTTCGCACCGCGATATCAGCCTCGTCGCCAGCAACGACGGTGATCGTTATTCATCGCACGCCAGCCGGACCTTCGACGGCACGAACCATCATGACGACGACGTCAGCGACGGTGCTGGTACGGGCGCTACCGTGGGTACGCTCGCGGGCGGCGGCGCAGGGCTTCTCGCCGGCCTCGGCATGCTGGCCATTCCGGGGCTCGGCCCCGTGGTGGCCGCCGGATGGCTGGTCTCCACGCTGGTGGGCGCCGGAGCCGGGGCAGCCGTGGGCGGCATCGCGGGTGCGCTGGTCGATGCCGGTGTCGACGAGAACGACGCTCATGCCTATGCCGAGGGCATCCGGCGCGGCGGCGCCCTGGTGACGGTGCGCGCCTCTGAGGCCGAGGTGGAGCGGATCGTCGACATTCTCGACGATGAGGGCACGGTGGATTTCGACGAGCGCGAGACCACTTGGCGCTCTGAAGGCTGGACCGGAGCCGGCGCCTCGACGACGGGCACGACCTCTGCGGCATCCACCACCGGGCTGACGGACCGCGCCGCGTCCGCCGGGCGGGAGATGGACGAGGTGATCCCGGTTGCCGAGGAGGAGTTGCACGTCGGCAAGCGTGAGGTGAACCGCGGCCGCGTCCGCCTGCACTCGCGCGTGATCGAGCGGCCCGTGCAGGAGCAGGTCACCCTGCGCGAGGAGCGCGTCGACGTGGAGCGCCGCCCGGTCTCGGGCACGACTCAGGCCGGAGCCAGCGGTGGCGACCTGTTCCAGGAGCGCACGATCGAGGTCGAGGAACGCGGGGAAGAGGCCGTCGTCTCGAAGGAGGCGCGCGTGGTCGAGGAGGTCGTCGTGCGCAAGGAGGCAGAGCAGCGCACCGAGACGGTTTCCGACACCGTGCGCAAGACCGAGGTCGACGTAGAGGACGACCGCAACATCCGTGGCACCGGCACCACCGGCCTGCCCGGCGACCGCAAGCTCTGACGAGACATGCAGAAGCCCGGCCTTCAGGCCGGGCTTCTCCTGCCGAAGTCGGGATGAGAAGGGACCACCACCATGGCCGGTGCCCTCTCCGTCCCGCTGGTTAGAACGTGGCCGCGTCACGTCACCGGTGGCTGGGGGTCGTTGATAGCCTTTTCCGCTTGGACCAGCACATCAAGGCCACGCCACGGCTTGGGCATGAAGGTCACACAATCCGGCAGATCATTCTCCTGTGCATCCGGATCACCGGAGGTGAGCACGATCCGGATCGTCGGCCAGAGCTTGCATGTGGCCCTGGCGAGTTGAACGCCGTCCATCTCTCCCGGCAGGCGCACATCGGCGAACATCATCGCCACCTCGCCGCCACGCTCCTGGAGGCATTGCAGGGCTGCCTCTGCGCTTTCGACCTCTACAACATCAAGGGGTGTCTCATCCAGCAGCACGGCCGCGAGAGCCCGGACGTCAGGATCATCCTCGACAATCAATGCGAGATGAGGTTCAGGCTGTAGAGCGGTCATGATCAGCCTCGCTGGTTTCCATCTGGCGCAGGATTGAGACGAGCGCGTCCGGGATCGGGGCATCGAGCACATCCCGGTAGGTCTCGGTGTAGCCCCGCCCGATGATCAAGGCGGCGACGTGTGGATGAAGGTCGTTGACATGGGGCAGACGCGCGTCGCCTTCAGCGTCGTGGGACATCGGCTCACTCCTCGGGTTCTGATATCTTGGTGTCGTTTCCGGGCACGAATTGCGCCCGAGTAACATGTGTTAGTGAGGTGAACCGCTGATCCTGCGATGGGTTTCAGCGTGGCTGCAAGAGCTACGTTAAATAGTCCCCTCCCCGGCTCTCCCGACTGTAAGGGGTTGGTTCTCCGCTGTACGACGGAAACCATGTGCATACGAAGATCGTCGACTTTAAACGAGATAAAGAAATCATGCTGCGCTCTGCATTGTTGAACAGTCGGGCATCGTAGAGCGCGAGCGGATTTCTGCGATGTTGCTCCGCAACATTGATCGCTACACGCGAATTCCAGAAAAGTTCCATGTTAAGCCATGTCATTATTCTATGGCTGGGTTACCAACAGCAGTGACGCTGAGACGCTCCCGATCTGATCGGATGATCCCCGCGGGGCCTGATTTGCCTGCCCCATCCGAAGACTCGGGAGGATTTCATGAAGCATCGTTTGCTACCCAGTGTCTTGCTCACGGCCCTTCTCACGACAGCAGCGCCCGTCATGGCCCAAACGGCGGGGCCGAGCGCCGCTGTCGTCGAACGTATCGCAGAGTTGAAGAAGCAGGCGATCCAAGGCGTCGAGTCACGAGCCAAGCTCGCTCAGGAGATGAACGATTCCATCTTCAGCTTCGGTGAACTCGCGTTCCAAGAGTTCGAAACCTCTAAGTACATCACGGAGATACTCGAGAAGAACGGCTTCACCATCAAACGAGATGTGGCGGGCCTTCCCACCGGCTGGGTCGCGACATGGGGCTCGGGAGGTCCCGTGATCGCGCTCGGCAGCGATATCGACTGTATTCCGAAGGCGTCTCAGAAACCGGGCGTCGCATACCGCGAGCCCATGATCGAAGGAGCGCCGGGGCACGGCGAGGGTCACAATTCCGGCCAGGCGCTCAACGTGGTCGCGGCGCTCGCGCTGAAGGACATCATGGAGCGGGAGAAGATCCCTGGAACGATTATGCTCTGGCCGGGCGTCGCCGAGGAGCTTCTCGGCGGCAAGGCCTACATGGTTCGCGACGGCGTGTTCAACGGGGTCGATGCGGTGCTCTTCACCCATGTCGGCAACAACCTTCAGACCGCCTGGGGACAGGCGAACGGCACCGGAATGGTGTCGGTCGAGTACAAGTTCAGCGGCGAGTCCGCCCACTCGGCACAGGCGCCATGGCGCGGTCGCAGCGCTCTCGACGGGGTCGAGCTCATGAATGTCGCGTGGAACATGCGCCGGGAGCATTTGCGGCCAGAGCAGAGGTCCCACTACGTGATTCCCGACGGTGGCGATCAGCCGAATGTCGTCCCGTCGGTGGCCAGCGTCTGGTACTTCATCCGCGAGCAGGACTTCGAGAACATCCGCAAGAACTTCGAAATCGCCAACACCATTTCGGAAGCCGCGGCGAAAATGACGGACACCACTGTGACGCGGCAGGTCATCGGCACGGCCGCGCCCCGCCACTTCAACAAGGCGATCGCGGAGGCCGCCTACGCCAACATCCAGCAGGTCGGCATGCCCCAATGGACGGAGGACGAGCAGGCCTTCGCCAGGGCGGTACAGCGCACGGTCAAGGGCAAGGAGGAAGGGCTCGCCACCACGGTGAAGAAGCTCGAGCCCCCGGCCGACAAGCCGGAGAGCGGCGGTTCGGACGATATCGGCGACATCTCCTGGACCGTGCCGACGATCACGCTGAACTATCCGGCGAACATCCCGAACCTGCCGGGACATCACTGGTCGAACGCCATGTCCATGGCGACCCCGATCGCCCATAAGGGGGTCGTCGCCGGTGCGAAGGTGATCGCCATGACGGGCATCGACCTCCTGTCGCGGCCGGAGCTTCTGGTGCAGGCCAAGGGCTACTTCACCAGCGAGCAGCAGAAGAACCAGAAATACGTCTCGATGATCTCAGCGGAGGACAAGCCTCAGGTGCAGATCAACGCGGACGTCATGGCGCGCTACCGGCCCGAGATGAAGAAGTACTACTACGACCCGTCCAAGCACGCGACGTATCTCGATCAGCTGGGGATCAAGTTCCCGGTGTTGGAGAAGCCGAAGAACTGAGGCACCTCCTGGCTCCGCAAGTCTCTTACGCGAGTTCATGATGCAGCGGGCGGCGGCTCCTGGACGCCGCCCTCCCTGTTGACCCACGCTGATCATGATGGAGGCGTCTGCGTAAATCGCGGCTCATACGAAAGAGGAACGTTTCACGTATGCCATGTCGAGAGCAACCTATCCAACCTTACGGTCGGAACGCTGACCGGAGTTCCTGTCCTGGCGCAGGACGTTGCTCCAGCCAACGCCGAAACCGTCAAGTGCGTCATGCGGCTGATCACGGCATCGTTCGCGGCGGAAGGCAGCAAGCGGACCTACGAACGCGGATCGACGGATTCCAACATGCCGATGAGCCTCGGCATCCCGTCCCTGACGATCCCTCGGGTCGGCGCGTCAGCGCGCGCGCACTCACTCGACGAACGGATCGACACGGAGCCGGAAAGCAATCACGGCGTGAAGAAGACGGTTCTGGCTGTTGCAGGAGCGCAGTGACGGCGATCGGGCCGGTCGCATGCCGTCCGGTCATCGATCCCGGGCTTGCGGGTCGGCCGAGGGTGGGGCAAGGGTTCCGGCCTCCAGGCCGATCCGCGTGCAGTTCCGTCCTTCCGCCTTTGCGGCATAAACGGCCCGGTCAGCCCGATAGAGGATCGTGCTTCTATCGTCGTGCGGCAGGGCCTCGGTTAGGCCGGCGCTGAACGCGACGGGCCGGCGTGTCGCCTGATCGGGCAGCATGGCCGGCGCGAAGCCCGACCTGATCCCGTCGAGAAGCCGGGCGGCATCGTTGAGGCGGGCGTCCGACACCAGCAGCAGGAATTCCTCGCCGCCGATCCGTCCGAGATAATCTCCGGGCCGAAGCTTCTCGCGGAAGACCTGCGCGAAGTGGCGGAGAACGGCGTCGCCGGCTTCGTGGCCATAGGTGTCGTTGACTTGCTTGAACCGATCGATGTCGATGATCGCGGCGCACAGGCCGGCGCCGGAGAGCCTGCCGGCCGAAAGCGCCTCGTCAAGAAGTTCGAGAATGTAGCGCCGGTTCGGCAGGCCGGTGAGCAGATCCGTCCGGGAGGCCAGGAGAGCCGCCTCGTGGGCTTGGCGCAGGGACTTCTCGCTATGTTTCAGGGCGGACACATCGGTCCCCACCGTCATGACCCACCCGTTCGGAAGCACCGTGTGCTCGATCCAGAACCAGCGGCCGTCGAGGAGATCCGTCTCGAACGACTTCCGGCGCGAGGACCTGCGTCGGGGCAACGTCCTGGCGATCAGAGCCTCCACGTCGCCATCGTCGATCCTGACGCCAAGTCCGTTCGCGGCACCGTACCGGAGGATGTCGGTGAAGGTGAAAGGACCCTCGTAGCCCTTCAGGAACATGCCCCGGTAAGTCGCGTTGGCATAGCGGAGGTTGTCCTCGTCATCGTAGATGGACACGGCCTGGCCGGCGTCCGCAAGCGCCTCCATAATACTCCGCAGCGTTTCGTCGTCGGGATCTGAAGGGAACGAGGGCATCCGAAGAGCGGGAGTTCCGGGCTGATTTTCGGTCTTCTACTTGGATTTTCCGGTCCAAGTCACTCCGCGACCATAAGGGAGCCCTACGTGCCTGGCAAGTTGGGCCCGAATGGGCGTGATTTCTCTGGGAGCCCGCCTGATCCTGTCTCACGGTCGGAATTCGCCGCGCCTGCTGCGTGGGACGGCGTTCGAATGGAGGCTGCCGCAGTCCATTCAACAGGCACGCCCCTGCCCCCCGTCCCGAACCAGCCCAAGTCGTTCAGGTAATCGCAGGACACGATCAGCAGGATGAACGTTCCTCCGAGCTTGATCAGGTTGAGGGAACGCTCAAGACCATTGAGCTTGTCCTCCAGCATGTTCATTCTGATCTGAAGCTGAAGGAGCTGGACGAAGGGCGTCGTGTCCAATCGTCCCACGCCAAGCCCGACGTCCCCAGTGCCGCCCTCGTCCATCGTGTGTCTCCCGATGTTGTTGTGGGAGGCGGTCTCGCCCGCCCCTGATCAAGCGGCATCGTCATCGATGCCGCCCGACCGTCTCGGCAGATCCCGGCGGCCTTGAGCGCGAGGCGTCGGGTTGCCCCGACGCCGGAACGGAGTCTTCCGAGCCGTGCCTTCGAGGATCACTCCTCCCGGAAGGCTCGTTGGAGATTATCGGCCAGGGGTTTGGTGAGATAGGAGAAGACCGTGCGGTAGCCCGTCTGGATGAATCCTTCGACAGGCATGCCCGGCAGGAGCTTCGCCGTTCCGAGGCGCTCGTACTCGGTGTCCGGGATCGCGATCCTGACCGGGTAGTGGGAGATCCCACTGCGCTCGTCCGTCACCAGGTCGGCGGCAATCCTCGTGACATGCCCCTTGATCTCCGGCGTCGTGCGCTGGTTGAAGGCCGACAGCCGGAGCACCGTGTCGAGCCCCTGCCGGAGCTGATCGATGTCCTGCGGGGCGACCTTGACCTCGATCGACAGTTCGTCGCCCTCCGGCATCACGAGCATCAGGGTGTCGCCAGGGCCGATCACGCCGCCCACCGTGTGCACGGCCAGTTGGTGCACGATGCCGTTCTGAGGTGCGCGGATGTCGATGCGCTTCAGCTGATCCTCGGCCGCAACCTTGCGCTCCACGAACTCGGCGATCTTGGCCTGCACCTCCCGCAGTTCCGTGGAGACCTCGCTGCGCAGGTCCTGGTCGATCTGCAGGATCTGGAGCTCGGTCTCGCTGATCTTTCCCTTGGCCTGCGCCACCGTCGAGATCAACTGCCCGCGCTCGCCACGCAGCCGCGTCTCCTCACGCTTGAGTGAGGTCACGCGGGTGATCGGCACCAAGTTCTTCTTCCACAATTCCTGGACGCCGGTCAGCTCGGATGCGATCAGGTCGATCTCGTCCGCCTTGGCCGAAGCCTGCAGCTTGGTGCCGTCGATCTGTTCGGCCAGCTGCGCGACCCGCTCCCGCAGCTGCGACCTCTGGCCTGCGCGCGCCTCGCGCCGGCTGTCGAACAGCCGTCGTTCCCCGCTCATCAGGTCGGCCACGTCTGGCTGATGGGCGCGCGAGACGAGATCCTCCGAGAAGCGGACCGCCTCGGCCCCGTCCCGCTCGGCCTCGAGCCGGGCCTTGCGGGCGACCATCTCGTCGATGCTCTTGGCGACCATCGCGAGGTTCGCGCGCGCCACCGTTTCGTCGAGACGGATGACCACGTCCCCGGCCCGGACCCGGTCTCCATCGCGAGCCAGAATCTCGCCGACCACACCGCCGGTCGGGTGCTGGACCTTCTTCACATGGCTGTCCACGACCACGGTGCCGGGGGCCACGACGGCTCCGGACAGTTCGGTCGTCCAGGCCCAGCCGCCCAGACCGCCGACCAGGAGGGCGACACCTCCCAGTGCGAGCCTGGTATGATGACGGATGGACCGGCGGGCCGTCGAATTCATGGTGCTGCTCATGACGCTGCTCCCAGGGTTCACGCGGACCTGGCCGCGTTGGGTTGGTGGACGGCGCCGGTCGGAACCGGACGCAGGACGCTGCTGAGAACCTCCTCCTTGAGGCCGAACTTTCGCACCATGCCCTCATCGAGCACGAGGATGTGGTCGACGCCAGCAAGGGCGCTGGGGCGGTGCGCGATGACCACGACGATCCCGCCCCGTTCGCGCACCCCCTGGATCGCCCGGGTCAGAGCGTGCTCGCCGTCATTGTCGAGATTGGAGTTCGGCTCGTCGAGGACCACGAGGAACGGGTCGCCGTAGAGCGCCCGGGCCAGGCCGATGCGCTGGCGCTGCCCGCCGGAGAGCGCGGCTCCGCCCTCCCCGACCTGTGTCTCATATCCTTGCGGCAGGCGCAGGATCATCTCGTGCACATTGGCATCCTGGGCCGCGCGCACCACGTCCTCCGGCTTCGGGTCGGCCTGGAAGCGCGCGATGTTCTGGGCTACCGTTCCGGCGAACAGCTCGACGTCCTGCGGCAGGTAGCCGATGTGCTGGCCGAGGTCCTCCGCCAGCCACTGCTCGAGCGCGGCCCCGTCGAGGCGCACCTTCCCGCGCCAGGCCGGCCACACGCCAACCAGCATGCGGGCGAGCGAGGACTTGCCGGAGGCGCTCGGACCGATGATCCCAAGGCCCATGCCGGCCTTCAATTCGAACGAAACATCCTGCACGGCGAAGCGCTGCCCCTTGGGCGCACCCGATCCCGCGTTCTCCACTGACAGCGAGGCGCGGGGCGCCGGGAGCGCGAGCGGCCGCGTCTGCGTGCGGTCGTCCGCAAGGGCGACGCGCAGCCGCGACCAGCCCTGGCGGGCCGACACGAAGCCCTTCCAGTTCGCGATCGCGAGTTCGACCGGTGCCAGCGCACGCGAGACCAGGATCGACGAGGCGATCATGATGCCGCCCGTCGCTTGGTTGTTGATGACGAGATAGGCGCCGACACCGAGCACGCCCGATTGCAGGGCCATGCGCATCACCTTCGAGAAGGCCCCGAACCCGCCGGAGACGTCCGAGGCGGTCTGCTGGTGGGCCAGATACTGGGCGTTCGCCTGCCCCCACATCAGTCCGAGCCGACCGGCCATGCCCATCGCCTGCACCACCTCGGCGTTGCGGCGCGCACCGTCCCCGATGCCGTTGCGCAAGGAGGCCGCGCCGACAGCTGCCTTCGTGGCCTTGCGGGTCAGCACATCCGTCATGACCGTGATCGCCACCAGAACAGACGCACCTCCCACCGTGACCCAGCCGAGCAGCGGATGGAACGCGAAGCAGATGAAGAGGTAGAGCGGGATCCACGGCAGGTCGAACAGGGCCGAGGGACCGCCTCCAGCAAGGAAAGCGCGAATCTGATCGAGGTCACGCAGCGGCTGCTGGACATCCCCTTCACCCTTGTCCCGCAGGGGGGCCAAGACCTGACCGCGAAAGACGCGCTGGCTTAGATCCTCGTCAACGGCTGCGCCGAGGCGGGCGAAGATGCGGCCGCGGAGCATGTCGAACAGTCCCTGGAACAGGAACAGGGCCAGGATGATGGCCGACAGCCCGAGCAGCGTCGGGATGCTTCGGCTCGGCAGGACCCGGTCGTAGACCTCCATCATGTAGAGGGACCCGGAGAGATAGAGAATGTTGATCAGGCCGCTGAGAAGGGCGATCCCCAGCAGGGCGCCACGGCAGGAAGCCATCAGGCTGATGCGGCTTTTGGCGGATGAAAGGGACATGGCCGTTTCCTCAGAAGAGAAGAAGGATGAAACCGGATGCCGCCAGGGGGTCGGCGACATCCGGGTTCAGGTTCCCGCCGGGAGGATTGGGGGAAATTCTCCCGGCGGGGCCATCGCGATCTCAGGTCAACCTCATCAGAAGATGAAGTCGCTGTTGTCGAGATCGGATGCGGTGACGCCTTTCAGGACCAGGATGTCGGAGCCGTGGTCGATCACGGTGTCATGGCCGACCTGGGTCAGGTGCAGGTCCGACAGTTTGTCCACCCCGGAGAGCCGGCTCGCGTCGATCCTGTCGTGGTCAGCGCGGAAGTCGGTGACCACGTCGCGGCCGCCGCCCCGCTCGAACACGAAGGTGTCCTGGCCCGAGCCGCCGGTCAGCCTGTCGTCGCCCGACCCGCCCCGGAGCACGTCGTTTCCGGCGCCTCCGGAGAGCTTGTCGCGGCCCGAGCCGCCGAGGAGCATGTCGTCGCCCGTCATGCCCCTGAGCACGTCGTGGCCTGCTCCGCCCTTCAGGACGTTGTCGCCGGCATTGCCCGTCAGGGTGTTGTCGAGACGATTGCCCGTGCCGTTGACGTCGGCCGTTCCGGCCAGGACCAGCTTCTCCACGTGGGTGCCGTTGAGCGAGTAGGACACGCTGCTCCTGACGGTATCGACACCCTGACCGCTGCGCTCGATCACCCGGTCGCCGCCATGGTCGACGACGTAGACGTCATTGCCTCTGCCGCCTTCCATCCGGTCGATGCCGGCGCCGCCGTCGAGACGGTCATTGCCGTCGCCGCCGTGGAGCTTGTCGCGACCGTCACCGCCGTAGAGCCTGTCGTGGCCGCGACCACCCTCCACCCGGTCGTCGCCTTCGCCGCCCCGGAGTGTCTCGCTGCGCGAGCCGCCCTTGAGGACGAGGTTGGCAGGCGCCTCGGGTTGAGCAGGAGAGGCCGGGATCGGGTCGCTCGGGATGACCGGATCCACCGGCGGCTGAGGCTGGGTCGGAGCCTCGGGCTGCGTCGGGTTTTCCGGGTTGGCCGGCGTCTCGGGCTGCACCGGAGTTCCCGGGTCCGCCGTCACCGAGGTCTCGGCCAGGGTGGGCTTACGTCCCGCCTCGCACCGGAAAGTCACCCGGTGGACGCCCGACGTGATCGTGGTCGTCCCGTCCTCGTGCTCCTCCCACTCGTACTCGTCCGCCTTGCGGCCGGGTTCGAGCTCGATCACATCCTGCTCCCGCAGCGTGCCCACGATGGTGTCGTTGCCGCCGTGGGAGCGGAACACGATCCGGTGCGCCGAGGTGAGCTGCGAGATGTCGATGGTGTCGTCATCGCCCGTTCCGTTCACCGTAATGGTGTTGAGCGCCAGGCTGGTTCCCGTGAAGTTGCCGATGATCTGGACCGTGTCGTTCCCGCCGGCATTGCCGCCGACCGGACCGCCCGGCACCGTAACCTCGCGGGTCCCGATGATGATCTCCTCGATATTGTCGAGTTCCGCCATGACCGAGGTGTTGCCGTTCACCGTGCGGGTGATCACGATCTCCGTCGTCGCCTTGAGGTCGAGGATGTTCGCCGCGACCGCAGCATCGCGGGAATAGACCCGGAACGTCTCGGACAGGGCGTTCCCGTTCACGTCGAAGGTGTCGACACCATCACCGCCGTCGACGAAGTCGCGCCCGTCCTGCGACGTCTCGAATGTGACGCCGAAGATCGTGGTGGACGTCGCGTTCCACACGATGGTGTCGTTGCCGCCACCCGCCAGGATCGTGTCGTTGCCCGTACCGCCGTCGAAGATGCTGGCGGTGCCGTCCCCGATCAGGATGTTGTTTCCTGCCGTGCCCTCGATCGGGCTCGCGTCGCGGGTGACCGTGACGTTGGCCGTATCGGTGCGGACCGGGCTGCCGCCGTCGCTGACCGTGTAGGTGAATGATCCACCCGCGTTACCGGTGTCCGTGAAGGTCACGGAACCGGGATTGGTCGTCAGCGACAGGCTGCCGAGGCCGTTCGCATTGCTCAGACCCGTGATATCCAGAGCCGGACCGTCCGGATCGGTGTCGTTCGACAGGAGGACCCATTCCGGAACCACGATCGGACCGTTCACGATGTTCGTAATAATGGTGTCGTTGTTCGCGTTGACCGGATCGTTGACCGCTACCACGTTGACCGTGGTCGTGGCGACGTTGCTGTCTAAGAGACCGTCGTTCACCGTCACCTGGATCACGCGGCTGCCCGCCACGGGATTGTTCGAGTTGTTGTCGAATGTCACCGCCTGGATGGCCCGCTGGTAGGCAGCCAGCGAGGCTGTGCCCGTCAGGTTCACGGTGATCCTGCCGGCCACCGATGTGTCCACGTTCGCCGAAATCCCCGCAGGCAGCGTGCCGACGTCGAGGTCGTCCCCGGCCTGGGCATTGGTGAGCACGATCCGGGCCGACACCATCTGGGCAGCGTCGTCGACGATGCCCGGATTGTTCGCGATCGCCACGGCCGCGCCGCCTTCGGTGAAGGACGCCGCATGATTGACGGTCGGAGTGGCCGCCGGGAGCATGACGCTGACCGACAGGTTGTCGATGTTGACGAACTCGTTGTTCGCGTTGATGTCCGACGCCACGAACCGGATGGCCGCGCCGGCCGTGAATGGACCGGTGATGTCGAAGCCCCGATTCCCGCCGTTGGTGTTCCCGGTGATGGTTTCGACCAACATCCAGGTCGAGCCGTCCTTCGAGAAATAGACCTCGACCTGCTCGCCGTTGTCCAGACCCTGCTCGGCGACCGAGTAGGTCAGCCGGGCCGAGGCGACACCCGCAAGGTTGAGACCGCGCTGGATGCTGGCACCGTCACCCTGGTCGAACCGCAGGGCGCCGTTGTTGATCTGGATTTGCCCGTTGGTCGAGGTCGCGCTGCCGTCATCACTGGTCTCGACCCAGTTGCCTGTCCAAGCGCGGCTACCATCGTTCCGGGCATAGGATCCGGAATTGAAGGTATCGGCGAAGTTGCCGCCGGGATCGAAGGCGTGGAGAGTCAGCTTCGGCGGGGTCACGCTCACCTCGCCGTCGGCGAAGCGCAGCTTCTCGATGTTGAACAGGCGGTCCGTCCCGTCCGAGGCCCGGTTGTTGCCCGTGGTCGGATCGGTCTCGACCGTCACGGTCACGTGCTGAACGGTGATGCTGCCATCGGCATTGCTCGTGATGGTGTAGTTGGCCCGCAGGTCGCCGTACACCGCCACGTCGGTCGCCGTGTTGTTCAGATCGCCGTCGACGATCTCGCGGACGATGCTGAGCTGACCCGGGTTCAGGGTCGCGCTGAGCATCAGGGCGTCCAGGGTCTTGCCGCCGAACTGGGCCGCGGCATTGGCCACAGGAGCGCCGTAGGCGTACTGGGATTCCAGGTAGACCTTGCCGGTCATGCCGTCCGCCGTGTAGGCCACGCCGTCCTTGACGATCCGGATCCGTACGTTGAGCCACTTGTCACCGTCGATGATGTCGTCCCCGGCGAAGCCCTTGATGGTGTCGCTGCCGCCGCCGCCGAGGATGATGTCCGCGGCCTGCGAGGTGTCGAGCACGATCAGCTCGGGGTTTCCATCCTTATCGAGGACCGGGTTGCCCTGGGCGTCCACCACCGGGATGCGGGTGCGGTGCGCCACCAGTTCGGCAAGACCATTGATGAGCGAGACGTTCTTCTGCAGCAGGTCGTTCGAGAACGATTCGAGCGGAGAGTTCGGACCCGGGATGGCGGCCGTACCCGTGGCCTCCGCCCTGGTATTCACCGCCGCAACGCGACCGGTCAGGATGTCATTGTGCTTCCATCCGGACAGACCCTCGACGAGGTCGAAACGGTCGCGGAGGATGAATGCCTCCTGGTTGTCGAAGAGCGGGATGCCGAGGTCGGAATTCGCCGCGACGTTATCGCCCTTGTGAATGGCCCAGTCGAAGCCGGCCATGCCATTGTTGCGCTGGATACCCTCTGCCTGGAACATGATGTCATCGCCGGACTCGCCATCGTAGTCGGTATCGCTGGCGCCGCCGTTGAGAACATCGTGTCCGATAATGGTGGAGTTGAAGAACAGCTCCGAGTTCTCACCCGACAGGCTGTCGAAGCGCGGTCCGCCCTCGAGCCAGTCGTCACCCTCGTTGCCGAGCAGGGCATCGCCGCCGTCGCCGCCGAGGATGAAGTCGTTGCCTGTGCCTCCGAAGGCCTCCTTTCCGTCAGGCCCGGTAATGATGAAGTCCTGGCCCTGGTTGCCGAAGATCAGCGCGAGCCCGCTGCCGCCCTGGATAACGTCGTTGCCGCCCTCGCCATGCAGGAAGTCGGTCGCGCCGATGTCGGTGCCGGCGTTGGTGATGATGTCGTCGCCGTCGCCGCCATGGATGATGTCGACCCCGTAGCCGGCCTCGATGGTGTCGTTGCCTTCATAGCCCCAGACCGTGTCGTCACCTTCGCCGGCCACGATCAGATCGGCTTCGGACGAGCCGCCCATGACCACGTGGTCGCCGCCGTGGTAGATCAGAACGTCGTCGTCGCCGTCACCGTCGAGATCCTTGCGCACCACCAGCGGCGAGAGTGCCTGGAGAACCGGGTCGTCCCAGATTGGGTCCGCTCCGATCTGCTTCGACTTGATGATCTCGAGCGTGTGGTCGGGCGTGGAGAAGATGTTGCCCGGGAGCGCGGTCCGGCCCTCGTCGCCGAGGTCGGTGTTGCGCATGATGATGTCGGTCATCGAGTTGTTCTCGAGCTCGTTCAGGAGGTTGAGGCCCTGAACACGCGACAGGTAGTAGAACCGGTCGGCATCCTGGAGAGCCTCCAGCTGCGCCTCGAAGACGAACGCGAAGGTGGAGCCCAGCATGCCGCCGAAGTCCATCTTCTTCTCGGCGAGACCGCCCATCCAGAGATCGATGTCGTTGAGGCCCGAGTTCTCGGCGTTCCATACCCCCGTGCCGTTGAGGAACGCGAGCCGGTCGGCCGGTTCGCCGGTTCCGCCGAACACCAGCAGGGTCGCGGCGGCCCGCTTCGCCTCCATGGTGGTCGCCGCCTCGATCAGCGGGTGCTTGCCGTAGGCCGCGATGAAGTTGACGATCGACAGGGAGTTCTGGAGGTTGAGGGCGAAGTCGGTCCAGCTCACGTAAGGCTTGAGCTGGGAGTCCTGGCCGGCCATCTGGTAGAACTGCGCGCGCGCCTCGTTGAGGGTCGGCAGGCCGAGGTCACGGCCACGGGCGATGTTGAGCGCCGCGAGATCGAGCGGGATGCCGACGAGCTGGTTGCGCAGCACGTGGGTGATGAACTCGTCGATCTCATTGCCATGCTGGCGGGACATGCCGCGGATGATCGCGCCGGCGGCCTGCTCATGGTCCACCACCACGTTGCCGCTCGAGTCGGTCGCCCCGAAGGCGAGCGGGTTGAGGAAGCCGTCGAACAGCTTCATCGACACCTGCTGGCCGTTGACCGAGATCGTGTCGATGGTCTCATTGAGCATCGAGTGACCGAAGCGGTACACGGCCTGGGCGAACTCCGCGAAGATTGCCGGGTTGATGTCGACCGACGGCTCGAACACGAAGGCGTCCACGTCGGGCTGCATCTTGCGGGCGAATTCCTCGAAGACGAGGTGCTGGTACTCCATCTCGTTGGTGAAGCGGGCGGCCTGGAACAGGCGCTCGCCGTCCCATTTCAGCGCAGCCTTGCCAGCCTCGGTGGTCGGGACCGTCGTGACCGGAACGAGCAGCCACTCGTTCAGGAAGGTGAGATCGCCGCTCGAGAGCGCCAGGGATTTGACCTGGTCGACGAGGTGGTTGTGCTCCGAGTGGAAGACGTGGTGAATCGTGGTCAGGCCGACGTTCTCGTTGCCGCGGCCGTCACCCGTGATGTAGTGGGCGTCGAGCAACTCGTTGTCGTAGGCGGTGTTCGAACCGCGCGAGTTGACGAGGTTGGTCGTGGAGCCATCGGCATTGGCGTAGCCGACGCCGGCGTCACCGTCCTTCTGAAGGGCCCCGCCGACAAGGACAGGCACCGCCGCGTGGGCGATGTCGTCGAGGAAGGCATGGCCGGTGAGAACCGCGTTCGCGAGGCTCACCGGAGAACCCGGCGTGCCCGAGACCACGATGTCGTCGGAGGTGTTCGGGACTCCGTCTGCACCGATCCCGACGATCACCTGCGCGAAGCCGGTCTGCGGATGCGGGATGAAGTTGCCGTAGGGGTCCGTGCGCAGCAGCGGGACGTTGGTGACATTGGCGTCGGTCAGGTCGATGCCGAGCATGATTCGGGCCTGCTCCTTGACGTCCGCCCAGGTGGCGAGGCCCCGGTCGCCGTCGAGCAGCTTGCCGGTGGCGACCGTCTTGCCGTCGGGACCCGTGGTGTACTCGCGCAGGAAGACCTGATGCGAGGCATGCGACGTGTAGGTCTGGTTCTGGTCGACCCACGGGGTGGTCAGGTTCGTGTTCTCGCCGTCCGGCGTGGCCGCGCGGGTCAGCACCATGAAGTTCGTGTGAGGCGTCGCCGGGTTGTAGAGCGGATCATCCGGAGACAAGGGGATATAGACCGTTCCGCTGCCGCCCTTGGCGATCAGGTCGAGGCCGTGATCGAAGAACTGGCCGAACAGGGTGAACAGCGAGTTGTAGGGGGCCGAGTCGCCGATGTCGGGCGAGACGTTCGGGATCAGAACGGTAGTGCCGTCCATCTGAATGCCCAGCTGGGACAGGAGATTGGACAGCGCCGTCTGCGCCACCGTGACGCCCTGAGCGGCTCCCTGCGCGTCGGCAAGGGCGGCCTCGGCCGTGGTCAGTGCCGTCGTGGCGGTCGCCACACCGGTCTGCGCGGTGCTGACGGCGGCAGCCGATTCGTCCGCAGTCGCGCGGGCCTCGGCCTCGGCGGCCTGGCTCGCCGTCAGGGCCTGCTGGGCGGCCGCGTAGTCGGCATTCGCTTCCACGAGCTGCGCGCTCATGAAGTCGTACACCGCCTGCGCGTCATTCAGAGCGTCCTCCGCGTTGGCGAGCGCCGCAACCGCGGCTTGGTGCGCCTGCTGGTGGGCGGTCAGCTGCTGCTGCGCCGCTGTGACGGCAGCCTCGGCGTTCGCCAGGGTGGCGGTTGCCGCTGCCACGTCGCCCTCGGCAGTCTCGACCGTCGCGGTGGAGAGGCCGACCTGCGCGAAGGCTGCATCGACCGCAGCCTGGCTGTCGTCGAGAATCTGCTGGGCGGCAGCAACGTCGGCGAGTGCTTGAGCGTAGGCGTCGCTCTGCTCGTTGAGGCCATCCAGCACGGCCTGTGCCTCCTGCAGCGCTGTCTGGGCGAGATCGCGTGCGTTCACGGCCAGCTGATAGGCGGATTCGTCGGCCGCCAGCTGCGCCTGGGCTGAGGTCAGGGCCGTGTTGGCGCCGGTCAGGGTGGTGTTTGCGGCGTCGACGATCGCCTGGGCTGCATCGGCAGCATCAGCGGAGGCATCAGCCGTCGTGCGAGCGGCAACTTCCGCATCCTGTTTCAGCTGCAAGTCTTCCTGTGCGGCGAGGTAGGCGACATTCGCGTCGTTGAAGGCCTGCATTTCCGTCGGAAGCACACCCCCCTGAATGATCGCGCTGTAGTGAGCCAGGGCCGCGTCGTGCGCCTCCTGGGCAGATTCGAGATCGGCCAGAGCCGTCTCGTGCAGCGCCTGATCGGCATCGGCCTTGGCCTGAAGCGGCGCAAGCGCGGCCTCCGCATCCGCGAGCGCGGTCGTCGCGTTCGCCACGGCGGTCTCCGCCGCCTCGATCGCCGCATTGGCGACCTCGATCTTTGCGAGCGCTGCGTCCACGGCCGTCTGGCTGTCCACCAGGATCTGCGCGGCAACCGCGACATCGGCCTCGGCCTCGGCGATGGCCGCGTCGAGATTGTCGGCGCCGCTCGCGATCAGACCGTCAAGAACCTCCTGCGCGGCATCCAGTGCCTGCTGGGCGGCATCGCGCACGTTCACGGCGGTTGCGTAGGCCGCGTTGTCCGCAATCAGGTCGGCTTGAGCATCGGCGAGCGTAGCCTCAGCGGCAGCCTTCGCCGTCGTGGCGAGGGTCACGGCGCTTTCAGCGGCGGCGAGCGCGGCAGTCGAGAGCACCACCTGGGCTTGGGCCGCATCAGCGGCAGCCTGCCCCTGGTTCATGACCTGCTGGGCGGCGATGAGGTTGAGGCTGGCGATTCCGAGCGTATCGCCCATGGCCTCGTAGACAGCCTTCGCGTCGTTGAACGAGGCCTGGGCGGCGGCGAGGTTCGCCACAGCCGAGGCATGCGCGGCCTGATGCGTCGTAGCCTGCGCCTGCGCCTGGCCGAGGGTAGCCTGGGCCTGGGCAAGGGCGGCCTCGGCCGCATCGACGGCCGCCTGAAGGCCGGGGATGGCGCCCGGTGCGCTTCCGGCTTCCGCCTGCGCCTGTGTGATCGCCGCGCGGGCCGCCTGGATCTGCTGGATGGCAGTGAGCTGGGCGGCGCCCGTGATCCCGGCATAGGTCAACGCCGCGCTGATGGCGGCGGGATTGTTCAGCGTCTGGTCGGCGATGAGGTTCGAGATCAGACGCGGGTCGGCGTCGACGACGGTGCCCGGCGGCAGCATCGGCGATCCCGTCGACGATCCGGGCGCATAGTTGTTGTTCGTCAGCCACACCGGATTGGCCGGGGTGCCGAACATCATGCGGTCGTCGCCCTCGTTCACGTACTGGGGCGGAGTCATCACCGGAAACGGCTGATCGGCGGCGCCCCAGGTCTCGCGTCCCTCGACGAGGTTGTTGTAGCTGCCGTCGACCGTGCGCAGCCCGTACGGAAGCAGGAAGGCCTGGGTCGGCGTGGTGGCCGCGTTCGGATCGAGGCCTCCGGCCTCGGCCACGAGATCGCGCAGGTCCTCGCCGGCGGCATGGCGCTCGGCGATCTTGATCTGCTTCAGGATGAATTCGAGGTCGTGCTTGACGAGATTGACCATGACGCTTCCCCTTGCGTGGGCCCTGCCCACATTGCTGTTCCTCTGTGCATTGCCGCGACCCGGGCCCTTGGCCACAGGTCCGCAACTTGACTGAGAGTGTCGAGCAAGGCCGGGAACGCCGCATCGGATGAAGGGGCAACGAATCTTGAGTCATTGGTCCGAGGTCATGACCGACTTGGGTCCAGTCGGCATGGTCCAATGGCCAGGGACCGCACTGGTCTAAGGTCTGACCCACCCTCGAAGGGATCGGTGCTGCGTTATCCTCATGGGTAGGATGAGGGATCGTTGGGATGGGACCCCACCCGAGAGGAAAAAACTCTGATTAGAGTTGCGCGCTCACTCACGGGACGCGTCGACAACATGCATGAGAACGGCTTCTTTCCGATCAAACATTTCAGCCAGCGCGTCCAGGAGAGCATCTTGGAGGCGTTCGATGGCCGCTGCCCGTCGATGTCCGAGCTCGCGCAGCTGCCTGATCTCTTCCTGCTGACGCTTCCCGGCTTCGGGCCGAAGACGCTTCGGAAGATTCGGGCCCTGACCGTCGAGATCCATACATCGCCGGGCAGCGCACGGACCGGTCCTGGTCGGCCCCTGCGAGCGGAGCTCGATCGGCTCCGACGAGAACTGGGAGATCTGCGGGACGAGTTTGAGCATCGGCAATACGATCTACGACGCCGGCTTGACCTGATCTCGACCGAGCTGATGGTTCATGGGTCTGCACTCGAACGCAAGGCCTGAATCGATCGTGCACGCCTCGTGGCGCCTGCCAGGCGCTTCAGGCCTCGCCCCATTCCTGCTTTGCGAGAAGCGCCGCCTCGACACGATTTCTGACGTTGAGTTTCTTCAGGATGTTGCCCACGTGGAACTTGACCGTCTTTTCCGTCACGGCCAGCCTGTCGCTGATTTCGCGGTTCGTGAGGCCTGCAGCGATGAGGCGCAGCGTGCGCTCTTCGCTCTCGGAGAGGGTCGAAAACGGCCTTGCTTCGGCCCGGATCCTGTTCGACAGCAGCCGGAGGGCGAGATTCGGAGAGATGAAGGACCCGTCCGTCTTCACGGTTTTCACGGCGTTGATCAGATCCGGTGCGTTGATCCCCTTGAGAAGATAACCGACGGCGCCCGCCTCGAGGGCACGGGTGACGGCATCGTCATTCTCTGATGCCGTCAGCATGACGATCTGGGGTGAAGCGGGAAGGTCGCTGATGGTTCGGGCAGCTTCGATACCATCTCCGGGCATCGAGATGTCGAGCAGGATCAAATCAGGCCTGTGCACTCGTGCCAGCTCGATCGCGTCCGCCGCGGAAGCGCCCTCTCCCACGACCTCGATCATGTCGTCAAGCATGAGCGCCCGGATCACCCCTGCCCGCAACATCGAATGGTCGTCCACTACCGCGACCCGCAATCGCTCAATCATCGTGCTCCTCGCCCGCAATCGTGACGTTCATTTCAATTCGGGTTCCGCCAACCGTGCGGCGTGTGATTTGGAAGACGCCGCCGAGGCTCTCGACCCGGTCGCGCAGGCCGACCAGTCCCAGGCCGGGCTCAGGAATCGCTAGGCTGCTTCCGAGGTCGCGCCCATCGTCCTGCACGGCCAGGATCAATTCAGCTCCATCCAGCCGGCAGGAGACGGCCTGACCATTGCCGCCAGCATGCCGGAATGCATTGTTGAGGCCCTCCTGCAGGAAACGATAGGCGCAGATCTTGAGCGCGTGCGTGAGCGGACGCGAAACGTCATCGCAGTCGACCGTCACGTTGGTGCCGGTGCGCAGCTCGTGATGCGACACCACCCGCTTCACGATCTCCGGAAGCGGGAGGCGTTCGATCTCAGGCAGCATCAGACCCTTGGACGTCGTTCGGACCTCCCGAAGAGCATCCGAGAGCACCGATTCCAGAGCTTGAAGCTCCTCCTCGCGCCTCTCCGGCGTCTTGGCTCTCCGAACATGCTCGACCGCGAGCGCCGCCAGACCGATCAGCTGAGCGGGGCCGTCGTGCAGTTCGGCGCCGATCCTGCGCAGGTAGTTCTCCGTCAGCTCCGCAACCCGGCCCGAGGCGCGCTCGGCACGCTCCTTGAGGATCTGGTTATGCCGCGAGGATTGCTCGATTTCGATCAGGCGCGCGCCCAGTTGACGTTGCTGCGAGAGGATGAGCCTGTTGCCTCGATACACGATCCCGAACAGACCAAGCATGATGAGCGCGGTAGCGCAGGCAACCGCAACCCAGCTCTTGAGCCGCAGCCACCGCAGCTCATGGTCGAGACCGACGGGGTTTTCATGGATCTCCGCGACGGCAATGACGCGGCCGGAATGGTGCTCGCGGATCGGAACGTAGATTTCTAGATATTTGGTGTTCCATCCCCGAACCGTGTGCTCGCTGGCATCCAGGTTCGCGTACTGGGCGGAGATTTCACCCTTCAATGCGGTCGTCAGCCCGTCGGGGGGTGCGAATTGTCGCCCGATCAGATCCGGTGTGGTCGAATAGGCCACGACACCGCCATTCTTCCAGATCTCGAGATGCGGGAACCGCTGCCTGAAGAGATCTCCTCCGAGCAGGCGATCCAGTTCGCTTCTCGTGGAATCTGGCAGAACCTCCTCGGCCGCCAGCGGCTGGGCGAGCGGCGAGATGAAGCTGTCCATCAGGAGAGCAGTGGCCGAAGCGGTATTCTCGATCGTCGTTCTCGTGGCATGCTCCGACACGAACAAGCCGGCCGCAATCATGGCCACGAACATGATGACCCCGCCCGTCACCACGAACTGGCGCGTCAAGCTCAACGTCGACGGGGTCACGCTCCCCCGCCTGATCCACGCTGTCGGTGCCAACTCGGACACGATCGCCCCAAACTCAAGCAGTAAGAGATTACCAGGGACGGCAATACTTACAATCGACCTCATACCAGCAATAATCAATACTTTAGTCCAGACCTGTCCGCCTCATTTCGAGATCTCCGGCAGATAAAACTCCAATAAGATTAATATCGCGGCCGTCTATATGCATCGAAGAGACCGCTCTCTCATACAGTTACTTCATAACACAAGCGTTCCTAGGCGGCCGCGTCCACTATCGAGCGCTCCTGCCCCGGTTACCTCTATGGGATTACGTCTTTCTGAACCCTCCCTAGCCCGTTCGGCCCTGGGACTCGCCTTTCGCCGGTCGCTACTTTTCAAGGGTGCGCATCCAGGACGGTCCGTCCCATCCGATAGTCCAAGCTGCGCGGGGGGTTTTCGATGTCATTCGTTTCGCTCGCCTTGGTCGATGATCATCCGATCATCATCGAAGGTCTTACGCATGTGCTCGGATCACAGGGTCTTTTCGACGTCGTGGCTACCGGCTGCACGTCCCGCGACGCGCTCAGCATCGCGCAAATCCATCGGCCCGCCGTGATGATCCTGGATCTGTCGAAGCAAGGAAGCACTGCCGCCACGATCGCCGAGATCAGATTGAAGCATCCGAGCATCAAGACTCTCGTCTTCACGGCAGAACTCAGTGTGCAACGGGCCATCGACGCTTTCGCCGCCGGGGCAACAGGTTACGCCTCGAAATCCTGCTCTTTAGAGGAGCTTTCCCGTGCGGTCAGGATCGTGGCCAACGGCGAGGCCTATGTGTCCCCGACACTCGCGGCATCGGTCAACTCCGCGCTCCGGAGCGCCTCCGTGGCCAGGACTGCCGTGCCAGCCCCCACGCTGAATGCCCGCGAACACCAGATCGTCCGGCTTCTTCTCGACGGCAAAACCAACAGGGAGATCGCCTCCGGCCTGGGCATCACCGAGCGAACCGTCAAGCATTACATGACCGTGCTGATGCACAAGCTCAACGTCCGAAACCGCGTCGAGGCGGTGATTGCAGCCCAGAACCTCAGCCGCGACGCGGCCGAGCGTTCGGTCTCCAGAGCAAGCGACGTCCGCGCCAGGCCCCCCCGGTCCGTGGCTGCCCCCCGGTCAGGCCTTCCTGACGCTTTGGTTCAGGGGCGCTTCTCCTAGACCTGCACGCCCGGTCACACCCGTGATCCCCGGGTCGGCGCCGTCGAAGGACAAGGACGTCGCGCTGTCAGCGGGCTTGATCCAACCGGGTCCGGATCAGGTCCAGCAGCTCGTCGTCGGAGGCTCTCCGCTCCCAGTCGCCGGACAGTTCGAGCCTGACGGATTGTGCGCCGCCCGAAGGGGTGCAGACCACCTGAAAGGCGTCGGCTTTCCCGTCGACCCGAGCAGCCTCCTGCTTCTCCGGATCCTTGCCGAGACCTGAGAAGGCCTGGATGCAGGTCCACATGATGCCATCGGGATCGGTGACTTCGCGAGGCATGGCGCCGTCCGCTCCTGATTCGCTGTCGAGCCTCGACAACGGCGGATGTGCGGTAACGTTCCGACCGGCCGCTCGCGCAGCGGCGCCGTTGCGGCCCGTTAACCTTTGCTTAACTTTAGCCTTGAGCGCTGCCGGCGCGCCGTGTCAGGTTTGATGAACAAATCCTTAACGGCATTTCGGTGGGGGCAATGCGGCGATCTCTCTTCGAGCTTCTGGGCATTCGGCCATTTTCCAGGCTCACGATCCGGTTCGCCGCTGTCTGCGCCGCTCTGACCGTCCCGGCCGCAGCAGCCCAGGCGCAGACGCAGACCGGAAGCATCCTGCCGACCATCACACAACCTGTCGCCAAAGTAGGAGCCGCCAAGCCGATCATGGGCTGGGTCCGCTTCTGCGAGCAGAATCCGTCCGAATGCACGGTCGATCTCTCCGAGCCAGCCATCATCGAGCTGACCGCGAAGAATTGGCAGGTTCTCAACCGGGTCAACCAGCAGGTCAACGCCGCCATCAAGGCCAAGTCCGATTTCGACCATTGGGGCATTGAGGACATCTGGGACTTCGCCGAGGACGGCTACGGCGATTGCGAGGACTACCAGCTCCTCAAGCGCAAACGCCTCGTCGAGGCCGGCTTCCCGCACCGGGCCGTGCGGATGACAGTCGTGATCGACGAAGACGGTGCCGGCCACGCGGTCATGATGGTGCGCACCAATCGCGGCGACTTCATCCTCGACAACAAGCGCAATGCCGTCCTGCCGTGGCACAAGACCGGCTACACCTACATCAAGCGCGAAGGCGACGAGGGCTTGGCCTGGGCGTCTCTCGGTGGCCGGACCTCACCGACCATGACGGCGAACCAGTAGAAGGAACGGGCTCGCACCCGTCGCAAAGGCGGCCGCGGCATTGCACGGGAGGATCGCGCCGCCTTCTGCGGCGGCGTTCCATTGACTTGCCGCGGGCAGAGTTCCAGAGTCGCGGCCCGGCGCTACGTCCGTGCTGGTCGCCCGTGCGATCCGCCAGTCGATGGAGATTCCGTTGATCACTGGACGCCCTTGGTACGATCTGCCCATCGTCATCATCCTTGGGCTGGTGATCGGGCTCGCGTTCGGTGAGTTCGCGAAGTTCCTTTCGGCCCAGCCGCCCTCCACGGCCGCCCCGGCCCCGCACAAGAGAGAGCGCCCTCCTGGGACGCCTTAGGAGAGCGTCCTCGATCGCTACCCCTTTCGGGAGATAGGCAATACCGTTGCGGCGTGGTACTGACGCGGAGTCGGTTTGCGGGATGCGTCCATGTCCACGAAGCACAGCGAGAATGCCGGAACCAGCTGGCGCGAGATCAGGCTCATCATCGTCCTTGGAACGTTGATCGGGATCACGTTCGGCTTCGTGACGTACGTGCTCACGCCGGAACCCTTGATCGTCGTGGCGAAATCGAAATCACGTCCCTGACGCCTTTGCCGTCTCGGCCCGCTCCACACATGAAAAATTCCGTGAACGGACAGCTTTTGTTCGGAACTGTCGCGTACCCGACAGACACGGGAGCAAGAGGCGGCTAAAGCAAGGCAACCGGCCTTGATTTGCCCCTACGGGTCGGAACTTGGAGCGCCCTGGAAGACGGGCGCTCTCCTTTTACCGGCCCTTTGCAGGCTTCCCTGCCGGCCCCCCCAAGCATCTCCATCACGACGAATGGCCCGCGCGCGACTGCGCGCCGGGGTTGCCGGTCACCATGACCGCCACGACGGCGAAAGAGGTCACGGCGCCTGCAACCTCGTCACCCAGGCGGAATACACACCGACCTGTTCCGTACGGGCGCTGATGCAGCCGATCTCGTTCGCCCCAGAATGAAAAGCCCGTGCGCAGCCAAGTCGCGGGCGGCTGACAATATGCGTACGGCCTAGTTGCCCTGATGAGCAATGCAGACGCTACTGCTAAGCAACAGTTTGATGATTTTTGCACTGCGATAATACTTTTTGTCTAGGAACAAAGGATTACGCGAATAATTCATAGCTGATGGAAGCGATAAGAATGAGCCTGTTCTTAGAATAGCCAACCACGGGATGACATAACCTTGGCCTTGGACAGGCTTGCCCTTATCCATCGTTTTCTTGTTCGTTATGCGTTTCCATATAACCTTCACAGCAGGACCATGACCGATGCCCATTTTCGACGGAACGGCAGGAAACGACAGAATTGGCGGCACCAGCAACTCTGACACAATCAATGGATTGGCAGGCGATGACATTCTCCTTGGCCTGCTGGGTCGGGACAACATCTTCGGAGGCGATGGCTTCGACCGCATCGATGGACAGGACGGAAATGACTTTCTCAGCGGCGGAAGCGGGATCGATTTCATCGCAGGCGGCGACGGCAGAGACCGGATCTTCGGCGATGACGGCGCCGATCAATTGATTGGTGAGTTCGGCAACGACACGATCTTCGGCGGCTTGGGAGACGATTATGCGGCCGGCAATCCGGGCAATGACCAACTCTTCGGCGAAGACGGCAACGACTTCTTGGTCGGCGAGAGTGGACGGGACCTGGTCTACGGACAAGCCGGCGATGACTTCGTCGCCGGGGGTGACGACAACGATACCGTCAGCGGAGGCGACGGCGAGGATCTCGTCGACGGCGATCGTGGCAACGACGCCCTCTCGGGCAACGCCGGATCCGATGTGCTCTTCGGCGATCGCGGCGATGATGTGCTCAATGGTGGATCCGGCACCGACGCCCTCTGGGGTGGCCTTGGAGCTGACAGGTTCGTTCTCCGCAACCTGACCGACACGGGCACCACTGGGGCCGATGCCGACTACATCGGAGACTTTTCGTACGGCGGAGGCGATCGCCTCGACCTGCGAAGCATCGATGCCGATGAGGGACAATCCGGGAACCAAGCTTTCACCTTCATCGGCACGGACGCTTTCACGGAGGCGGGGCAACTTCGATTCAGCGTCAGTGGCGGCGACACGTACATCGCGCTGAATACCGATGCGGACGCGGATGCGGAAGCTGTGATCCACATCGAGCAGTTGGGTGCGACTGCGAAATGGTTCCTGCTCTGAACGGGCGAACGCTGTCGCTCAGCGGTCACCTCCGGTCGGGGCGATGTCCGGCCGGCGGCTGAAACGATCCCTCTCATCAGGAGCGCCTCCTCGATAGGCGCTCCTGCCTCAGGAACGGCGTCACGGCAGAATTCTGCCGTCTGGCCCGACGCCGGGGCGCCGAAACGCAGGCACCTGCGACATCGCACGCCGGAGCGGCAGCCCGGCCTCTTCTCGAATTGCGTCAACCCTTTCGGGACCGATTGCCCAAAAATCCGGAAGTTCGCCTGTCTCCTGCGTCGCGGCGCGGCTTGTCGGGCCCCGCTCGTTACAGGGAGGGCTTCACAGAATCGTCCCACAAAGTCCGAAGCGAAGCCGCATTCCGGTCAAGGTTAATTTTTAGTTAACAGGCTCCCGTAGGGGCAAATACGGGCCGGGGCCGCGCCTGAATCTACGCAAAGGGACCAGGCGCGGCTACTTTTCCTCGTCGTCGATCGCCCATTCACCCAAACGCCGACAGGATCTGCGCAGGATCTTCGTCCCATCGGCCTCAGGAAGAACGGCGCGCGTGAGAGGTGGAACCTTTGCGGTAGCTGCGATATGAAAGCCTCTCTCGGTTTCTCCCCTCGTTGCCGGACTGGAACTCCAACGTGTTTGCCGTGCCTCCCCGGCCCTCCAATGAAGCAGAGCGGCTCGACTTTCTCTATTCCTGCGGAATCCTCGACACGCCGCGCGAGGATCGGTTCGACCGGATCACGCGGCTGGCGGCCCAGTTCTATGGAGCCGATGTTGCATTCCTCGGATTCATGGACGACCGGTACCAGTGGATGAAATCCATCCGCGGGGATGGCGTCGCGCCCTGGATCGAGCGAGACCGATCCATCTGCCAGCTCGTGATCGCCTCCGGCGAACCCTTGGTGATCGGCGACCTTGCGACGGATCCGCGCGTTGCCGGCCATCCGGTCGTTCCGCAGCTCCCCTTCCGGTTCTACGCCGGGGTTCCTCTCACGACCGAGGAGGGCGCCGCCGTCGCATCGCTCTGCATCCTCAAGCGCGAACCCGAGGCGGCGGAGGCCTTCGACCTGGCGCCCCTGGGAGATCTCGGCTCCATCGCCATGGACGAGCTCGAGCTTTGGCGGCGCAACCAGGAGCTGGAGCGGCTGGCGGAAACGGATGGCCTGACGGGGCTGGCCAACCGCCGCGCCTTCGATGCTGCCCTCGATCGCGCCTGGCGGCGGCGTCAGCGGACCGGACGCCCGGTGTCGCTGCTGATGCTCGATCTCGACCATTTCAAGCTGCTGAATGACCGCCGGGGACATCAGGCTGGAGACGAGACGCTCCGGCGCTTCGCCAGCCTCCTGGCGGAGGCGGCCCGGCGGCCGGACGACCTGGCGGCCCGTTACGGCGGTGAGGAATTCGCGCTGATCCTGCCCGACACGGACGAGGCCGGGGCCCTGCAGGTGGCGCGGCTGGTCCGGGAAACGCTCGCCTCGGCCGCACTCCCGCACCCGGGCGGGATCAACGGTCTCGTGACCGCCAGCATCGGAGTCGCGTCGGCAGGATCGGACAGTCCCGACAGCGCCGAAACCCTCGTGACGCGGGCCGATGCAGCGCTTTACCGGGCCAAGCAGACGGGACGCGACCGGGCGGTGAGTTAGCGACCGGCCCGACGGATCCGCTGTTGGGCGCTCTTGCAAGAGGCGGCACCTGCGGGGCGGCGTCGAGGCAGTGCCTCCGACGGGGTAGTACCTATCCCTTTTTTCTCTTGCGTCGCCTGAACGCACGGGGCTGTGGGCCGTTTGCTCACCAAGTCATCGTTGTTCAACTGCGTGAGTTCGGAATGCGTTTGTTGTCGCTTGCAGTGTTCACAGTCACCGCCCTCGTGTCTCTCGATGCCTCATCCGAGCCGGGAAACTGGGCCTCCAGCCCACAAGGCAAGGCGCGATGGGATGCTTGCTATCGGGAAACGAGGCTCAACTACAAGACCTACAATTTCTCGCTCGCCGATTATCGGCAGTCGATCAAGGCGGCGCGCCGGTCCCACATGAGGGAGTGCATGACCCGGGCGACTCCCCCGGCTCCCGTGCAGCTGGCCGTACCGACCGATCGGAACCCGGAGACGGCTCTGTCCAGTTGGGCGCGCAACCCATAGCCATCGACGGGCCGAGGCATCGCGCCGCCCGGACTGTCGGGTCGCGGCGATCCACCCCTCGGCCCATCAACGGGACCGGATGAGTATCAGGGTCGTTCCCGCGTCCCGGTAACCATCTCGGACGGAAGGACAGGCTGGAGACATCCTGATGCCGTAAGCTGCGGGCTTTCGGTATCGGTATCCTCTCCATGGCTCTCAACCCATCAGCTGCGCCAGGCAGCAATTTCGACCTGTCCGACTGGAAGATCGGCCTGCCTGTCGACAGCGCCGGCAGTTTCAAGGGCACATCGCGGGAGGTGAAGGCCCTCTCGGCTTACGAGCATCCGACCTATTTCCACACCGCTGCCGACGGAGCGATGACGTTCATGGCGCCCGTCGAGGGCGCCACCACGAAAGGCTCCAAGTTCGCCCGATCCGAACTGCGCGAGATGAACGGGTCGGAGCGCGCCGCATGGAGCCTTTCGAAAGGCGGCGTCATGACCGCAACGCTGAAGATCGATCACGCCCCGATCAAGTTCAACGGGACGCCCGGACGGATCGTCGTGGGACAGATCCACGGCCAGGACGAAGAACTGGTGCGTCTCAACTGGGAGAACGGCCGGCTCTATTTCGTCAATGATCAGGCAGGCCCTAACAACAGCGAAACCAAATTCTACTTCTACAATGCCGCGGGCAAGCAGCCGCAGGTGTCGCTGAACGAACGCTTTTCCTATACGATCAGCGCGAAGGCCGATCAGCTCGTCGTGACCGTCAAGGCCGACGGCCAGACCTACAAGTCGGTCAGCAAGATCAACAGCGTGTGGCAGTCGGACACGTTCTACTTCAAGGCCGGCGCCTATCTGGGCGTGAACGAAACGCAAGGGACCGGATACGGACAGACCTCGTTCTACGCCCTGTCGGTCTCGCACAAGGTCTCCGCGAAGGCGAACCTGCAGAAAACCGCCGCGGTGACGATCAAGGGCGGTTCGGGGAACGACACGCTGCACGGAAAAGCCGGCCACGACACCCTGTCCGGCGGATTGGGCAACGACGTTCTCTCCGGCGGCGCCGGAAAGGACGTGTTCGTGTTCGACTCGAAACCCGGGACAGCCGCAACGGGTCGCGGGGTCAATGTCGACACGATCACGGACTTCAAGCCCGGTCAGGACAGGATCTGGCTCGACAACAAAATCTTCAGCAAGCTCGGCAACGGCACGCTCTCGCAGCCCGTTCCACTGAAGGAAGCCTTTTTCACCCTCGGCTCCCAGGCGAAAGACAGGAACGACTACGTTCTGTACGACAGGACCTCAGGCGTCCTGTCGTACGATGCCGACGCATTCGGGTCCAAGGCGCCGGTCGAATTCGCACGGCTGAAGCCGGGAACGGTTCTAACCCATCAGGATCTGTTCGTTGTCTGAAGCCGGCGAGGCTGCCATCATCGGACAGGTCCGCCGGATCAATCGCGAGTGGCGGCCATCTCCTTCGTGCGCGCCCCCCCTTCGAGACGAAGCCTGCGCTCCAGATCCTCGACCTGCCTGGCGATGGCATTGAGGTTCGACCGGACGACGAACAGGTCCGACGCGGTGACTCCGGCCGAGCCGATCGGTTTGACCGGATCGGCTACGGGCTCCTGCTTCTGAGCCTTTTTGGCTGACCGCGTGTCTCCCATCATCCAGCGCCAGACGGCTCGAACAAGCCATATGAGCAGCAGGACCAGCACTACGCCGACAGCCAAAACGATGCCGAGCGTCACGGCAGAGCCGAGTTGATCGCTCCCGTCCATCATAACCCCCCAACCCCAGTTACAGGCCATCCCTAGAGCATCGGCCCCGAAAGTGGAATGCACTTTTGGAGCTGTCCAATGCCCCCGTCGAAAACTCTCGCAACGTCAGGAGAAAACTCGACCACGATGCTCTCCGGGATGGATCGCGACCGCGCGGCGGGAGCCGTTTCCGGACGTTCCGCGCGAGCCTATACTTTTGACGTACGTAGAAGCCGCAGAATTCGGCTTGCCGGAAGCGGGGAGCGTGAATAACCTCCCCCATCAAGAAAAAGGGCCGCAAGAATGCGGCCCGAAGTTTAGGGAGGAAACGCCCAAGAAGGGCGCGCAGGACGGTAACGCCAATCACCGTGCTGCATTGCAATAAAGTACTTTGTGCATCAAAAAGCAGCAAGCACAAATGGGCAGCTACGCTGCCTTTCTCTTTTTTGTGTAGCGCTCCTGCAACAGTGGCGATCCGCCGTCGCGACGGCCCCATCCGGACCGGGAGAACAAAGCACTGGCGGGATGGCCGACCCGGCTTCATAATCCAGGGCATGCGACCATGACGGGTCGAGGGCTCTCGATGACCGCCTTGCCTTCCGTGTCGACGCACCGCACGCACCCTGCCCTCGCCTTGCCTGCCCGTCTCCTGTGGGACCGGCTGAGGCGCAGCCGGTCATGACCAGGCATCGCCTCAGGTTCAGCGGGCTGTTCCAGAAATACTTCCTCGTGCTGTATCTCGCCGTGGTCATCCCCCTGGCGACCAATGGCGTCAGCGAAGCCTGGTTCAGCTATCGCGACCAACGGACGACGCTCGACCAGTTGCTGGAGGTCGAGGCGCGATCGGCAGCCGTCAAGATCCAAGGTTTCCTCGAGGGCATCACCAATCAGCTCGGCGGCCTCGTCCAGCTTTCCTGGACGGAGGAGCCCGACGAGCGCCGGCGGATCGATGCTCTGCGCCTGATGCGGCAGGTGCCGGCCATCGTCAGCCTCACCCTGGTCGACGGCGCCGGGCGCGAGCGGCTGTATGTTTCGCGCATCGGATTGAACCGGACAGAGAGCCGCGCGAACCGCTCGGAGAACGAGGCCGTCGCCGGAGCCCGTTCCGCCCCCCTGTGGTACGGAGAGGTCCGCTACTACCGCGACTCCGAGCCGTACCTGACGATCGCGCTGTCCGGCAACCGCCCCTCCGTGGGAGTGGTCGTCGCCGAGGTGAACCTGAAGCTGATCTGGGATGTGATCTCGGCCATCAAGATCGGCGAGACGGGCTCCGCGTTCCTGCTCGATGGGCCCGGCCGGCTCATCGCCCATCCGGACATCAGTCTGGTGCTGCGCGGAGCGGACGAGACCACCCTGGCGCCGTTCCGGGCGCTCAGGGAGTTGATCAGGCAGGCCGGCACGGACGTCGTCACAGGCACGGACGATCAGGGAAAGGCGATCGCCGCCGCAGCCGCTCCCGTGCCCGGGCCCGACTGGACGATCGTCGTCGAGCAGCCGCTGTCCGAGGCGTTCGGACCCATCTATGCCGCCCTGTGGCGGACCGGCGGCCTCCTGCTGGCAGGCGCCGCCTTCGCGGGCCTGCTGGCCTATGTTCTGGCCAGCCGGATGACCGATCCGATCCGGCGGCTCGAGGAGGGCACCGAACGGATCGGCGCCGGACATTTCGAGCATCGCATCCATATCGGGACGGGCGACGAGCTCCAGCGCCTGGCGGACAGCTTCAACGTTATGGCGGCGGAGCTCGCCGTCTCCCAGGAGCGGCAGGAGCGGATCGCCAAACTGAAGCGGTTCCTGGCGCCTCAGGTCGCCGAGCTCGTCGACCGCAAGGGCGACGACAGCGTGCTCGAGGGGCGGCGCACCGAGGTGGTGGTGGTGTTCTGCGATCTGCGCGGGTTCACGGCGTTCTCAGCGAAGGCGACGCCCGACGAGGTGATGAACGTGCTGTCCGAATATTACGATGCTCTCGGTCACATCATCACGAGGAACGCCGCGACGCTCACGAGCTTTTCGGGGGACGGCCTGATGCTGCTTCTGAACGCTCCCGTCGCGATCGACGACCCTGCCCTCAGGGCCGTGGACATGGCGGCGGACATGCAGCGAAGCGTCCAGGACCTCATCGTCGGCTGGAGCCGGCGCGGACACCGGATCGGGTTCGGAATCGGGTTGGCCATGGGGCCCGCGACCGTCGGGCGGATCGGGTACGAAAGCCGGTTCGACTACACGGCCATCGGCAGTGTCGTGAACCTCGCCGCGCGCCTGTGCGCATCGGCGGCTGACGGGGAGATCCTCGCGGATGTCACTGTTGCCGAGGCCGTGATGCACAAGCGCGCCATCGCGTCGCTAGGGCTGCGCTCGATCAAGGGTTACGACGAGAGGATGCCCGTCTACGGGGTGCCTTTCGCAGAGCCGCCCGCGTGTCCCGAAGCGGTTGCAGGCAGCCCGGATGCCGCCACGCAGCTCTGACCGCGCGACACGATAGGCCGAAATTCCCTCTGGTTTCGGGACGCAAACAATGCGTCTATCATGCCGCTGGGTTGTGGGGCCCCGTAGACACGTCGAGGCAGCAGGCGATGAGTGTTGAACGCAGTGCCCCCATGAACGTCCGAAACGTTGCGCCCGCGCGGACGCAGACCCGATGAGGCGCCGCGACTTCATCTCCGCGCTCGGTGCGGCAACGCTGGCACTTCCGGCGCGCGCTCAGCCTCTCACGGTTCCTCTGATCGGATATCTCGGCCCCGAATCGCCCGAACCCTTCGCCAGCCGGCTCAAAGCCTTCCGCGACGGCCTCGGCGAGAGCGGGTTTTCCGAGAGTCGCAACGTCGCCATCGAGTATCGTTGGGCGCAAGGGCAGTACAAACTCCTGCCGGCTCTCGCCGCCGAGCTGGCGGCGCGCAAACCCGCCGTCATCGTGGCGGCCGGCGGCGCTCCCGCGGCCCTGGCGGCGAAAGCGGCCACAAGCACGATCACGATCGTGTTCGAGATGGGTGGAGACCCCGTCGCGCTGGGAGTCGTGGACAGCCTGTCCCGACCCGGAGGCAATCTCACCGGGGTGTCGAGCCTGAGCGTGGAAGTCTCGCGCAAGCGGCTCGAATTTATGCATGAGCTGCTGCCCGACGCGACCGAGTTCGCCGTTGCGGTCAATCCCACCAGCCCGACGGCCGATTCACAGCTTAAGAACCTCCATGCGGCGGCCGATGCTCTCAGCGTGCGGCTTCTCGTTCTGAGCACCAGTGACGAACGGGAATTCGAAAACCTGTTCTCATCGGTTGCCGGGCTCAAGGTCGGCGGCCTGGTGTTCACGTCCGATCCCTATTTCGCGTTCCGCAGCCAGCGCCTCTCAGCGCTGGCGACCCGCTACCGCGTGCCGGCCATCACGCAGTCACGCGACTTCCCGAACGCGGGCGGGCTCATGAGCTATGGCGGAGATTTCACGCAATCGCACCGACGCACCGGCGTCTATGCGGGGAGAATCCTCAACGGGGAGAAGCCTGCCGATCTTCCTGTTCAGCTCGTCACGAAAGTGGAACTGTTCGTGAACCTGAAGGCGGCCGCCGCTCTCGGCATCACCGTGCCGCCCTCGCTGCTCAGCAGCGCCGACGTGGTGATCGAATGACCCGGGTCGCCCCCGTGCGGGCGGCATCGCCCGCGCCGTTCGTGCATCGCGGCCGATGACGGAGCCATCCGGGCGGCGAGTGCCGTTCGCCGGCCTCCGATCCGTGTCCGATGCAGCATTTTGCACATCCTCAGGCGACCCGTTGTGATAGAATGATCCCTGTTCAGAACAGGACCGTTCGCCGTGGCGCAGGTTCGGATGAACAGCCCCCATCGATCCAATCGGCTCCTGGCCGCTCTGGATGAAGAGGACTTCGCGTTCCTTGAGCCGCATTTCGAACTGGTCGAGTTCGAACGGGGTCATGTGGTCTACGAGGCCGGGCAGACGATCCAGCATACCTACTTCCCCCATAGTGCGGTCGTCTCTCTCGTGACCGTCATGATCGACGGCAAATCGGCCGAGATGGCCACGTTCGGATGTGAATCCCTGTTCGGTTTCGTCAGCGCCTTCGTGTCGCGCAACTCGTTCGGACGCTATATCGTCCAGATCCCCGGAATCGCATCGCGCATCGCATTGGACCTGATGCACGACGCCTTCAAAACTCGTCCCAATGTTCAGCAGCTCATCCTGCGTTTCACCGAAGCCCTGCTGGCGCAGACGCTCCAGAGCGTCGCCTGCAACGCCACCCACGGCGTCGAGGCGCGATGCTGCCGCTGGATCCTCAGCACGCGCGACCGCTGGGGCTCGGACGAACTGCCCCTGACGCATGAATTTCTCGCGGAGATGCTGGGAGTCCAGCGCTCGACGGTGAGCGCCGTCACGCGGACCCTTCACGAGGCCGGGCTCATCAACCAGAGTAGAGGCATCATCACCATCGTGGATCGCCGCGGCCTCGAAGAGACGGCCTGCGAGTGCTACGAGATCATCCGGAGCAAGTTTTCTCAACTCCTGCCCGTGTGGGAATCGGAGGAAGCCAATGGTGTTGACATGCCGGGCGCCCGCCACAGGTAAGACAGCCTGTGACGTCCCAGCAACCGAGCCTTGATGTGGTTAAGCGAACGCTCCCCCGCACTGCCCTGCCGGCCCATCTGATCGACAAGGGCCTGATCGCTGCGGCCGTGACGGCAGCCGTGACGGCCCTCCTCCTCTGTTCTCAGCTTCCCTAGCGGGTTGTGGTCCCGGGCCGGGTTCATCCGCCGCGCGGGCCTCAAGGACGCTCGTCCCAGGCCCGGGCAATGGCCGCAAGGCCCATGGTCTCTCTGCCGAGAGAGATCTCTCTTTCAATGCGAGTGGCAGCTGGACGCCCCGTAGTGCCTTCCTCCCGAAAGCCATGGAGCAAAGGTGTGACCACCTTTGCCCCGTCCGTCTCGTGAGACACATGCGAGCGCAGTCGGCTATACTCTTCGTATGAGCCGATCCTCACCCCGTGAGCCTCGCCGATGCGCTATTTCGCTTTTGCCATACTGGCCTGCACCATCCTTGCCTCGGGCAGCGTCTCCGCGCAGGAACGGCGCTGGGCGCCGTCCCCTGAGGGAAAAGCCAGGTGGGCCGCCTGCTACAAGGAAACGCGGCTGATCTTCCGGACGCGGAACCTGTCGCTGCCCGATTACAGGGCCGAGATCAAAGATGCCCGCAAGGCTCACATGCAGCTCTGCATGACCCGGGCGACGCCTCCCGCTCCGGTCAACGTTGCGACGCCCCTGGGTCAGAACCCGGCGAGCGCGCTGGCGAGCTGGGCCAGCAGCCCCTGAGCCTGCACGACCGCCCGACCGTTAATTCCCGTTAGGATCGAATTCTGAGCTCGTGCGTTAGCCTACGCCGCTTGGATTAATCCTAAAGGGGAACTGCATGAACATCGAGCTGGCTGCTCAGGACTCGGGAACAGCCTTGGTCAACATCGAAGGCCGCCTGGACGCCGCCGCGGCGCCAAACTTCAAGCAGCAGATCTCGTCGGCGATCGCAGGCGGCAACGTCAGGCTCGCCCTCCATCTCGCCCATGTCTCGTTCATGGACAGTACCGGTCTGGGCGCCCTGGTCGCCGCCCTGAAGGCGGCCCGGAAGGCCGACGGCGACATTGGCATCGTGGCACCGAGCAGCCAGGTTCAGAAACTGTTCCGGCTGACCGCCATGGACCGGGTGTTCAGGATCTTCGACACGCACGACGAGGCCCTGCGTCAGCTCAGGCCGGATTCGCGATGAGAGCCGAGGTTCACTCGTCGGACGTCGACGTCGCGTCGATGCAGGGGATGATCAGAACGGGGCGGAGATCCTCCCCGACGATCTCGATCATGATCTCGCTGCTGTAATTCGGCGACATGCCGGCCCAGCTCTTCAGAAGCCTTTCGGCCACTCTTGCGGCCTCGTTCCTGGCGGCCGCAATGTCCGGCAACTCGACGCCACTCGGATCCTCATCGATGCCGAAATGGCTCCTGACATCAATGTAATAGCGGGGCATTACGCATCCCCTCGAAAACGCTGAAGGCCACGGGGCTGATCCACCATGACATTCACCTATGTTAATTGACAATTTCCAGCGTTGAAATTCCCCCTGAATCCCCGCTCACTATTCCGGACAGGCCTAATCATTTATGAAGCCACCCGGCACCACTTCGATGGCATAGTCTTTCTTTGTCACGGCAGGCGAACCGAAGGCGAGCCGCACAGTTGCCAATAGTCTGCCACCCTTCAGGACCTCCGATGCTCTTACCCTGGATGAAACTTGCCACGGACACCACGATGCTGGCCTTCGAGGCTCAGATGGTGATCTGGACCCGTGTGTCCCGTGCCGCCATGGGCCAAGGCTCCCACGCGGAAAACCTCCTGATGGTGACCGAAAAAGTCACTGCGTTCGCGGAAGCGGCGGCGACGCTCGCGGCGGGGGGCTCGCCCCACAAGGTCGTGAAGGGGTACCGCCGGAAGGTCCGGGCCAACGTGAAGCGCCTGAAGCGGTAGATCCTGGCGCGCTCTTGCGGCTCGTTGCCGCAAGTCACTGACCTGCTCACCCTTGCTTGCACGATCTTAAGCCTATCCGCGGGATTTCTGTTCTGCGCCAGATGATCGGTGGTAGTTTTCGGCAGAAGCGCGTCGAAAGGTTCATTCATGCGAGATCGTCGCCAGAGCGAGCGTCTCCCCTCGATCCTGGAGGGCCGGATCGTCCTTGGCCGGGATGCGCCTCACCTTCAATGCACGTTGCGGGACATCTCCTCGACCGGAGCCCGGATCTGGCTTCCGGCTGCGATCGAACTGCCGCAGCAGTTCGAACTCCGGGTTCCTGCCCTCGAACAGACCATGCCGGTTCAGCTCATGTGGTCAAACGGCAAGACCCACGGGGTCATGTTCCAGGAGGAGCTTCAGGGGCTGCCGGCCAACTCGGACGACGTGCCGGACGATATCCAGACACCTGAGCTTCAACCCGCCCTGGCGGGCGTCCCGAAAGGCCTGATCGCGTTGACCGAGCGTGTTCTCGACGACGCTCGTCAACAGCTGGCCGAAATTCTGGAACTGCCGGTCGAGAAAATCCGGCTGCGCCTCGACATCGACCCTTAACCTCGCCTGTCAGCCCTCCGGCCTCACGAGGCGGTTTCGGACCTCGGATATTGCAGCCAGCACCATGGCGCCGACGATCATTGCCGCGAAGAGCTCCCCGAAGATGTGAACGACGGCGCTCTGCTCCGGAAGGTTGTCGAGGATCACGTGATGGAGGTGATGCACCGTCGCGAGGCCGATCCCGAGAAACGCCCCGACCGAGGCCAGTCCAGGCGTGTTCCAAGCCCTCAGCATCTTCTTTTCGAAATGACCGCACGACATCGAACCGCAGCTCCTGCCGATCGTGATCAGACTTATGCAGTCTCGACCACCCCGACCGGGGACACCGGCCGAAACCTGGGCATCACGGTCAGAGCCAAAGCCAAGCCTGCAGGAACAATAACATTCCTTGAGTCAACTCGACAGGGGGGCAGAACTTGCATCCGAAAACTTGGCAATATCGGTCATGCAAGTAAGCTTGACCATTGGCATTACGTATTTTCCACTATTTCTTTTTGGCCTCACTGCAGGCTATAGAATGAACCCATTGATGCGGGGCAATTCACAACAACAGTCACCAAAGATATATTTCAACACTACCGTGCCTGGGGGGCTAAGCACGGGCTCGAGCCGCGGTTTCGATCGAAAGATCGGACGCGGCTTTTTCTTTGTCACGGGATCAACTGGGATCCTCATCTGAAGCTGGTCAAAGCGACTTCGAGACGCCGCCAAGCCTCGTCGGAGCCTGGCAGGCCAAAGCGGAGAAGACGCGGGTCGAACTGGAAGCGTCGCACCCAGATGCCGTGCCGCCCGAGATGGGCGAACAGGTCCGGGGCACGGCTGCTGCCCATGAGGCGGTAGAGGATCGTTCCGGCGGTCGGCTGGTCGGAGCAGGGTTCAAGCAAATCATCGAGGCGGCGGGCATCCTGGCCCCGTGCCTCCTGGGCCGCCAGCCGCCATGGACGATCCCGCAGCGCCCGGCGTCCGACCTCCAGAGCCGGACCCGAGACGGCCCAGGGCCCCAGCACCCGTCGCAACATCCCGGCCGCATCACGGGCCGCGACCGCGAAGCCGAGCCTCACGCCGGCGAGCCCGTAGGTCTTGCCGAAGGAGCGCAGAACGACGGCGTTCTCCGGGAGCACCGGAACGAGCGTCTCGCCGGCGGCGAAATCCGCGAAGGCCTCGTCGACCACGAGCCAGCCGCCGCGTGCCCACAGGCGCTCCGCTTGGTCGAGCAAGACTTGGCGCCCGACGATGCGGCCGTCGGGGTTGTTGGGGTTCACCACGACGAGAACATCCGCCTCTCCCGCAGCGTCGAGCGAGCCGACCTCCACGACGTCGTGTCCCGTCCCGCGCCAGGCTCGGGCATGCTCGGCATAGGTTGGCCCGAGGATTACGACCCGCGACCGGGGGCGCAGGGCCGGCAGCAGGCTGATGAGAACCTGCGTTCCAGGCGCGGCCACCACCACGGCGGCATCGGCCGCGCCATAGGCTTCGGCGGCGGCGGCCTCGAGATCCTCGTGGTCGGCTGGCGCAGGCAGCCGCTCGAACAGACAGGCTGGCAAGGGCGGCATCGGATAGGCTATGGGGTTGATCCCCGTCGACAGGTCGATCCATGGATCGGGCGCATCCGGAAAGAGCCGCCGGGCCACGTCCAGATCGCCGCCGTGCCAGATCCCCGCGTCACTCATCCGCTTCACCCACCGATCGACCCATGATCCTCTCCTGCAGCCTGATCACCCTGAGCCTCGCCCTCGCGGCCGAGGCGGCGTTCGGCTATCCCTCCCGCCTTTACACGTGGATCGGGCATCCCGTCACCTGGATCGGACGGCTGATCAAGGAGCTCGACCGGGGGCTGAACCGGGAGCGCTGGTCTTTCGGCCGGCGCCGCGCCGCGGGCGTTCTCGCCCTGCTGCTGCTTCTAGGCATCACGGGATCGGTCGCGTGGATGCTCCAAGGGGCGCTCCTGCCGGTCGGCCCCGCGGGCCTCGCGATCCTGGCCGTTCTTGCCGGCACGCTGATCGCCCAGCGCAGCCTGCACGAGCATGTGGCGGCGGTGTCTCAGGGTCTTCGGGAGAGCGGCCTCGACGGCGGCCGCCGGGCGGTCTCGATGATCGTCGGACGCAATCCGCAGAGCCTGGACGAGGCGGGGGTCGCCCGCGCGGCCATCGAAAGCCTGGCCGAGAATTTCTCCGACGGGATCGTGGCGCCGGCCTTCTGGCTTGGCCTCGGCGGCCTCCCCGGGGCTGCCCTCTACAAGGCCACGAACACCGCCGACAGCATGATCGGCCACCGCACGCCCCGGCACGAGGCTTTCGGCTGGGCGGCCGCCCGGTTCGACGATCTCGTGAACCTGCCCGCCTCGCGCCTGACCGCCCTGCTCGTCATCGTGGCGGCCGCTCTCCATCGTGGCGCATCGGCCCGGAATGCCTGGCGGGCCGTCCGGCGCGACGCCAGGCAGCACCGCTCACCCAATGCCGGCTGGCCCGAGGCCGCCATGGCCGGGGCCCTGGGCCTGCGCCTTGCTGGCCCCCGGGTCTATGGCAACGTGCTGGTCGAGGATCGCTGGATGGGCGACGGCCGCGCCGAAGCGCGCGCACACGACATCGAGCGGGCGCTTGCCCTCTACCGGACCGCTTGCGCTCTCCTGTTCGGTCTCGCCACGGGATCGGCCCTCGTGGCCTGGCTCATCGCGCGCTGAGGGCGAGGAGCCGGTCGCAGTCGAGATGCCCCTCGAGGTGGTCGGCGAAGCGGTCGAGGATGTCGTCGACGAGGGCCTCGTAGGCGAGATCGCTCGTCTGCGCGCCGATCAGCCGCAGCCACCGCGCCCGCTGGCGGCCGTCCGCGAAGAGGCCGTGGACATAGGTGCCGGTCACGCGGCCATCGGCCGAGACGGCCCCGTCCGTCTGCCCGTCCGCCAGCCGGGCGAAGGCGCGCGACTCCGCATCCGGCCCGGACGTCTCGCCGATATGCATTTCGTAGCCGGAGAGCGGCGTGTCGTCGGCCAGCGTGGTCCCGGCGACCTCCTCCAGCCGCTTCGTCGCCGTGAGCGTGGTCGCCACGTCGAGCAGGCCCAGGCCCTCGACGGCGCGGCCCGCCTCGCCTTCGATGCCGAAGGGATCCTCGATGCGCCGGCCTAGCATCTGGTAGCCGCCGCACAGGCCCAGCACCCGCCCGCCCCGGCGCAGATGGGCCTTCAGGTCGATGTCCCAGCCCTGCGCACGGATGAAGAGCAGATCGTCGATGGTGGTCTTCGAGCCGGGCAAAAGGACGAGCGCGGCCTCGGCCGGAAGCGGCCGGCCGGGCTCGACCAGCACCACCTCGACCCCAGGCTCCTCGCGCAGGGGATCGAGATCGTCGAAGTTGGAGATCCACGGCGTCACCGGAACGGCGATCACCACCGCGCCCTTGCGCCCCTCGCGCCGCAGACCGAGGCCGTCCTCGGCCGGAAGGCGCGCGGCATCGGGAAAATGCGGCACGAGGCCGAGCGCCGGCCAGGCGGTGCGCTCCGCCACGAAGCGCATCCCGCTCTCGAACAGGGCTGGATCGCCCCGGAAGCGGTTGACGACGAAGCCCCGGATCATCGCGGCATCGGCCTCGTCGAGCACCGCCTTCGTGCCCACGAGGCTCGCGATCACGCCGCCCCGGTCGATGTCGCCCACGAGCACCACGGGCACGCCGGCCGCGCGGGCGAAGCCCATATTGGCGATGTCGCCCGCCCTCAGGTTCACCTCCGATGCCGAGCCCGCGCCCTCGACCAGGACGAGATCGGCCTCGCCCGACAGGCGCCCGAAGCTGTCGAGCACCGCCTCCATGAGGCGAGGCTTCCAGGACTGGTATTCGCGCGCCCTGGCGGTGCCGACCACCCGGCCCTGCACCACCACCTGCGAACCGGTCTCGCTCTGGGGTTTGAGCAGCACGGGGTTCATGTGGACGCTCGGCGCCACGCCGGCGGCCCGCGCCTGCAGCGCCTGGGCGCGGCCGATCTCGCCCCCGTCGGCCGTGACGGCGGCGTTGTTCGACATGTTCTGCGGCTTGAACGGCCGGACCGTCAGGCCCCGGCGCGCGAAGACCCGGCACAGGCCCGCCACCAGGAGCGACTTGCCCACGTTGGAGCCGGTGCCCTGCACCATGAGAGCGCGCATCTAGAACTCGACGCCTTCCTGTGCCTTCACGCCGGCGGCGAAGTGGTGCTTCACCAGGGTCATCTCGGTGACGAGATCGGCCGCTTCGATGAGTTCGGGCTTCGCGTTGCGGCCGGTGACGACCACGTGGAGGTCGGGCCGGCGTCGCTTCAGGGTCTCGACCACCTCGGCCAGGTCCAGGTACTCGTAGCGCAGTGCGATGTTGAGCTCGTCCAGCACCAGGAGGCGGACGTCCGGGCGGGCCATCAGGTCCTTCGCCTTCCGCCAGGCCCGCTCCGCCGCCGCCACGTCGCGGGAGCGGTCCTGCGTCTCCCAGGTAAAGCCCTCGCCCATGGTGTGCCATTCGACCTGGTCGGAGAACCGGTCCAGGGCGAGGCGCTCGCCGGTCTCCCAGGCGCCCTTGATGAACTGCACCACGCCGACCCGGAAGCCGCGCCCGAGTGCCCGCAGCATGAGCCCGAAGGCCGCCGTCGACTTGCCTTTGCCAGGGCCCGTATGGACGATAAGGAGCCCCTTCTCGACCGTCTTCGAGGCGACCTCCCGGTCCTGGACCTCCTTGCGCTTGATCATCTTGGCGCGGTGGCGCGCCTCATCGTCCTGGGTCATCCCGATCCTGCCTTCGCCCGAATGGACCGCACCATGAACAGACCCGCCCGGGAATTCAAGGCCGGGTATCTGCAACGCTCAGGCTTGAAAGATGCCCCTCGCCACGGTAAGCGTGTTACGGACGGTGCCCCGGCAACGGGGTGAAAAGGGAATGCGGTGAGACACCGCGGCTGCCCCCGCAACTGTAAGCGGCGAGCCTTCGCTCCACATGCCACTGGGCCTCATCGTCCCGGGAAGGCGGCGAAAAGCATCGACCCGCGAGCCAGGAGACCTGCCGTCAGCCTTTGCTTCTATCGGGTCTGTCGGACGGGGTGTGCCGACGGTGACCGTAGTCGAATGACCTCTCGTCGTTCGGTTCCGTCCGTGGAAGCGCAACAGACTCGACCTGAATTGAGTCTCCCGACGGAGAGAACGATGACTGCACGCCTTCTGCCCCAGACCCGATTCGCCACCCTGACGCTCGCCGGCCTCGTGGCCGCGACCCCTGCCCTGGCCCACCACGCCATGGACGGCCAGATGCCGTCCACCTTCGTCCAGGGCCTGCTCTCGGGCCTCGCCCATCCGGTCATCGGTCTCGATCACCTCGCCGCCCTCCTGGGCGTCGGCCTAGTCTCGTCCCGCTTCGCCCGCGGCCTCACCCTGCCGGCCTTCTGGATCGTCGCCATGGCGGCCGGGATCGGCCTGCACCTGGCGAGCGCCAACCTGCCTTATGCCGAGCTGCTCGTGGCGCTGAGCGTCGTCGTCATCGGGGTCGCGGCCACCGTTCGCACCACGCTCCCCTATGCGGCGATCGCCGCCCTCTTCGCCATCGGCGGCGCCGTGCATGGCTATGCCCTGGGCGAGTCGATCGTCGGGGCGGAATCCACCCCGCTCGCCGCCTATCTGGCCGGCCTCGTCGTGGTCCAGACCGCGCTCACGACCGGGATCGCCTTCGCGGCCCGGCGCTTCGCCAAGGCTCCGCTCCAGGCTCCCTCCCTGCGGCTGCGCCTCGCCGGCCTGGCGGTCGCCCTCGCCGGGGCCGCGACCTTTGCCCTGGCCCTGTCGACCGTCGCCTGACGTCATGACCTCATCCCATGAGGAGATCTGCCTGCATGTCTGCGTCACCTGCCGCGAGGCGGGTGGCCCGGACGACAAGGCGCTCCGGCCCGGTGCCGTCCTGCACCGGGCCCTCACGGAGGCGCTCGCCCGGCCCGACGCACCCAAGGTGCGCGTGGAGGCGGTCGAGTGCCTGTCCGTGTGCAAGCGACCGTGCACGATCGCCGTCTCCGCCCCCGGACGCTGGACCTACATCTACGGCGACCTGAACGCCGAGACCTCGGTCGAGACGATCCTGGACGGGCTGCGGCGCTATGCAGACACGTCCGAAGGCCTCGTGCCCTGGCGCGAGCGGCCCGAGGCCTTCCGCAAGGGCGTCGTCGCCCGCATTCCCCCGTTCAAGACCAACAGCGCGGCCTGACCGAGGCCGCCGAAAGGCTCACTCATGAGCGATCTCACCAAGATCCCCTGCACCATCGTCACCGGGTTCCTCGGGGCCGGGAAGACCACCCTGGTGCGCCACCTCCTTGAGAATGCGGGCGGGCGCCGCCTCGCGGTTCTCGTCAACGAGTTCGGCGATCTCGGCTTCGACGGCTCCTTCATTGAAGGCTGCGGCATCGAAGGCTGCACGCAGGACGACATCGTCGAGCTGCCCAACGGCTGCCTGTGCTGCACGGTGGCGGACGATTTCGTCCCGGCCCTGAACACCCTGCTCAACCGGCCAAACCCGCCGGAGCACATCCTGATCGAGACCTCGGGCCTTGCCCTGCCAAAGCCGCTGGTGCGCGCCTTCAATTGGCCGGACATCCGCTCCCGCGTGACGGTCGACGGCGTGATCGCCGTGGTCGACGGGCCGGCCGTGGCCTCGGGAGCCTTCGCGGAGGATCCGGAGGCGCTGGAGGCGCAGCGCCAGGCAGATTCCTCCGTCGATCACGAGAACCCGTTGGAGGAGGTGTTCGAGGATCAGCTTCTCTGCGCCGACCTTATCATCCTCAACAAGACCGACCAGATGGCCGCCGGGGACAAGGGCAAGGTCCTGGCCGAGATCGAGGAGCATCTGCCCCGCGCCGTGAAGGTGATCGAGACCGCGCACGGCAAGGTCGATCCGACGATCCTGCTCGGCCTCGGAGCGGCCGCGGAGGCGGACCTCGAATCCCGCCCCTCGCACCACGAGACCGCCGACGACCACGACCATGATGATTTCGACAGCATCGCGATTCCGGTTGCGCCCGTGGACTCGCCCGAGGCGCTCGTCGCCCGCGTCGAGCGCGCCGCGGAAGCCGCCGGCGTGCTGCGGATCAAGGGCTTCGCGCCCGTCGACGGCAAGCCCATGCGCCTCGTGGTGCAGGGCGTCGGCACGCGCGTCGCGCATCACTTCGACCGGCCCTGGAAGGCCGGCGAGGCGCGCGACGGGCGCATGGTGGTGATCGGCCTGAAAGGCTTCGACCTGTCGGCCGTCGAGGCCGCTCTGCGCGGGTGACATGCACCTCCTCCCGGTCACGGCGATCTCCCTCGACGAAGGCCAGGAGGCCACCGACCTCCAGCAGCCGCCGGGGGATGTCGTGGTCCTGTCCTTCGCGGACAGCGACCTCGGCGCCCTGGCGGAAGCCCACCGCCTGACGGCGGGCACAGCCTCGCTCCGCCTCGCCTCACTGCGCCGCCTGCGCCATCCGCTCTCAGTCGACCTCTACGTCGAGAGAACCGCCGCGAAGGCGCGCTTCGTGCTCGTGCGCTGCCTCGGCGGCCTCGACTATTGGCGCTACGGCATCGAGCACCTCGCCCGGGCCTGCCGGTCCCACGGCGTGAAGCTCGCGGTGCTGCCGGGCGACGACCGGCCCGACCCGCGGCTTTCGGCCTACGCCACCGTTCCCGCGGCGCTCTGCGATGAGCTCGACGCCTATTTCCGGGCTGGCGGCATCGACAACATGCGACGGCTGCTGGCCCGCATCGGGGCCGAGATCGGCCTGTCCGATACGGCGGAGCCGCCTCGCGCGGCGCCGCGTGCGTTCGCTTGGGTGCTTCCGAGACCGCCCGTCGAAGGAAGTTCCGCTTACGGACCTGATCGCGAGAGACTGGGTCCCCGAGGACCAACAGCCACCTCACGGCATGGCCGGGCTTGTCCCGATGATCCCGATCCTTCGAAGCCCGGCGTTCTTCCGATTGAGATGGCCGGGACGAGCCCGGCCAGGACGGAGGTGGGAGTCTATGATGCGGCGGTCACCGGGAATGAGGGTTGCGAGGTCGAAGCGCACAGCATCGCGGTCCCGGAATCCATCCTCGCCAGCCTCCCCGGGGATCGTCCTCTCGCCTATCTCGTGGTCTACCGCTCTTCCATTCTCTCCGGCGACACGCGGGCCGTCGAGGCCCTGTCGGACGCGCTCGCCCGGCGAGGCATCGGGCCGCTCGTCCTTGCCGTCTCCAGCCTGAAGGATCCGGAAGCCGTCGCGGTCGTCCGGCGCACGATCCGGGCACGCTGTCCCGACATCATCGTGACCACAACCGCCTTTTCGTCGCGCGACGGGCAGGATTTCGTGCTCGACGAGGCCGATTGCCCGATCCTGCAGGCGCTCCCGGTCGGCAGCGCCAAGGACGCCTGGGAAGCGTCGCCGCGCGGCCTTTCCGCGGCCGATCTCGCCATGCAGATCGCCCTGCCCGAATTCGACGGGCGCATCGCGGCTGGACTGATCTCGTTCAAGACCGAGGAGCCCGCCGAGCCGGCGCTCGCCTTCTCGCGCCGCGCCCAAGCGCCCGATCCGGCCGGCATCGATGCCGTCGCCGACAGGGCGGCCGCCTGGGTGCGCCTCGCCCGCACGCCGCGCCACGAGCGGCGGCTCGCCCTGGTCCTGTCCGATTATCCCGCGCGCGGCGGACGCGCCGGCTTCGCAGTCGGGCTCGACACGCCGGCGAGCGCCTGCGCTATTCTCGATCTCCTCAAGGATTCCGGCTACGGGGCCGAGCGGAACGTCACGGCCGCCGACCTGATGCCGCGTCTCACCGAAGGCGAGCCGTCATTTTCCGTTCCACTCGCCGCCTACCTGTCGTGGCTCGACACGCTTGCGCCGGGCGAGCGCGCCGCCATCGACGGGCGCTGGGGTGTTCCCACGGACGACCCTGCCTTCGCGGACGGCGCCTTCCGCTTCCGCGCGATCCGCGCCGGAAACGTGCTCGTGGCCCTGCAGCCTGACCGCGGCCATCGCCGCGACCGAAAGGGCGTCTACCACGACCCCGAATGCCCGCCGGGCCACGGCTATCTCGCCTTCTATTTCGGCCTGCGGACGCTCGAGCGCATCCACGCCCTCGTCCATCTCGGCACCCACGGCACCACCGAATGGCTGCCCGGCAAGGCGGTGGCGCTGTCCTGCGCCTGCTGGCCGGGTCTCGCCATCGGGGCCATGCCGGTGATCTATCCGTTCATCGTCGACGATCCGGGCGAAGCCGCACCGGCCAAGCGCCGCATCGCGGCCGTCACCGTGGGCCATCTCACGCCGCAGACCGCCGAGGCGGGACAGCACGGCGAGGCGGCGGCCCTGCGCGAGCTGGTCGAGGAGTTCTCCTCCGCCCAGGTGCTCCACCCGGGCCGGGCCGCGCTCGTGGCGGGCGAGATCCTGGAGCGCGCCAGGGCGAGCGGGCTTGCCGAAGCGTGCGGTGTCGCGGACGGCATGCCCATGGATGAGGCCCTGACGCGCCTCGACGCCCATCTCTGCGACCTGGGCGAGGTGACGATCCGCGACGGGCTGCACGTGTTCGGCCGCGCTCCCGCCGGGCTCGAGGCCTGCGCGACTGGCGAGCGCGAGGGCCTGCTGAAGGCTCTCGACGGCCGCTTCGTCGTGCCAGGCCCGTCGGGCTCGCCGTCGCGGGGGCAGACCAACGTACTGCCCACCGGGCGCAACCTCGCGACCCTCGACCCAAGGGCCATCCCGACCCGAGCCGCCACCGAACTCGGTCAGCGGGCCGCGGCGGAAGTGGTGCGCCGGCACCTGCAGGAGGAAGGCGACTGGCCGCGCCGGATCGTCATGGATCTGTGGGCGTCCCCCACCCTCCGCTCGGGCGGCGAGGACATCGCCCATGCGCTGGCGCTCATGGGCGTGCGGCCGACCTGGGACCATGCCTCGACGCGGGTGACGGGGTTCGAGATCGTCCCGCAGCCGCTCCTCGACCAGCCGCGCGCGGACGTGACCCTGCGGGTCTCCGGGGCCTTCCGCGACACCTTCCCGGACCAGATCGCGCTGCTCGACGGCGCCGCCCGCGCGGTCGCGGCCCTCGACGAGGACGACGAGTGGAATGCGCTCGCCGCCGCGCGCCGGCGCGGCGAGGCGGCGTCCCGCGTCTTCGGCTCCGCCCCCGGCACCTACGGGGCCGGCGTGTCGGCACAGACGCTCGACGGCGAATGGGCCACGAGAGACGATCTCGGCCGCACCTATCTCGACGGCACCTCCCATGCGCTCACGGCGGACGGCGGGGTGCGGGAGGACCACAGCTTCCCCCGGCGGGTTGCGCAGGCCGAGGCCTTCATTCATGTGAGCGACGTGGCCGAGCGCGATCTTCTCGATGGGGATTCCGCCGCCGATTCCGTCGGGGGCTTCGCGGCGGCCGCCCGGTCGCTCGGCGCCGCCCCGGCCGTCTACAGTCTCGACACGAGCCGGCCTCAGGAGCCCAAGGCCCGCACCCTGGCGGAGGACGTCGACCGCCTCGTCCGCGGACGCCTGACGAATCCCCGCTGGATCGCCGGCCAACTGCGGCACGGCTGGCGCGGCGCCGCCGAGATCGCCCAGGCGGTCGATGCGCTCTTCGCCTTCGCGGCGACCACGGATGCGGTCCCGCCGTCGTCCTTCGATCTCGTTTTCACGGCCCTGATCGCAGACCAGACCGTCTGGGAGCCGATCGAAACCTTCAACCCGGCGGCCGCGCAGGCCATCGAGGCGCGACTCGCCGACGCCCGTCGCCGCGGCCTGTGGCAGAGCCGCCTCAATTCGGTGGCAGCCTTCTTCGAGGATGAACGGAAGGAGGCGGCCGAATGAGCCCGCAGCCCGTCAGCGACAGGCGCCGCGGCTGGTGCCCGGGCGTGCGCCGCCCGATGGCGACCGGCGACGGCCTGCTCGTGCGCCTGCATCCCTTCGCCGGAAGGCTCACGGCCGATCAGGCCCGCCTGGTCGCCGAAGCCGCCCGCGCCCATGGCAACGGCCATCTCGACATCACGGCCCGCGGCAACCTGCAGATCCGCGGCGTGAGCGACGAGACCTACCCCAGCCTGCTCGCCCTCCTCGACCGGGAAGGTCTGGTCGAGCCCGAAGGCGACGGCCCGAACCGCCTGACGGTTCTCTCGCCGCTGGCCGGTCTCGACCCGCTGGAGCGCTTCGACGCCGCCACCCTGGCCCAGGCGATCGAGAGCCTGGACGGGGTCGGGGGCGGATTGCCGGCCAAATTCTTCATCTCGGTCGATGGCGGTGGCGCCATGGCTCTCGGCGACATCGGGGCGGACCTTCACCTGGCGGCGGGCGAGACCGGCACCGTTGCATTCGATGTGCCCTCGTCCGGGGGCCTGCGCGGGATCGGCACGGCCGGCCTCGCCGACGCGCCGGGAGCGGTCCGCACGATCCTCGCGGGCTTCGCCGCCATGCGGCGCAACGGCGAGACCGAGGCGCGGCGTCTGCGGGATCTCGGCTTGGATGTCCTGGAAGGCTTGGCGGCATCCGCGGGTCTGGCTGCGGGATCCCCGACGCCCAGGCGCGAAGCGGCCCCGCGCGCCGGAATCCTCGCCGCCTCGGGCGGCAAAGCCGTGCTTCTGGCCCTGCCTTTCGGCCGCTGCGGCACCGGGCCGCTGACACAGGCGGCCGCGTGGAGCGAGCGCTTCGGGACGGGCGAGATCCGCCTGTCCTTCACACGGGGCATCCTGGTGCCGGGACTGTCGGACGCAGTTGTGCCGGCGCTCCTCGAGGAAGCCCGGGCGGCGGGTTTCATCACCGATGCCGGCGATCCCCGCCTCTCCCTGATCGCCTGCCCGGGCCGGCCGGACTGCGCCGGCGCTGCGACTCCCGCGCCCGCCGATGCCCTCCGGCTCGCCGCCGCCTGCCCCGACCTCCTGGCAAAGGGCGTCACCCTTCACGTGTCGGGATGCCCGAAAGGCTGCGCCCATCCGGGCAGCGCCGATCTGACGCTGGTCGGGCGCCCAGATGGCCGCTATGACATCGTACCCGACGGCTCGCCCCGTGACGGTTCCCTGCTTCACCTCTCACTCGACGAGATCATGACCCGCCTGATGCCTGCCAAGACCTCTGCCGACCTCAGCGGCGCGTTTCCGGAGTGCGCTCGATGACGAGCCGCGCCTATATCCGGGACGGGGCCGAGATCTATCGCCGTTCCTTTTCCATCATTCGGGCGGAGGCGGATCTGTCCGGCTTTTCCGGTACGGCGGAGCGCGTCGTCGTGCGCATGATTCATGCCTGCGGAATGACGGACCTGCCGAAGGACGTTGAACTCTCGCCCGACTTTGCTGACGCAGCGGAAGCCGCCCTCAAGCGTGGCGCGCCGATCCTGTGCGACGCCAAGATGGTGGCGAACGGCATCACCCGTACCCGCCTCCCGGCGGAGAACGACGTGATCTGCACCCTCGACGACCAGCGGGTTCCCGACCTCGCCCGCCAGCACGGCAACACCCGATCGGCCGCAGCCCTGGAGCTGTGGCGCGAACGGCTCGACGGGGCCCTCGTGGTCGTCGGCAACGCACCGACCGCCCTGTTCCATCTGCTGGACATGCTCGATGCCGGCGCGCCCAAGCCCGCCGCGGTGATCGGCATCCCGGTCGGCTTCATCGGGGCGGCGGAATCCAAGGAGGCGCTCGCCCAGGACCGCCGCGTTCCATATCTCGTCGTTCACGGCCGGCGCGGAGGCAGCGCCATGGCGGCCGCCGCGGTCAATGCCCTGGCGAACCCGGTCGAGTAAGCCGATGACCATGCAGGATCCCGTCCGCCTCTTCGGCCTCGGCCTCGGCCCCGGCAACCCCGACTACATGACCGTGCGCGCCCGCCGGGTGCTGGAGAGCGCCGACCGGCTCGTCCATTTCTGCAAGCGGGGACGGCGCGGCAACGCGCGGACCATCGCAGACACCATCGTGGGCCCGAGCCCGGAGCGCGAGATCGCCCTCGCCTATCCGGTCACCACCGAGATCCCGGCCGATCATCCCGATTATGCGGCGGCCCTCAATCCGTTCTATGAGCAAGCGGCCGCAATGCTGCTCGCCGAGGTCGAGGCGGGCCGCACCGTCGCGGTGCTCTGCGAAGGCGATCCCTTCTTCTATGGCTCCTTCATGCATCTCTGGTGGCGTCTGAAAGACCGCCTGTCGATTGAAGTGGTACCAGCTGTCACCGCCATGTCAGGTGCCTGGACCCGCGCTGGCGCGCCGATCACCTGGGGTGACGACGTGCTGACCGTCGTACCGGGCACCCTCCCCGAGCCGGAGCTGGCGCGCCGCCTCTCCGGCACCGACGCCGCCGTGGTGATGAAGCTCGGAAGCCATCTGCCGAAGGTCCGGGCGGTCCTCAGATCCACCGGCCTGTTCGAGCGCGCCATCTATGTGGAGCGCGCCACCATGGCCCAAGAGAGGATCGTTCCTCTGCCCGACCTGCCTGACAATTTCGAGGCCCCGTACTTTTCCCTGATCATCGTGCCGGGCCGAGGGAGGCGCGTATGACGGGCCTTCTCACCATCGTAGGTCTCGGCCCGGGCGACCCGCGTTACCTGACGCCGGCCGCCTCCGAGGCCCTCGCCTCCGCGACCGACATCGTCGGCTACGGTCCCTATGTGGACCGCGTGCAGGATCGGCCCGGCCTGCGCCGGCACGCCTCCGATAACCGCGTCGAACTTGACCGTGCCCGCTTCGCCCTCGATCTCGCGGCGAACGGCGCCCGCGTGGCCGTGGTGTCCGGTGGGGATCCAGGGGTGTTCGCCATGGCGGCGGCCGTGTTCGAGGCCGTCGAGAACGGCGATCCGGCTTGGCGCGGCCTCGACATCTGCGTGGAGCCCGGCATCACGGCGATGCTCGCCGCGGCGGCCCGAGTCGGCGCGCCGATCGGCGGCGATTTCTGCGCCATGTCGCTCTCGGACAACCTGAAGCCCTGGGAGGTTGTCGAGGCCCGCCTGAGGGCCGCCCTCGCGGCCGATTTCGTCGTGGCTCTCTACAACCCGATCTCCTCCGCCCGCCCCTGGCAACTCGGGGCGGCGTTCACGATCGCCTCGGAGATTCGTAGCCCTGGCACGCCCATCATCCTTGCCCGCGCGGTGGGCCGACGCGACGAGCGGGTCAGGATCCTCCCGCTCGCGGAGGCGGAGGCGTCCATGGCCGACATGTCGACCATGATCATCATCGGCGCGTCCACCACGCGCCTGATCGAGCGGATCGCGAACCAGGAACCATGGGTCTACACGCCACGGTTCTATGGAATTCGGCCGTGAACACGCTCCAGCCAATCGAGCGCCGCATCGGCGGTCGCGACCTCCTCGGTATCGAGCGGCTTCTGCGGACGCGTCACGACGATCACCGGCAAGCGGAGAGATTGCGCCGCCAGGATCTTCGGATACGTCGCCGCGCCGCCGGAATTCTTCGTCACCACCACGTCGACCCGCTCGCGCTCCATGAGGAGGCGCTCGGCCGCTTCGTCGAAGGGTGCACGATCCTGAATGGCAGCGACGTTCGGTGCCATCAGAGCATTGCCGATAGGCTCGATGGTGCGCACGAGATAAGTGTGCTGCGGCGCGACCGCGAAGGGAGCGAGTTCGAGACGGCCAACGGTCAGGAAGACACGACGAGGGGCTTGACCCAGCGCGTTGACGGCCGCCTCCATGGACGAGACCTCGATCCAGTGGTCACCCTCCTGCCGGGTCCAGGCCGGGCGGCGCAGCGCGAGGAGCGGCACGTGGGTCTGTCGGCAGGCCTCGGCCGCGTTTCGAGAGATCACGGCGGCGAAGGGATGCGTCGCATCGACGACAGCCTCGATCCCCTCATCTTGCAGAAACCTAGCGAGACCCGCTGCGCCGCCGAAGCCGCCGATTCGGGTGGGAACCGGCATGGGACGGGGATCGCTGGTGCGACCGGCCATGGACAGGAGCGGACTGAACTTGGACCGGCCGGCAAGCCGCGCTGCGAGCGCGGAGGCCTCGGTGGTGCCGCCCAGAATGAGGATGCGCATGAGCTCCTTTTCCCTGAATTCTGAGCCGGAGTCGAGCATGGCGCCGGGCAGCCCCTGGCTCACGATCGTCGGCATCGGCGAAGATGGGCGCGCTGGGCTCTCCCGTGCGGCGCTGGCGGCTCTCGATCAGGCGGAGGTCGTGATCGGCGGCGCGCGCCATCTTGCCCTAGCCGCTCCCGTGACCGCAGAAACGATCACTTGGCCGAGCCCCTTCGCGGACGGCTACGCGATGATCCTCGCCCGGCGCGGCCGGCCCACCTGCGTTCTCGCGACGGGAGACCCGTTCCATTACGGCGTCGGTGCCGAGCTCGCACGCCTGATCCCGGCGGGGGAGATCACCTGCTTCCCGCATCCCTCCGCCTTCAGTCTGGCAGCCGCACGCCTTGGCTGGTCTCTGCCCGACTGCGACTGCGTGAGCCTGCATGGCCGCACGCTCGAGCGGATCATTCCCCATCTGCAGCCGGGCGCCCGTATCCTGGCTCTGTCATGGGACGGCTCGACACCGGGCAAGGTCGCCGATCTCCTGACACGACGCGGCTTCGGAGAGTCGACGATCACCGTGTGCGAAGCCCTGGGCGGCCCGCGCGAGCGCAACCGACGGGTCACGGCTGCCGACTTCGGCATCAGTGAAATCGACCCACTCAACACGATTGCGATCAAGGTCGTTCCCGCAAAGGATGCGCGCGTCGTGGCGCTCGCACCAGGCCTGCCCGATGACTTTTTCGAGAATGACGGTCAGCTCACGAAGGCGGAGATTCGTGCCCTCACTCTTGCGGCCCTCGCTCCGAGAGCGGGCGAGCTTTTGTGGGATATTGGGCTGGGTGCCGGCTCCGTCGGGATCGAATGGTGCCTGCGCCATCCGCGCAACCGCTGCATAGGGATTGAGGAACGGCCAGAGCGTGCCGAGCGCGCACGCCGCAATGCCCTCGATCTCGGCGCGACGGATCTGGACATTCGCATCGGGCGCGCACCGGAAGCCCTGACCAATCTGCCGGCGCCCGATGCGATCTTCATCGGTGGCGGCGCCTCGGAATCGGGCGTCTCCGAGGCCGCATGGGCGGCGTTGAAACCCGGCGGGCGGCTCGTTATCAATGGAGTGACTTTGGAAACCGAAACGCTTCTCGGCACTCTCTATGCGCAGCATGGCGGCACCATGCGCCGCCTTGCCGTCTCGCGCCTCGGACCGGTCGGAGGCATGCACGGCTGGCGGGCCGCGATGCCTGTCACGCAATGGACGGTGACAAAGCCATGATCGTGGCAGGGATTGGCTTCCGACGCAGCGTCGCCGCCGCAGAAATCGTGGCTCTCGTGGAGCAGGCGCTCGAGCAGGCTGCACTCGCACGCGAGGCTTTGACCAAGCTGGCGACTCTCGATTTTCTTGCTGACCTGCCGGCGTTCGAGGAGGCTGCTCAGTCGCTTGCGGTCGCTGCGATATCAGTCGAGAAGACCGAGTTGTCCGCAGCGGCTCCTCGCATCCACACGCACTCGGCTCGCTCGATCGCTGCCCATGGCGTCGGATCCGTTGCGGAAGCGGCGGCCCTCGCAGCTGCAGGACCTCGCGCCGAACTCGTCCTCGACCGTATTGCATCGCAATCCGCCACCTGTGCCCTCGCACGCCTGGAGACTGGCTCATGACCGTCCATTTCATCGGAGCGGGTCCCGGCGCCGCCGATCTCATCACCGTGCGCGGCCGCTCCCTCATCGAGCGCTGCCCCGTCTGCCTCTATGCCGGTTCCATCGTTCCGCCGGAGATCCTGTCCTGGTGCCCGCCCGGCGTTCGGCTCGTCGACACCGCGCCCCTCAATCTTGACGCGATCACGGCCGAGTTCGTCCGGGCGTATGAGGCCGACGAGGATGTGGCGCGGCTCCATTCCGGCGATCTTTCGATTTGGAGCGCCATGGGCGAGCAACTGCGGCGCCTCAAGGCGCTCGGCATTTCCTACACGATCACCCCGGGCGTCCCATCCTTCGCAGCCGCAGCCGCAGCCTTAGGCCGCGAACTGACTGTGCCGGAATTAGGCCAATCGTTGGTGCTCACACGAACCTCGGGCCGCGCCTCGGCCATGCCGGAGGCGGAGCGGCTTGCCACTTTCGCGCAGACGAAGGCAACGCTCGCCATTCATCTGTCCATCCACGTCATCGAACAGGTGGTGGAGGACCTATTGCCCGCATACGGCGGCGACTGCCCGGCCGCCGTGGTCTGGCGCGCCTCCTGGCCCGACGAGCGTGTGATCAAGGGGACCCTCGAGACGATCGCCGCCATGGCGCGCGCCGAAAGGCTCGAGCGGACGGCGCTGATCCTGGTGGGACGGACATTGGACGCAGGGGATTTTCGCGACAGCGCGCTCTATTCGGCCGATTACGACCGGCGTTTCCGTCCTGGCGCCCGCAAGGACAGTCTATGAAACGCTGGGCGTCAGGCGACCGGATGGAACGGCATGCGACCGACGAGTTGGCCGTCGCGGTCGAAAACCGCGATCTCGAGGGCGATTGTGGCACCGCCCAGGGCCTTGGCGGCCGTGCGCCAGGCATGCTGCGCGACCACGTCGCCGAGCGGAAGGCCAAGGCGTTTCGCGGTTTCCAGCACTTCCAGAGCTGTATTCGCCCCGAGAGCCTGTCCCACGAGGGACAGGTCCGCTCCCGCTTCGACGAGGCGTTCGGCCAGCCAGGCAAGATCGACCGCGCCGGAGCGGGAATGGAGATCAAGCAGGCCTTGGCCGAGCTTCGTCATCTTGGCGATGCCGCCCGCGATCGTGACCCGCGGGACCGGATTGCGGCGCAGGTATTTCAGCATGCCGCCGGCGAAATCGCCCATGTCGATCAGGGCATGATCGGGCAGGTCGTGCAGGACCTGCACGGCCTTCTCGGACGTGGAGCCGGTCGCGCCCGCCACATGGTCGAGCCCCCCGGCGCGGGCCACGTCGATGCCCCGATAGATGCTGTGAATCCACGCCGAGCAGGAATAGGGAACCACCACGCCCGTGGTACCGAGAATCGAGAGCCCGCCCAGGATGCCGAGGCGCGGGTTGAGGGTCTTCTTCGCAAGATCCTCACCGCCTGGAACCGAAATCTCGACCTCGATATCCATAGGACCACCGGCGCTGCGCGCGGCTTCCTCCAGGTTGTCACGGATCATCTGCCGCGGGACCGGATTGATGGCGGGCTCGCCCGGCGGCAGGGGCAAGCCGGCCCGGGTGACCGTGCCGACGCCCTCGCCCGCCCGGAACGTCACACCCGAGCCCGGCGCCCCCATACGGACGGCCACAATCACCAAGGCCCCGTGCGTCACATCAGGGTCATCGCCCGCATCCTTCACGACACCGACCCGCGCGCCCTCCTCCGCGACCTCGCTCAAGGCGATGGAGAAGGCCGGCCGTGCTCCGCCCGGGAGCGCGATCTCGACGGGATCGGGACAATCGCCCGTCCGCCAGCCCAGATAAGCCGCCTTGGCCGCTGCCGTGGCGCAGGCGCCCGTGGTCCAGCCACGGCGCAGCGATCCGGCGGGTTTACTCTCGTCCATACGCCCTCTTACATCGTCCCCATGAATTCCAACAGCCATCCCGTGAATGCCGTCCAGGGCCGGAGGCTCGCATGACCTCCCTGTCCCGCCTCTCGCCCCCGTTCGCTCCCGGAACGGTCTGGCTCGTCGGGGCCGGCCCGGGCGATCCTGGCCTTCTTACGATACATGCCATGAACGCGCTCGCAGCCGCGGACGTCATCGTTTACGACGCCCTCGTCGACCCGGCCGTCCTGTCGTTCGCCCGCGAAGGAGCCGTGCTCGAATTCGCCGGCAAGCGCGGGGGCAAGCCCTCTGCCGTTCAGAGGGACATCTGCGAACGGCTGATCGAGCTGGCCTGCGATGGGAAGCGGGTTCTGCGGCTCAAGGGCGGCGACCCCTTCATCTTTGGTCGCGGCGGCGAGGAAGCGCTGGCTCTCTCCGACGCCGGCGTTGCGTTCCGCATCATCCCGGGCGTGTCCAGCGGCCTTGCGGCCCTCGCGATTCACGGTGTCCCGGCAACGATGCGCAGGACGAACCATGCGGTCATCCTCGCCACCGGTCACGCGGCGCCCGACGCTCAGATCGAGTGGACGTCGCTCGCCCGCACGGGTGCTCCCATCGTGCTCTACATGGCTGTCTCGAGCTTACCGTCCATTGTGGAAGGGCTCCTGGCAGGGGGACTTGCAGGGGATACGCCGGCCATCGCGGTGCACGGTGCAACGACCGGAAAGGAAAGTATCGTGGAAGGGACCCTTGAGGTCCTGCCGAGGCTCGCGGAAGAAGGGCTCATCCGATCACCCGCCATCGTCGCCATCGGGGCGATCGCGGCCTTCCGCTCGGCTATCGTCAATCACCTCCTGGAGTTCGGCAGCGAGGCCGCGCAGTGAACGTCGGTCCCGGACTTCTCATCGCGGCACCACGCTCCGGTTCGGGCAAGACGACGGTCGTGCTCGGGCTCCAGCGTGCCTTGGCCCGCCAGGGCGTGGTGGTGCGCGGCATGAAATGCGGGCCAGATTACATCGATCCCGCGTTCCACGCTGCCGCCACCGGCGCACCGAGCTTCAATCTCGACAGCTTCGCGATGAGCACACCGTTGCTGGAAACCCTCGCGTCCGAGGCTGGCCAGGAGGCCGATCTCATCATCGCGGAAGGCTCCATGGGCCTCTTCGACGGGATCCGCCACGAGACCGGCCGCACCGGCGCCAGCGCCGACATCGCGGCCCTGTTCGGCTGGCCGGTCATCCTCGTCCTCGACGTGTCCGGCCATGCGCAATCGGCAGCCGCCGTCGCGCTCGGCTGCGCCCGGTTCGATCCAAGGATCGACGTGGCCGGGGTGGTGCTGAACAAGGTCGCGAGCGACCGCCACCGGCGGCTGGTCGAGGACGGCATGGCACGGATCGGCTTGCCGGTTCTCGGTGCGGTCATGCGCAACGGCGATCTGACCCTTCCGGAGCGCCACCTCGGTCTCGTGCAGGCCGGCGAGACGGACGAACTCGACGCACGCCTCGAACGCCTCGCAGATGCCGTTGAAGCCGCGCTCGACATCGACCGGATCGTCGCCCTCGCCCGCCCGACCCGCCTTGGACCTCCGAACCATGCGACGAGCCTGCCGCCCCCAGGCCAGCGCATCGCTCTGGCCTCGGACCAGGCCTTTTCGTTCGTTTACCCGCATGTGCTCTCGGGGTGGCGTCAGGCGGGAGCGGAAATCATCACTTTCTCGCCGCTTGCCGACCAACCTCCGCCGGACGGGTGCGACGTCTGCTGGCTGCCGGGTGGATATCCCGAGCTTCACGCAGGCCGCATTGCGGAAGCAAGGCGCTTCCGTGAGGGACTGAGCGGTTTCGCCGAGACCCGGCCGGTCCATGGCGAGTGCGGCGGCTATATGGTGCTCGGCCAATCCATTGAGGACGGAGACGGCCGCACGCACCCCATGGCCGGTCTCCTACCGGTCGAGACGAGCTTTGCCAAACGCCGAATGCATCTCGGGTATCGGGTTGCCTGTCTCGCCCGGGACGGGATCATGGGAGCAGCCAGCCAGCGTCTTGTCGGCCACGAGTTCCACTATGCGTCCGTGATCCGGAGCGACGCCTCCCAGGACGCGGCCTTCGCGACGATCACGGACGCGGAAGGCAATGATCTCGGAACCGCTGGGCATCGTCGTGGGCTGGTCACGGGCAGCTTCTTTCACGCCATCGCGCTTGGATGACGGGGCCTCGTGCCATTGCCTGTAAGCTCGGCGGTGAACCGTCCAGCCGGCGAGGCGTTGAAGAGCACCATGTTGAGGAGATCCCGATGCGCCTTCGAATGATCCTGCCACTGGCCGCCCTACTCGCCCTGGCCGCTTGCGGTGAAGACGGACCGGACCAGACCGGAAGCACGGACAACGCCAATCAGCCCGGCAACAATTCGGCGCCTGCCAATCCCCGCAGCAACCCGCCGCCCCCAGCACAGTGACCGTCAAACTCGAGGAGCTCGCGGCGACCAGGGGGCCTCGAGCTTCAGCCATTTATCCCATCTTAATGCGCCTATTCTCAGTTCGGTCTCTTCTCGGCTGACAGGGATTAGAGGACGGGATGACGCAGCGGAAACGGGACAAAAAATCCGAAAACGCCATCGTTTTGCCTCAGGCATCCGTCTTGATCCCGGTCAACCTGAAAGGGGTCGGGGAGAACACCCAAGCTTGACGGTCGGACAGGAATAGTTCCTTGCAACGCGGCTATCCGGCAAGCTCCGTTCATCGCATCCCAGGCTGATGGAGGCGCTGATGAAAGAGGCATTCCATATCGGGCAGCTCGTCCGGATCACGAGTGCGTCCTCGGGCTATGCGGATCGCCGCATCTATTGCATCGTCTGCCTAGTACCGGACGACCATGCTCCGCTTTATCGCGTCAAGAACACGGTCGGCATAGAGCACGTCGTGAAGGCCGAAGACATCGAGCCTGCTGCTCTCACGGCCGTGCCGTAGACATCCCGCAGCGGCCCAACCAGCCCCGACACCGCCCAAAGGCGACCGAGCTGTATTAGCCCATGGTAGCGGTGCTAGGCACCTTGCCGTCCCCTGACCGGCACGACAGAATACCCTCCAACAACGCCCGAACGGGCAAGCCGGCACAGATCGGCGGACGCATGAAAACCGATCTTCATGCGCCAGAGGAAGCGAAGCCATACCACGCGTTGTCGAAGCGCGCGGCTGCCAGGGAGGTTGACGTCGTTGACGACGGCTGCGGATGCGCGCGCGGACACATTCCCGAAATTGTTGGCGCGTAACGCGCGCCTGCGCCCAACGCGCACGGCGTTTAGGCATAAGGATCTCGGGATCTGGCAATCATGGACCTGGGGCGAGGTTCACGACATCGTCCGAGCCTATGCCTGTGGCCTGCAATCGCTCGGCCTGAAGCGCGGCGGCAAGATCGCCATCATCGGCTATAACCGCCCGTATCTCTACTGGAGCATCTGCGCCGCTCAATGGCTCGGCGCGATCCCGATCCCGGTCTATGCGGATTCCGTGGCCGACGAGATGGCTTATGTGCTCAGCCATGCGGAAGTGACCCATGCGGCCGTGCAGGACCAGGAGCAGGTCGACAAGATTCTCTCCGTGTCCGATCAGATCCCGCAACTCCAGCATGTCCTTTACGACGAGCAGAAGGGCCTGCGGGATTACGACCACAGCCGTCTCCATTCCATAGAGTCAGTGGTGGAGGAAGGTCGCGCGCGGCTGAAGGATGCCCAAGAGGCTGCCGCCATCGACCTCGCCCTTCAGGAAGGGCGCGGGTCCGACCTCGCCATCATTCTCTATACCTCCGGGACAACCGGGCGGCCGAAGGGGGTGATGCTCACATCGGACGCGGTGATCGCCGCCGCCGAGATCGGCTGCGATTTCGACAAGCTGGACGAGACGGACGAGATCATCGCCTATCTGCCGATCGCCTGGGTCGGCGACCACATCTTCTCCTACGCCCAGGCCATCCTGTCGGGCCTCTGCGTCAACTGCCCGGAAAGCCCCGAGACCGTCGCGGAGGACAGGCGGGAAATCGGCGCCACCTACGTTTTCGCACCGCCGCGCGTCTTCGAGAGCATGCTGACGCTGACCATGGTGCGCATCGAGGATGCCGGTGCCCTCAAGCGGCGCATGTTCCACTTCTTCATCAACCACGCCGGCAAGGTCGGCGAGAAGATCCTGAACAGGGAGCCTGGCGTCGGCGTCTGGGACCGACTACTCTGGAACATCGGCAACGTGCTCGTCTATGCACCGCTTCGCAACCGCTTCGGCATGACGCGGGTGAAGGTCGGCTACACGGCGGGCGAGGCCATCGGTCCGGAGATCTTCCGCTTCTATCGCTCCATCGGCGTGAACCTGAAGCAGCTCTACGGACAGACCGAGGCCTCCGTCTACATCACCATGCAGCCCAACGGCGAGATCCGCGCCGACACGGTCGGGCGACCGGCCCCGCAGGTGGAGATCCGCATCGCCGACAGCGGCGAGGTCCTCTACCGCTCGCCCGGCGTGTTCGTGGGCTATTTCAAGGATGACGAGAAGACGGCCGAGACCAAGACACCTGACGGTTTCGTGCATTCGGGCGATGCGGGTTTCTTCGACCAGAACGGTCATCTCAAGATCATCGACCGGGCCAAGGACGTGGGCAAGATGCGCGACGGCGCGCTCTTCCCGCCGAAATACGTCGAGAACAAGCTGAAGTTCTATCCGAACATCAAGGAAGCGGTCTGCTTCGGCGATGGGCGCGACCATGTCGCGGCCTTCATCAACATCGACCTCGTGGCCGTGAGCAATTGGGCCGAGCGGAACGGCGTGACTTACGCCTCCTATCAGGAGCTCGCCGGACATCCACTCGTCTATGACATGATCGAAAAGCACGTGGACGAGGTCAATCGCTCGCTATCCGCCGAACCACGTATGGGCGGTGCTCAGATCAAGCGCTTTCTCATCCTCCACAAGGAACTCGATGCGGATGACGGTGAGTTGACCCGGACCCAGAAGGTGCGCCGCGGCTTCATCGCCGAGCGCTACGCTCCGCTGATCGACGCGCTCTACGACGGCTCCTCCGAGGCGGACATCTCGACCGAGGTCACGTTCGAGGACGGCCGTAAGGGGGTGATTGCCGCTCGTGTCAAGATCAGGGACCTGACGCTCTACCCGGCGGCCGAGCCGGGATCCGTGCTGGAGGCCGCAGAATGAGAGCGCCGGATCATCCCGTGCAGGCGAAGGGCGACGTACTGCTCGCGGTCGAGAACGTGTCGCTGGGTTTCGGCGGCGTCAAAGCCCTGACGGACGTGTCCTTCGACATCCGCAAGAGCGAGATCCGCGCCATCATCGGACCGAACGGCGCGGGCAAGACCTCGATGCTAAACTGCATCAATGGCTTCTATTATCCGACCGAGGGCCGCATCACGTTCAAGGGGGTGAAACGCCCGAAAATGCGTCCCTATGTGGCGGCGCGTGGCGGCATCGCCCGCACGTTCCAGAACGTCGCACTCTTCAAGAGCATGTCGACCCTCGACAACATCATGGCGGGGCGCTCGATCAAGATGCATTCGAGCTTCTTCTGGCAGCTCTTCCGCCATGGCCCGGCCATGAAGGAGGAGGTCGCGCATCGCCGCTTTGTCGAGGAGATCATCGACTTCCTCGAGATCCAGCATATCCGGAAGGTTCCGGTGGGGCGGCTGCCTTACGGTCTCCAGAAGCGGGTCGAGCTCGGGCGGGCCCTGGCCATGGAGCCGGAACTGCTGCTGCTCGACGAGCCCATGGCGGGCATGAACCTCGAGGAAAAGGAAGACATGTCCCGCTTCATCCTGGAGGTGAATCAGCAATACGGCACCACGATCGCGTTGATCGAGCACGACATGGGCGTGGTGATGGATCTCTCCGACCGGGTCGTGGTGCTGGAATACGGGCGCAAGATCGCCGACGGAACGCCAGCCGAGGTCAAGAGCGACCGGCGCGTGATCGACGCCTATCTCGGCGTGGCGCACTGAAGGGCTTTGGCGATGGACATGCTGTACAAGGTCTTCATCGAACCCTTCGTCTTCATGGGCGAGGCTCCGGATCTCCTGATCCAGACCCTCTGGGAGGGGCTGGTCTCGGGAGTCCTTTACGCCTTGATCGCGCTTGGCTTCGTGCTCATCTTCAAGGCATCCGGTGTGTTCAATTTTGCGCAGGGGATCATGGTCGTGTTCGCGGCGCTGATCCTAGTCGGCCTCTACGAGAAGGGTGTTCCGGCCTTTCTGGCTCTCATCCTCGCAGCAGTCGCCATGCTGGTCCTCGCCATGGTGGTGGAGCGCGTCGTGCTGCGCCCGCTCGTCAACCAGCCCGACATCATCCTGTTCATGGCGACCTTCGGGCTCACCTATTTCCTGATCGGGTTCGGCGAACTCATCTTCGGCGGCAACCCGCGGGAGATGATCACGGAACAGCTCTTTCTGCCGCAGGGCACGACGGAGATCGATGCTCTCGGCGGCTCGATCCGGCTCCAGCATCTCGACGTCGCGGCTGCCGTGATCGCCTCGATCATGATCGGCCTTCTCGCCGTGTTCTTCTCCAAGACCCGCATCGGCCGTGCGCTACGGGCGGTGGCCGACAGCCACAAGGCGGCGCTCTCGGTGGGCATCTCGCTCAACCAGATCTGGGTGATCGTCTGGTTTGCGGCCGGCATGGTGGCTCTTGTCGCAGGCATCATGTGGGGCGCCCGCTCGGGCGTGTCGTTCTCGCTCCAGATCATCGCGCTGAAGGCTCTTCCGGTCCTCATCCTAGGCGGGTTCACGTCGATCCCGGGCGCCATCATCGGCGGGCTCATCATCGGGGTCGGCGAGAAGCTCGGCGAGTTCTACTGGGGGCCGCTCGTCGGCGGCGGCGTGGAGACGTGGCTCGCCTACGTCATCGCCCTCCTCTTCCTGCTCTACAGACCGCAAGGTCTGTTCGGCGAGAAGATCATCGAACGGATTTAGGGAGGCGCTTCCGTGCTCTATCGCGAGGCCGGCCAGTTCAAGACCAACTACGTGGCGGACAGCGCGATCTTCCCCTTGCGGGAAGACCGGATTGGGCTCGCCGTCATCATCCTGGCCGCCTATGCCCTGGCTTTCCTCGGGAACAGCTTCGTGCTGCAAGCGGTGATGATCCCCTTCCTGGTGTTCTCCCTTGCAGCCATCGGGCTCAATATCCTCACCGGCTATACGGGTCTTCTGTCGCTCGGCACCGGCGCCTTCATGGGTGTCGGCGCCTATGCCTGCTACAAGCTGATGACGGCTTTTCCCGGCGTGAACGTGATCGTCTGGATCTTCGTCTCGGGATTTTTCTCAGCCGCGGTCGGCGCATTGTTCGGCCTGCCCTCCCTGCGCATCAAAGGCTTCTATCTCGCCGTCGCCACGCTCGCCGCCCAATTCTTCCTGCAGTGGTGCTTCATCCGCATCCCGTGGCTCGTGAACTACAACGTGTCCGGTGCGCTCGACGCTCCGCTGCGCACCCTGTTCGGTATTCCGATCATGGGGCCGAACGCAACGCCCCAGACGCGCTACCTTTTGGTGCTCACCATCGTGATTCTGCTCACCTGGCTCGCGTCGAACCTCGTTCACGGTCGCATCGGGCGCATGTGGATCGCCATCCGCGACATGGATTTGGCGGCCGAGCTCATGGGGATCAGGCCCCTTCAGACCAAACTCCTGGCGTTCGCGGTCTCTTCCTACTACTGCGGCGTCGCCGGCGCCCTCCTCGTGTTCCTCTGGTACGGTGGAGCGGAATACGACGTGTTCAACATCAACCAGTCGTTCTTCATCCTGTTCATGGTAATCATCGGCGGCTTGGGCAGCCTCATCGGATCCTTCTTCGGCGCGGCGTTGATCTTCATCCTGCCGATCGTCCTCGGAATCGTGCTGCCGGCCGCCCTGTCGCCCTTCGGCCTCTCGGTAGGAGCCGATGTCATCGAGCATTTGCGCTTCATGATCGTAGGCGCGCTCATCATCTTTTTCCTGATCGTCGAACCGCACGGTCTCGCGCGGCTCTGGCAGATCGGCAAGCAGAAGCTCCTGGTGTGGCCCTTCCCCTACTGACGGACTGCCCAAAGGGAGACGACGAAGCGAAACAAGAATTCGGCTTTTCGGCCGATATAACGGGAGGAAACGCCACCATGTCGTTTCGAACAATGAGCCTAGGATTAGCCGCCGCTACGATGCTCGCCGGCACTGCCCTTCCTGCCTTTGCGCAGGATTCGATCTATGTCCCTCTCTTCACCTACCGGACGGGGCCCTTCGCGGGGTCCGGCACCTTCATCGCCGACGGCATGCACGACTACCTGGAGATGCTGAACCAGCGCGACGGCGGCATCGGGGGCGTGAAGCTCGTGCTGGAGGAATGCGAGACCGGCTACGACACCAAGAAGGGCGTCGAATGCTATGAGGCGGTGAAGGGCAAGAACCCGGTGATCGTCAACCCGTGGTCGACCGGCATCACGCTGCCGCTGATCCCGCGCGCCTCGGTGGACAAGATCCCGATCCTGTCCATGGCTTACGGGCTGTCGGCATCGGCCCGCGGCGACATCTTCCCCTGGGTGTTCAATCCCCCGGCCACCTATTGGGACGGGTTGTCGATGATCATCAAGTTCATCGGCGAGAAGGAAGGCGGTCTCGACAAGCTGAAAGGCAAGAAGATCGGCTTCATCCATCTCGACGCAGCCTTCGGCAAGGAGCCGATTCCGCTCCTTCAGGACCTCGCGAAGGACATCGGGTTCGAGGTGGCGCTCTATCCGGTCGCCGCCCAGGACATGCAGAACCAGTCCTCGCAATGGCTCAGTGCCCGCCGGGATCGGCCGGACTACATGATCATGTGGGGCTGGGGCTCCATGAACGGCGCAGCCGTGAAGGAAGCCGTCCGTTCCGGCTACCCGATGGACAAGTTCTACTCCGTATGGTGGCCGAGCGAGGACGACGCCCGCAGCGGCGGCGCAGGCGCGAAGGGCTTCAAGGAACTGAACTGGCACGCGGTCGGGGCGAACTTCCCGGCTCTCCAGGACATCCAGAAGCACGTGATCGACAAGGGTCTGTCGAAAGCCGCCAAGGACAAGGTGGGCGAGGTGCTCTACAACCGCGGGGTCTACAACTCCCTGCTGATCGCCGAGGGCATCGCCCAGGCCCAGAAGCTCACGGGCAAGAAGGCGGTGACCGGTGAGGACGTGCGCCGCGGCATGGAGAACATCAAGCTCGATGCGGCCAGGCTCAAGGAACTCGGCCTCGAAGGGTTCACCGACCAACTCGTCCTGTCCTGCAATGACCACAACGGCCATCGCGCTGCCTTCATGCAGGAATGGGACGGGTCGAAGTGGGTGAAGATCTCCAACCCGATCGAGCCGATGACGGATCGGGTCAAAAGCCAGCTCGATGGCGCCGCGAAGGACTATGCCGAGAAAAACGCCGGCTGGCCCAAGCGCACGGAGACCTGTGATAAGGCGAGCTGATCTGGCTGATCCAGCCGCATAGGCTGACACAGCCGCTCACGTCATCACCGGCCCTGTGCCGGTGATCTCGATCCCGAGAAGCGCAGTGCTTCCGGCAACCGGGACAGCCGGGACAGACCCGGCTAGGACGTCCGAAAGCGGTCTCGCCCTCAACGCTGCCCTCGCCCTCAAGGGAGAGGGATTTCCGAAAGACTCGCCCATGACAAGCGCCATCCAGATCCATGAGCCGAACAAGCCGCACCCGGCGGAGACCGTCCTCAACGTCAATAACATCGAGGTCATCTACGACCACGTGATCCTCGTGCTCAAGGGCGTGTCCCTCAACGTGCCGAAGGGCGGCATCGTGGCCCTGCTCGGGGCGAACGGCGCCGGCAAGACGACGACGCTGAAAGCCGTCTCCAACCTGCTCCGCGCCGAGCGCGGCGAAGTGACGAAGGGGTCGATCGAGTTCAACGGCGAGCGCGTCGACCGCCTGTCTCCCAACGAGTTGGTGCGACGCGGCTGCATCCAGGTTCTCGAAGGACGCCACTGCTTCGGCCATCTCACCATCGAGGAGAACCTGCTCACCGGTGCTTTCACCCGCAAGGACGGCAACGCGGCGATCCGGCGCGATCTCGAGGTGATCTATGGCTATTTTCCGCGCCTGAAGCAACGGCGGACCTCCATGGCGGGCTATACTTCCGGCGGCGAACAGCAGATGTGCGCCATCGGCCGGGCGATGATGTCCCGCCCGTCCATGATCCTGCTCGACGAACCCTCCATGGGGCTGGCGCCCCAGATCGTGGAAGAGATTTTCGAGATCGTGCGCAAACTCAATGCCACGGAAGGCGTCTCCTTCCTCCTCGCCGAGCAGAACACCAACATGGCGTTGAAATACGCCACCTACGGCTACATTCTCGAAACGGGACGCGTCGTGATGGACGGGCCCGCGCAGATGCTGCGCGAGAACGAGGACGTGAAGGAGTTCTATCTTGGGGTCTCGGAAGGTGACCGAAAGTCCTTCCGGGCCGTGAAGAGCTACAAGCGCCGCAAGCGCTGGCTTGCATGATGGATCAGAAAGTCAGGAAAATCGCTTTGTCCGACTTCTTCGACGTCAATGAGACCCGTGATCCCGCCGAGCGCGAAGCCGCGCTCTTCGGGCGGCTGCCGGAAATCTTGAACAGGTCCGCCGAGGCCCCCGCCTACGCGGCGCGTCTCGCCGGGATCGACCTGGGCAGCATCCGAAGCCGCGAGGCGCTTGCCAAAATTCCTGTGCTGCGCAAATCCGAGCTGCCGGCACAGCAGAAAGCCGCCCTGCCCTTTGGAGGCTTCGTGGCCGGGCCATGCGGCTCGTTCGGTCGGCTGTTTACATCGCCCGGTCCGATCTTCGAACCCGAACCCCATATCGAAGACCCCTGGCGCTCGGCTCGCGGTCTTTTCGCCGCCGGCTTCCGGCGCGGCGACGTGGTGCTCAATACCTTCAGCTATCATCTCACGCCCGGCGGCTTCATCATGGATTCGGGTGCGCGCGCGCTCGGCTGCGCCGTCGTTCCAGCGGGTCCGGGCAACACCGAGCAGCAATTCGAGTTGATCGAGGCTTATCGTCCTGTCGCCTATTGCGGCACCCCTGACTTCCTGAAGGTGCTGCTCGACGGCGCGGCAGCCTCGAATCGGGACGTTTCATCGATCAGACGCGCGCTCGTCTCGGGGGCTGCCTTTCCGAAGTCCCTGCAGGACGAATTCTCGTCGAAGGGCATCGAGGCCTATCAGGCTTATGCCACGGCGGATCTCGGCTTCATCGCCTATGAAACCTCAGCCCGGGAAGGTCTGGTGGTCAACGAAGACATCATCGTTGAGATCGTGCGGCCCGGGACCGGAGACCCCGTGCCTCCGGGTGATGTGGGTGAGATCGTCGTCACGACCCTCGACGCCCACCGGCCGATCATCCGCCTGGCTCTCGGTGACCTGACAGCGGCCATGACCGGTTTCAGCTCCTGCGGGCGCACGAATATGCGCATCAGGGGCTGGATGGGACGGGCCGACCAGGCCACGAAAGTCAAAGGGATGTTCATCCGACCCGAGCAGGTCGCAGAGATCGGCCGGCGTCATCCCGAACTGGGACGTCTGCGCCTCGTCGTGACCCGCGACGGCGAGACGGACGTGATGACGCTCATGGCCGAAACCGCCGCGCCGAGCGAGGCTCTCTCGGCCGCGGTCGGCGCAACGCTTCAGACTGTCGCGAAGCTGAAAGGATCGGTAAGCTTCGCCTCGCCCGGCCACCTTCCGAACGACGGCAAGATCATCGCGGACGAGCGCCGTTACGAGTGAGGGGCACTTTTCGGATTAGCAATCGCGTTTTGCGAGGATGCAAGATGTGGAGGGCCAAGACGTCTTGAACGCGTGAGTCCCACTCCATAAGCTCTAGCTTACATCTGATTCGATCTGAAAAGGCGAGGAATAACAAAAAGAAAGAGCACCCGCTGGGGTGCTCTCAAGGTGTCCGGCCGTAGGGGCAAAAATGACCGGAGATGCCAATAAACGCCCACCGCTGACGTTGGTTCCAAATTTTCTTCAAGAATCGACAGCTCGTTCCCGGCCTCATTGAGGTCACGATTAAGGGATTTAGGGCGGAGCTTCCCGTGGGGGCAAACACGGGCCGGGGCCGCGACCACAGATCCGCCAAGGACAGGGTCGCGGCCTACTTCTTTCTCGGACATCGGCAAGCCCGATCCGACCTCGCGCCGACGGCACAAAAAAGGCCCGGGAGGTCCCGGGCCTTTCTCCGCCGATAGCGAAGGCTCAGTAGGTGCCGAACTTGAAGTTCAGCTTGGCGCGAGCCACGAAGAAGTCGTTGTCGTCGTTGTTGTTGTTCGGCACGAAGAGATCGACCGGGGTCCCGCCCGTCGGCGTGAAGGTGCCGGCAAAGCGACCCAGGTTGTCATCATCGTCGTCGAAACCGATCCAGAGGCCTTCGACACCGAAGGTCACAGCCGAGGAGCCGAACCAGTTCACCGGCAGAGCCCACTCGACGCCGCCGCCGGCCACCCATCCGGTGTTGTCGTCTGAATAGGCGAGACCGCCGGTGGCGTAGATCAGCACGCGGTCGAACGCGACACCCGCGCGGGCGCGCACGGTGCCGAACCAATCCGACAGGTTGTTGTCGAAGGTGCCGGGTACGAAGGTGCCCGGCAGGCCCGCCGGAATAAACGCAACTGTTTCACTCTGATCGGTATCTGCCCACTGGATGTCGGTCTCGACACCAATCACGAAAGAACCGATCTGGTAGTTGTAGCCGATCTGGCCACCGCCGGTGAATCCACCGTCGTCGTTGTTAGGGAAGAACAGCGTACCAGGAACGGCGCCGCCAAGAATGACGGATTCCCGATTGCTGTCGCGCCAGCCCCAGCCGGCGTTCACACCGGCGTAGAAACCGGTCCAGGTGAAGATCGGCGCCGTCACGATCGGAGCCGGAGGTGGTGCCTGACTGGGTAGGTCGGCGGCAGAGGCAGCGGCTGCAGCAAGCGTCACGCCTGCAACCCCTGCTAGGAGGCTAAGTACGCACTTTCTCATAACCGTAACCCCTTGGTGTGAGGACTCACGGTGAAAACTTACGCCTGTTCCGCTTGGGAAAGCTATTGCAAAGGAGCAACACCTACATGTTCGATCAATATTCAATGGTCACAAAAGTAGTACTACTTTCGATATAAGGAATTTTGTCCAATAGTGTGGAAACTAAGTCTCTTAACAATACCTTTAAAGTCATTTGACATTACTTTTAAGGCATGCCCTAATAATCGCGTTTTCGGCTTGACAACCGAAGGCGAGGAGATCACTCAACCCTGCCCCCTGGGCGGGGTTTTTTCTGCGCTAGTCCGGCTGCCCCATCGCGGGCACGCCTGGGGGCAATGACAAGCCTGATCAGGGCCAGGCCAGACTTTCAAGTAAGCCCCATGAGGGCCAGCTTTTCACATGTCGCCCTATAGATCACCCAACAACAACTGCGCCTGATTGCTCAGCTTCGGCTTCGAGGCCTTTTTCTGATCGGCAGAGACGGCCTTGATCACCCGGCGCGCCGGGCGCTTGCCGGCGGCGTCAACGGCCATACGGGCCTTGGCCTTGTCCCGGGCGATGGCCTCAGGCGAAGCCGGGTCGTCATGAAGCCACTTGCCTCTCTTGATGACCTCGTTCACCCGTCCCTGATTGACGCCGAGCTGAAAGGCAATTTCCTGCTGGGTCATCTCGGTCGTTCCATGGAGCTCCAGAATCCGACGGGCGAGTTCCGGCGTCATCTTCCGTCCAGCAATCCGGCGGGCAGGAGTCACCGAACGTTTGGTCCGATCCCGCTCCCGTAGCCTCTCCAGGATTGCGAGAGCCATGTGCATCCCCTGCTCGCGCAGGGCATCCTCGAATTCCTTGAGCGTGGTCAAATCGGACGCACTCCTTCGAAGAAAGGGAACTGGGAAACCTCTTGAGATAACGTCTGTCCATCTTTTCAACGGCCACGCTGCAGCTTGGTTGCACAGGCGCGCTGAGCCTCACTCCTCCTCGTCCTTGCAGGGCCAGGTTTTCGGCGCCGTGAGACCGGCTGGAAGCTTGGTCTGTGCGGTTCCGCAGGCGATGTCGACCTGCGCCTGAGTCAGGCCGGTCACTCCGCTCAGGTTCGCGCCGCCGAACTGGGTCAGATACAGGTATGAGCCCGTGAGGTTCACGCCTTGCAGATCCAGGCCGTCGAGCCGGGCACGCGACAGATTGGAATAGCTGAAGTCAATACCAGTCACTCGCGCGCTCTGAAAGAGCACCCGCGCGAGCTCCGCCTTGGACATGTTCGCGCCCGCAAGGTCGGCACCACTGAAGTCGGACCGGTTCAGTTCAGCTTTGCTGAAGTTCGCGCCAGTCCCTTTCACTTGGGCGAAATTCGACCGATTCATATCGGCCGAACTGAAGACGGCACCGGTGAGGTTGGCCTGGCCGAAATTCGCCCGCCAGCCGAGTGCCTTCGTGAAATCCGCCTTGGACAGATCGGTGCCCTCGAAGCGGGTCCGACTAACCTCCGTTTCGCTCAGGTTCGCGCCGGCCATCTTAGAGGATGCGAAATCGCTCAACGTCAGGAGGGAGCGCCGGAAGATGGTGCCGGTGAGGTCCTCGTTCGTAAGCATGAGGCGTGCCTTGGAGCATCCGGACCAATCGACCCCGGGGCTCGGACCATCCTGACACTTGGCCCAGGCAGGCCCTGCGCAGACCATGGCGACGATCAAGGCTCCTGCAGTCTTCACGCTGAAACGGCCCTCCATAAAGTCCTCTCGTGCTGCTCTTTGATAATTAGGCATGCCAACCTCCCTGAGGAGGCCCCGGCCTAGAACTTTCCTAACGTAAGTCGCAGAAAAATGTCGCCGTTTCATGCACCAAGCGATGGTCCTGTCGAACATCCTGCTATTGAAGGAAGACTCGACTTCCACACCTTATGGTCTAGCTTCTGGATCGATTCCTGTGGAGTAAACCATGCGTCTTTCCCTAATGTTTCCTGCTGCTGTGCTTGCCGGACTTGCCTTGAGCGGCTGCGTCGCCTCTACGGCTCCCGTCGGGGTACTGCCACGCGATCCCGTTCCGCCCCCGCCTTCTCTCTCGGCGGATGCCCCACGGCGCTCCGCCGCCCCACAATCTGGCACGACCTCGCAACGGCGGACCCTGAGCGTTCCCGGGCAAGCCAGGCCGTAACGGCGAACTTTCAGGGACGCTGGTACAGTCGCCTGCGCGGCGACCATCGGTTCCGGTCCGGAACCCTCTCCCAAAGAGTCTGGCGCCCTGCGCCAATGCGTAGCTGGCGCCGATTCCTAGCTTGGTGCTATATGCCGTAACGATAGATCAAAATGCGGGGATGAACGTTATGACGTGGTACGAGGCCATCGGGTGGTTCGGGGCCGTCCTGGCCGTCACGGGCAGCGCAATGAAGACGATCATCCCTCTGCGCTGCATAGGGATTGGAGCGAATATCTGCTCCCTGATCTTCTCCTCGTTCACGGGCAATTATCCCAGCCTCGTGGTCAATCTGATCCTGCTGCCGCTCAACGGCACTCGGCTTTACCAGATGCTGGGCCTGATCAAGCGCGTGAAGCACGCCTCGAAGAGCGATCTGTCCATGGATTGGCTCAAGCCCTTCATGACCCGCCGCAGGACAGAGACCGGAGAGGTGCTGTTCGCCAAGGGCGACGTCGCCAATTGCATGTTCTTCACGATCTCGGGTCGCTATCGCCTCAAGGAGATCGATATCGAGCTTCTCCAGGGTCAGGTGGTCGGCGAAATGGGTTTCATGTCTCCGAGCAACACCCGCACGCAAACCCTCGAGTGCCTTGAAGCCGGAGAGGTGCTGAGCATCTCCTATGACGAGGTCCGCCAGCTCTATTTCCAAAATCCTGAATTCGGCTTCTACTTCCTGCGCCTCACGAGCGAGCGCCTCTTCGCGAACATGGAGAAGATGGAAGAGGAAATTGTCCGTCTTCGCGCGGCGCTGCCGGATATCGAGCCCGTGCAGAAGGCCGCATCAGCTTAGAAGAACTATAAAATGCAAGCAGTTTAGAAATCTTATAAGGTATTGAAATTGCTCGATTTTCAATTGACGCGATAGCGCGATCATGGTTCCTCCAGCGTCAACAGGACTGGGCGAGACGGCTCGCCCGCGACGCTTGCTGGAGGACTTCGGGAATGGTGAACCTTTCGTTTGGACGCGGACTGCTCTTGGGTGCAGCGGCCATCGGGGCCCTGGTAGGAACGAGTGTTTCGGCCTTCGCCCAAGAAGTGCTGAACATCTACACCACCCGCGAACCCGGCCTGATCAAGCCTGTCCTCGACGAGTTCACCAAGGAGACCGGGATCAAGGTCAACACGATCTTCATCGCCAACGGTCTCGAGGAGCGCATCCGCACCGAGGGTCAGAACAGCCCGGCCGATCTGATCATCACGGTCGATATCGGGCGCCTGGCTGCCGCAAAGGATTACGGCGTGACGCAGCCGGTGAAGTCCGAGGCGCTCGAGAAGGTCATCCCGGCCGCCTACCGCGATCCTGAGGGCCATTGGTTCGGCATCGCTCTGCGCGGCCGTGTCGTCTATGCCTCCAAGGAGCGGGTGAAGCAGGACAAGATCACCTACGAGGAGCTTGCCGACCCCAAGTGGAAGGGCAAGGTCTGCATCCGTTCGGGCCAGCACCTCTACAACATCAGCCTGATCGCCGCGATGATCGCACACAAGGGCGAGGCAAAAGCGGAGGAATGGCTGAAGGGCGTGAAGGCCAACCTTGCCAAGAAGCCCTCGGGCGGCGACCGCGAACAGGCCAAGGACATCCTGGCGGGCGTCTGTGATATCGCTGTCGGCAACACCTACTATGTCTCCCTCATGCTCAACGGCAGCGATGCCGAGCAAAAGAAGTGGGGTGAGGCCATCAACGTGATCCTCCCGACGTTCGAGGGTGGTGGAACCCATGTGAACGTCTCGGGCCTCGCCTTGACGAAGTACGCGCCCAACAAGGCCAACGCTGTTAAGTTCATGGAATACATGGTCTCGGATGCATCCCAGCAGATTCACGCCGAAGCGAACTCGGAATATCCGATCAAAGCCGGCATCAAGATCCATCCAACGATCGCGTCTTTCGGGGAACTCAAGGCCGACACCACCCCGATCGCCGAGATTGCGAAGCTGCGCAAGAAGGCCAGCGAGCTGGTCGACAAGGTTGGCTTCGACCAATAAGACGAGGAGCGGCGGATCAAGCCGCTCCCGTGCCATTTCAAGGGGCGCCTCCGATTGTGGGGGCGCCGTTTCCGTTTGACCGTGATTGCGAAAACCCAGACCGCATTCGGCCGCTCGCTTGGGCGAAAGGCGAAGAGCCTTCCCTGGTGGCTCTCGGCCGCCGTCGCCGCAATCGGATTGCTCATACTCCTGCCGGTCGCAGCCTTGATCGGCATTGCCGCCGAGGGCGACGCGGAGATCTGGCCGCATCTCATCGCCAACGTTCTTCCGGCAAGCATCATAGACACCCTGGCTCTGCTGACGGGAATCGGCATCGTCGCCGGTTCGATGGGAATCACCGCGGCCTGGCTCGTCACCGCACACCGGTTTCCCGGCCGGGGCATCCTGGTGTGGCTGCTACCGCTGCCGCTCGCGGTGCCGACCTACATCACGGCGTACATCTACGTTGAGGTCTTCGACTCCGCCGGTCTCGTGCAGATGGCCCTGCGAGACCTCATGGGCTGGAGGTCGCGAACCGATTACTGGTTTCCCGAGGTCCGATCTCTCCCGGGCTGTATCCTCGTGATGTCTGCGGTGCTCTATCCCTACATCTACATCGCGGCCCGGGCGATGTTCCTGACGCAGAGCGCAAGCATGCTGGAAGTGGCCCGGACCCTCGGCGCCAGCCGCATCAAGCTCTTCCGGATCATCGCGCTTCCGCTGGCCCGCCCTGCCCTTGCGGTCGGGGTGTCGCTCGCTCTCCTCGAAGCCTTGAACGACATCGGGGCCAGCGAGTATCTGGGGGTGCGCACACTCACCGTGTCCGTCTACACCACGTGGCTCAACCGCGGCAGCCTGCCGGGCGCGGCGCAGATCGCGTGCGTCATGCTCGCTTTCGTGATGGGACTGATCCTGATCGAACGCTACGGCCGGAGGGATCGACGCTATGCGGCTTCGCCCAAGCGGCACCGCAATGTGCATCCGGTTCCGCTGCGCGGAGCACGCCGCTGGGCGGCGACGGTGCTCTGCACGGTGCCGGTCGTGCTCGGCTTCATCCTGCCGACGGCGTTCCTGCTACGTGAGACCTTCCGCGGCAGCCTCTTCGGCCAGTTCGATGCCGAATTCCTCGCCCATTTCTTGACGACGATCGGGCTCTCGGTCTTTGCGACCTGTGTCGTGCTGCTCCTTGCCGTCGTGCTGGTCTCATCCGCTCGCCTGTCCAAAGGCCCGCTCACCGCGGGTGCCCTCTTCATCGGCGGGCTAGGCTATGCGGTGCCCGGAACGGTTCTGGCCCTGGGACTGATGACGCCCCTCGTCGGGATCGACAATCTCATCGGGACCCTTTGGCGCAGTCTCACTGGGGAGCGCCTCGGCCTCCTGCTCATGGGTGCCGCCGGCGGCATCGTCATCGCCTATGTGATCCGCTTTCTGTCGATCGCGACCGGCTCGCTCTCGGCCGGCCTTGACCGGGTTTCGCCAAGTCTTGAGGATGCCGCGCGTACCCTCGGCGCATCGCGAAGGGAAATGGTCCGGAGGATCCAGCTTCCGCTCATGCGCCCGGCCCTGGCCAGCGCCGCCCTGCTGATCTTCGTCGACTGCATCAAGGAGCTGCCTGCGACCCTCCTGTTGCGGCCTCTCAACACGGAGACCCTGTCGACGCTCGTCTACACCTATGCCTCGCGGGGCCGCTTCGAAGACGGATCGCTCGCCGCGCTCGTCATTGTCCTCGTTGGTCTAGTTCCGGTCATCCAGCTCGTGCGCAGCGCCGAGTCCCGGCCGAGAACGGAGGAGGGCCTAGACAGTTCGGCAACCAGTTTTTCGGGCTTGGACGACCGACCCTGAAGGGACGGCCCCACGCCGAATCCATTCTCGTCCAAGAGATCTGTGAAGAGGCGGCATGGCCCAAAGGGATGAAGTAGACCCCATCCGCGACACGACCTAGGATACGTCACGGCAGGCTCATCGGAGCATGAGTGGCATGAAGAAGCGGCTTGTCTTGTGGAGTTGTCTGGGCGTCGCCGCGCTCCTCGCGACAATCGGCACGGTTTGGATGCTCTCTCTGCCCCCTGCCCTTCAGGTCGACGGCATGCCATCCGTTCCGAAGGAGGAAGCCGATGCCACCCTGGCGGCCTTGAAGCCTCCCAAGCGCCAGCGCCCACTCATCGCGATCATCGGCATCAACGATGCGACCGAGACGACTGATTATCTCATGCCTTACGGAATCCTGCGGCGAGCCGATGTGGCAGATGTGGTCGCGCTGGCGACGAAGCCGGGCCCCGTGACGCTCTACCCGGCGTTCAAGATCATGCCGGACATGACTGTCGCGGAGTTCGACAAGCGACACATGGACGGCGCCGATTTCGTCATCGTTCCCGCCATGAGCCGTGACGACGATCCGGTCGTGCTGGAATGGATCAGGGGTCAGGCCGCCAAGGGCGCCATTATCGTAGGCGTCTGCGCCGGCGCCAAGATCGTCGGTGCTGCCGGATTGCTCGACGGAAGACAGGCGACGACCCACTGGTATTTCATTGAGGAGTTGCGCAAGAAGAATCCCGCCATGCGCTATGTCGCGGACCGGAGGATCGTGGTCGACCGAGGGGTCATGACCACCACCGGGATTACCGCCTCGATGCCGATGGCGCTCACCCTGATCGAGGCCATTGCGGGCCGGCCCAGGGCCGAGGCTGTTGCCCAGGATCTCGGCCTTCCCCACTGGGACGCACGCCACGAAAGCGAAGCGTTCGCTGTCACGCGCCCGTTCGCCCTGACGGTCGTGGGCAACAGCCTGGCCTTCTGGAACCGAGAGCAGCTCGGCATCGATCTCCGGCCCGGAGCAGACGAAGTTTCGCTCGCCCTGGTGGCGGATGCCTGGTCGAGAACCTATCGGTCGAGGGCCGTGGCATTCGCGCGGAGCGAGGATCCCCTTGAGACCCGCAGCCACATCCGCATCATCCCCGATAAGGTCGCGACGAACTGGTCGGCGGATCACCTTCTGCCGGCAATCGGCAGCCAGCGACCTGCGGAAGCTCTCGATCGCGCCCTGCAGGCAATCGCAGCGCGCTATGGACCATCCACGGCCGATCTCGTCGCGATGCAGCTCGAATACAGACGCTGAAGCCGGGCGCCCTCACGAAGGCCATTGGCTCAGCACGACCTCGCTGCTTACGGTCTCGACTTGATAACTGTAACGTTTGGAATACAGGGTCAGGAGGGAATCGTGCCCCTCATCCGATGAACTGCAGACGCCGTCCGCGACGATCAGAACGCGCAGGCCGAGATCGACTGCGCCGAGCACGGTGGCTAGAACGCACATATCGGTCTCGGAGCCTGTGATCATGAGGGTATCGACGCCGCGCTCGCTGACGAGATCACGCAACTTGTGACCTGCAAAGGCTGAGTAGACCGGCTTGTCCAGCATGATGGCCGGCGGAACGAGCCGCTGCAGCGGCGGCATCAGTTCCAGCAGCCTGGGGTCGAGATGCTCACGGGTGACTTGGCGCCACTCCTCGTAATAGCGACGCCATGTGCCCGGCATATCCTCAGGCCGGAACGGGGGAATGAATCGGGTAAAGACCGTACGGTCCGGAGCCCGCTCGGCAATCCGGACGACGGTCGGCAGGACGCGCTCCATCCATGGCGTCGGCCACGGCCCCTCGGCCGAAAAGAGGCGCTGCATGTCGATGCAGAGATGAAGGGTGCCTGGGCCGAGGAGTGTCATGTCGTTTCGGTGAAATGGCGACGATACGCGGCAACGGGCCGCGATCAGCCTCGGTTCCATCTGAACGACATCAGGCCCCGGTCAGTCCCGGGGCCTGCCTAGACTCCACCGCTCGTCCTTTGCAGGCGCCGGTATGATCAGGCTGCGCTGGCTTGGCCGCTGCCGAGAGCCACTTTGAACTCGGCCTGGGTCTTGGCCCTGATCTCCTCCACGGTCACGCCGTCCGCGAGTTCGATAAGGGTCATGCCGGTGCCGCCCTTCTTGTCGATGGAGAAGACGCCGAGATCTGTGATCACCAGGTCGACGACGCCGGTCCCCGTCAGCGGCAGATTGCACGCCTTCAGGAGCTTGGGATCCTCGGAGCCGTCCTTGGCCTTGGCCACGTGTTCCATCACCACCACGACGCGCTTGACGCCGGCGACCAGGTCCATGGCGCCGCCCATGCCCTTCACCATCTTGCCCGGGATCATCCAGTTGGCGAGATCGCCGTTCTCCGCCACCTGCATGGCGCCCAAGATCGACAGGTCGATATGGCCGCCGCGGATCATTCCGAAGGAGTCGGCAGACGAGAAATAGCTGGTGGTCGGCAGTTCGGTGATCGTCTGCTTGCCGGCATTGATCAGGTCCGCATCCTCCTCGCCCTCGAACGGGAACGGCCCCATGCCGAGCATGCCGTTCTCCGACTGGAGCTGGACGCGCATGCCCTTGGGGATGAAGTTCGAGACCAGCGTCGGGATGCCGATGCCGAGATTCACGTAAAAGCCGTCGCGCAACTCCTTGGCCGCGCGCTCGGCCATCTGTTCACGGGTCCAGGCCATCAGACTTCCTCCCCTGCCCCGGCCGGCGCAGCCTCGGCGCGCTTGCGGGTCGTGCGTTGCTCGATGTGCTTGGCCGGGTTCGGCAAATGAACCATGCGCTTCACGAAGATGCCCGGCGTATGGATGCAATCGGGATCGATCTCGCCGGCAGGCACCAAATTCTCGACCTCGGCAATGGTCAGCCGGGATGCGGTGGCCATCATCGGGTTGAAGTTGCGGGCCGTCTTCCGGTAGACGAGGTTGCCTTCCGTATCGCCCTTATAGGCGTGCACGATGGAGATGTCAGCGAACAGGCCCGTCTCCATGACATACTTCTCGCCATTGAACTCACGCACTTCCTTGCCCTCGGCGATCAGCGTGCCGACGCCGGTCTTGGTGTAGAAAGCCGGGATGCCCGCGCCGCCGGCGCGGATGCGCTCGGCCAGCGTGCCCTGCGGGTTGAATTCAAGCTCCAGCTCGCCTGAGAGGAATTGCTGCGCGAACAGCTTGTTCTCGCCCACATAGGAGGAGATCATCTTGCGGATCTGGCGGGTCTCCAGCAGGCGGCCGAGGCCGATGCCGTCCACGCCCGCATTGTTGGAGATGAAGGTCAGATCCTTCGCCCCCGAGTCACGGATCGCCTCGATCAGGGCCTCCGGTATCCCGCACAGGCCGAAGCCACCGGCCATGATGGTCATGCCGTCCTTGACCACTCCGGCCAGCGCCGCCTGCGCATCGCTGTACACCTTATCCATCAAAACCTCTCCCCATGGGCGATCCACGCTCGCTAGAGCATCGGCCCCAAAAGTGGAAGGCACCTTTGGGATCCACCCGATGCTCGAAGCCTTTGCCGGCGCGTCGTTCGGGACGGACCCGGAGGCCGCGTCAGCGAAACCGGGTCCACTTTTGCCCCGCGACACGCCAGAAGAAACGATCGAAAACGGGTTGCGACGTTTTGGCCGCTCCGCTCCGAATGGCGGCCACCCTGCAACCTGGCCTCAATTTAGACAATCCCTTCATATGGATATATGGAAACGATTCACGGTTTCGGTCTTGCCTGAGGACATCCCCTCATCTCCGCTTGCGAGGCAGGCCTTAAGGTTTACAACATTCGTCCCATGTCCCGCCGCGTTGTCCTCCTCATTGCGTTGATTTCGCTCGCCGTTCTCGGAACGGCAGCCTCTCCCTGGACGCTGCCGGGCGGCGGACTGTCGGCGGAGCTGACGCAGCATGTGAAGGACAGGTACGGCCTCGATCTGACGGTGAGAGGTCGCAGCACCTTTGCCGTTCTGCCCATTCCACGGGTGAAATTCGAGAATGTCACGCTCGAGTTCCCGAACCAGGCCATCAGGGCCGACGGCGGGACGCTGAGAGGCGAGTTGCGCCTGCTGCCACTGCTCCTGGGCCGGATCGAGCTCTCGGATTTCGACCTTACGGAAACACGCATCACGGGATCGGCTCGGGCCCTGCGATCCATCAAGTGGACGGAGGCTCTCAAGGATCGCGCGAGCGGGACTTATGCCCGCCGCCTCATTATCAACAAATCGACCCTGCGCTGGACCGATCTGAAGGATGCCAACCTGGACCAGCTCAACCTCGTCATACGCTGGGCCGATGCGGCCGAGCCCATGACCATGGTCGGCTCGGCGCTCTGGCGCGACGAGGAAATCTCCCTTGAGGAGTCATCTGTCTTCCCCGAACTTCTGGCGTCCGACCGGATCAGCCCTTTTGCCCTGACGCTGGCCTCACAGTCCGTCCGGATTGCGGCCGAGGGAGAGGCGCAGCTTGGAGACACGCCTCGGATCACCGGCGAGAGCACCATTCAGGCCAAATCGGTGCGTGACTTCACCCGGTGGAGCGGCGTTGACCTGCCTTTCGGTTCGCTGGTGCGCGCCGTGTCCGTCGCGGGAGACTTTTCCATGGACCGTCGGCGCCTATCCTGGCCGGCCGTTTCCGTGACGATGGGCGAGGACAAGCTGGAGGGGACGCTCGGCGTCCGTTTCGATACGGATCGTCCGGTGATCACGGGAACCCTTGCGGCCGATACGCTCAACCTGTCGGACCTCTTTGCGCCGTTCTCGCAGGCCCGAACCTCCTCCGGCTCATGGAGCGAGGAGACCATCGATCTGACCAGGGCCACCGGCGCCGACCTCGATCTGCGTCTCTCGGCGGCGACCGCGAGCCTCGGCCGGCTCAGCCTGGAGGACATGGCGGCCAGTGTGCTCGTGCAATCCGGCCGAATCGAAGCCTCGATCGGCCGGGCCGGCTTCAACGACGGCAGCCTCAAGGGCCGCCTGTCCCTGGTGAAGCAGAATGGCCAGGTCGAGTTCAAGAGCCAGGGCACCTTCGCGGGGGTGAAGATCGCGCCCTTCCTGGCCGCCATGGGAGAGCCTCGCTGGATCACCGGCCACGCGACCGGGCAATTCAGCTTCGAGGGATTGGGGAAGAACCCCGCAGACGTGATCCGGGAGGCGCAGGGCCGCTCTTCCATTGAGGTCAGCGACGGGGAGATCGTCGGAATTGCCCTTGATGACGCCCTACGCCGAGTGGAGAAGCGGCCGCTTCTCGCGTCGCTCAACTGGAAGGGCGGCCGCACGCCTTTCGATAAGGTCCAGGCGCAGATTCTGGTGAAGGATGGTGTCGGGGAAATTGCCGAGGCCCATCTTCGGGGGCCTGCCGTGCAGGCTGACCTTACGGGCCAGGTTCTTCTGGTCGACCGCCAGCTCCGCGTGACGGCGAACGTCTCGCCGGCCGGAGCCCCGGTGGGCCAGTCCCCCGCGCTCGTCTTCAACGTCGTCGGCGACTGGGACAATGTCGCGGTCTCGCCGGAGATCCGTTCCCTCATCGAACGCTCGGGCGCCGCCAAGCCGCTTTTTCCGTCCGAACGCATTCCGGCCAACGAACCGCGCCCGCAGGCTACGGCTCAGTGAGCGTTCCGGCGCGAGCGCAGGACGGAGCACTTGCTGAGCAGGGTCGCGCCGATCACGCCGAGCGTCACGATGCCGATCAGGATGGTTGAGGCGGCATTCACCTCCGGTGAGAGCCCCAGCCGCACCTGGCTGTAGATCTTGATCGGCAGGGTCGTCGCTCCAGGCCCGGCATTGAAGCTCGCGATCACCAGGTCGTCCATGGACAGGGTGAAGGCGAGCAGAAAGCCCGCCACGATGGAGGGAGCGATCAGTGGCAGCGTGACGGAGAAGAACGTGCGCAGGGGCGGCGCCCCGAGATCCATGGCCGCCTCTTCCAGCGAACGGTCGAACGTCATGAGGCGCGATTGAACCACCACGGTCACGAAGCACATGGTGAGCGTGGTATGCGCCAGCGTGATGGTCCAGAAGCCGCGGTCCAGGTCGATGGCGACGAAGAACAGGAGCAGCGACAGGCCGGTGATCACCTCAGGCATGACCATGGGCGCATAGACCATTCCGGTGAAGAGCGTCCGTCCCGGGAAGCGCCCGTAGCGAGTGAGCGCGAGGGCCGCCAACGTCCCGAGGATGGTCGCGAGAGTCGCGGAGAGAAGCGCGATGCGCACAGTCACCCAGGCCGCTTCCATGAGCGCCTCGTTCCGGAACAGCGCACCGTACCATTGGGTCGAGAAGCCGCCCCAGACCGTGACGAGCCGGGAGGCGTTGAAGGAATAGATCATCAGCAGCAGGATCGGCAGATACAGGAACGCGAACCCGATCACGAGCGATGTGACGTTGAAGAGGCTCAGACGCCGGTTCATGGCCGCGCCTCCACGCGCCGCGCCTCGACGTCGCGATAGATCACGATCGGCACCACCAGGATGATGAGCAGAAGGATCGCGACGGCTGACGCCAGCGGCCAGTCGCGGTTGGAGAAGAACTCGCTCCAGAGCTGCCGGCCGATCATCAGCGTTTCCGAGCCACCGAGAAGATCCGGAATGACGAACTCGCCCACCGCCGGAATGAAGCACAGGAGCGAGCCGGCGACGATGCCCGGCATGGCGAGCGGCACGGTGATCGTCCAGAACGATCGCCAGGGCGGCGAGCCGAGGTCGAGGGCCGCTTCGAGCAGCGTATCGTCCATCTTCTCGAGCGTCGCATAGAGCGGCAGCACCATGAAGGGCAGATAGGCATAGACGATGCCGATAAAGACGGCCGTTTCGGTGTTGAGGATGTCCAACGGTTGGGAGATCAGGCCCATGCCCGTCAGCGCCTGAGTGAGCAGGCCCTCCGGCTTCAGAATCGCCACCCAGGCATAGATGCGGATGAGAAAGCTCGTCCAGAATGGCAGGATGACGAGCGCCACCAGCAGCGAACGGTACCGCTCCGGCGCACGGGCCATGCCGTAGGCGATCGGAAACCCTACCAGCAGGAGCAGCAGGGTCGAGACCGCGGCGATCCGCACGGAGGACAGCGTGGCTCGGAAATAGAGATCGTCCTGGGTCAGGAGCTCGAAATTCTCGAAATCAAGAGCGCCGAAGAACCCGGTGATGTCGCCCCATTCGAAGACAGGCTTGTAGGGCGGCTGGGCCACCGCCGCGTCCGAGAGGCTGATCTTGAGGACGATCAGGAACGGCACGAGGAAGAGCCCGCCAAGCCACAGATAGGGAATGGCCGGCACGAGGCCGGCGGTCAGGCGTCGCGGGAGGGAACGTTCGACCATGGCTATTCCGCCAGGATCACCGCCGCATCGGGCGCAAACGTGACATGGACCTGCTCGTCCCAGTCGATGGGATTATCGACGAACCGCGAAGCGTTGGCGCGAGTGACGCGCAGGATCTCGCCGGTGGCGAGCTTCACCCGGTAGACCGTCCAGTCGCCGAGATAGCCGATGTCCCACACCTCGCCACTGAGCACATTGACGGCGCCGGGTCCCGGCGGGTCTCGATGGATCACCATCTTCTCGGGCCGCACCGCGATGGCCACCGCCTGCCCGGAATGCAGCACTTCGTCCGGATCGTCGATGGTGAGCGATCGCTCGGCCGATGAGGCCTTCACACGCCAGAGGCCGTTCTCCCGACCCTGCACGTGCCCCTCCAGGATATTCACGTCGCCCACGAACTCCGCGATAAAACGGGTCTTGGGCTGCTCGTAGATCTCTCCCGGGGTGGCCACCTGCACGATGCGGCCGTGATCCATCACCGCGATCCGGTCGGCCATGGTCATGGCCTCCTCCTGGTCGTGCGTGACCACCACGAACGTCATGTGCAGCTCGTGCTGGATGTCCATCAGCTCGAACTGCGTCTCCTCGCGCAGCTTCTTGTCAAGGGCGCCCAGGGGCTCGTCGAGCAGCAGCACCTTGGGCTTCTTGGCCAGAGCCCTGGCCAGCGCCACCCGCTGGCGCTGGCCGCCGGAGAGCTGGCTCGGATAGCGCCTCGCGAGCTTTTCGAGCTGAACGAGACGCAGCATCTCGCCGACACGCTCGGCGATCTGGTCCTTTGGCAGGCCGTCCTGCTTCAGGCCGAAGGCAATGTTCTTCTCCACGCTCATGTGGGGGAAGAGAGCATAGGACTGGAACATCATGTTCACCGGCCGGCGATAGGGCGGTACCCCGGCCAGATTCTGATCGCCCAGGGTGATGCTGCCCTCGCTGGGTGTCTCGAACCCCGCGAGCATGCGCATGAGGGTCGTCTTCCCGCAGCCGGACGGGCCGAGCAGGCAGAAGAACTCGCCTTCGAAGATGTCCAGGGAAAGGTAGTCCACCGCCACACCGTCCCCGAACCGCTTCGTGACGTTGGAAAAGCGGATGAGCGGCTTGGCATCGGGATTGGACCAGGGCGCAAAGGCACGGCGCACGGCGCCAACGGAGGCGGATTGGCGGGAGGGAGGAGGCAAGATGCTTTGACTTCGGCCTTGAACGAGGAAACCTGCGGGCAAGCTATGATGTTCGGCCCCCGAGAACAACACATTAAAAGTCTTTGCCCGTCGGATCGGGAACCGCGTTCACTGCAACCCTCCCCTGCCCGATGCAGTTGACGATGAGGCTTGTAGGCGGTCCGGGGCTGAGCTATTGAGCTCCCATATAATTAGTGCCCTAATAATATGTGGTCTAAGTTGCTCATGACGACTCCTGCCAAGGCGGCTTTTTCCGAGGAGATCTGGAAGGTCAGCCGGAAGATGCGCACCCTCTTCGACGCTCGGGTCCGAGCCAAAGGTCTGACCCTGGCGCGCGCACGAGCCCTGATGCTCCTGGGAAGGAACGGCTGCATGACACAGACGGAACTTGCAGACCTGCTGGAGATCGAGGGCCCGACCCTGGTCCCCCTTCTCGACAGCCTTGAGAAGCAGGCTCTGATCGAGCGCCGACCGGTGGACGGCGACAGGCGCGCCAAGCAGATCGCCCTCACGGAAGCGGGACAGGAACAGGCCGCCTACGTGAACATTCTCGTTCAGGAGTTCCGTAGCGATGTCCTGAAAGAGACCAGCGAGGACGATCTCAAGGCAGCCCTCCGCGTTTTCCACGCCATGGTGCGGAATATCGAATCCGCCGGCTGAAGATAGTGTGCATTCGGTGACAGCGACCTCCGACGACAGTTCTCCCCATGGCTCCGACGCCGTAACCGCTTCGAAGCCGGTCGAGCCGCAGGCGGCACCCGCCCCGCCCGCGCCAACTCCCATGCCTTGGTCCCGGGCGGCGCTCTACATGCTGACGTCCCTTCTCCTGTCACTCACTCAAGGACTGGGGATGAACCTTGCTGCGGCGAACCTCCCTCAGCTTCAGGGGCCGCTCGGCGCCACAACGAATGAAGTCACCTGGCTGATCGCCGCCTATATGGCGCCCAATGTGAGCCTGTCGCTGATCCTTGTGAAGGTCAGGGCACAGTTCGGGCTTCGCAACTTCGCGGAGCTGAGCATTCTCGTGTTCGTCCTCGTGATGCTGCTGCACATCTTCGTGCGGGACCTGCAATCGGCCCTCATCGTGCGCTTCTTCAGCGGCATCGCAGCCTCGCCCATCTCGACGCTCGCCTTCCTGTACATGCTGGAGCCGCTGCCCCCGGCCAAGAAGCTGAGCGTCGGCCAGCCCCTCGTCCTCACGAACATCGCATTGGGCGCCCCGTTGGCCCGCCTGATCTCGCCGGACCTCCTGATGCTCGGCGATTGGCATGGTTTGTATCTGTTCGAGATCGCCCTCGCCATGATGGCCTTCGCGGCCGTGTACCTCCTGCCCCTGACGCCTCCGCCGCGTGCCAAGGTGATCCACTGGCTCGACGTCGTCAGCTATCTTTTCATTGCCGTCGGCTTCGGTCTCATCGCCATGGTGTTCGTGCTGGGAAGGGTCTACTGGTGGTTCGAAGCGCCCTGGCTCGGGGTCATGCTCGCCCTCGGCCTCGCTTCGCTCACCTGCGCGGTCGCGATCGAGCTCAACCGCGAGACGCCCTTTCTGGATATCCGATGGCTTGCCCAGAAAGAGATCCTGCATCTCGCCGGCACCCTCATGATCTTCCGGCTTCTCATGTCGGAACAGACGGCCGGCGCCTTCACGTTCTTCCAGTCCCTAGGACTGCAAAACGAGCAGATGACAGTCCTGTCCCTGGTGGTGATCGGGGCCTCCATCACGGCCGGCCTGGGCTATATCCTTCTCGTCAAGCCCGGCCGCGAGACAGCCGCTCAGATGGTCGCCTTGGTCCTGCTGCTGATCGGCGCACTCATGGACAGCAACGCAACGAGCCTCACAAGGCCTGAGCAGATGTACGTGAGCCAGGCGCTGATCGCGGCAGCTGGGGTCCTGTTCCTGCCTCCCGCCATGGCGACAGGGCTGGCGCTGGCCCTGCAGCGGGGGCCGACCTTCATCCTGAATTTCATCGTCGTCTTCCTGACGACGCAGAGCCTCGGTGGCGTGATCGGATCAGCCCTCGTCGGCACCTTCATCACCTGGCGGACTCGATTTCATCTCCAGGACCTGGTCGACCACCTTGCTTCGACGAACCCACTCGTCTCTCAACGTATTGCGCAACTGGCCGGGACCTACGGCCGCGTCATCACGGATCGATCCCTGCTCAACGCGGAGGGCGTGGCGCTCCTGGGCCAGCAGGTCACCCGGGAGGCGACCGTGCTCGCCTACAATGACGCTTTCCTGGCCATTGCTCTCGCGGCCGCCTTCACGCTCGCGGCGATGATCCTCCATCTCGGGATCCGTGCGATCCGCAAGAGCCTCTCACCCGAACCGCAACCGGCCGTCAGTTAAAATCATCATGACCAAGTTCTTTCGATCCACCGCCTCCCTCATTGCCGTGATCATCGGTATCGCCGGTGTCGCCCTCGTGCTCTATGCCTGGCGTCTCCCGCCCTTCACGAGCTCGGTCGCGACCACCGACAATGCCTATGTCAGGGGACAGATCACGGTGATTGCGCCTCAGCTTGCCGGCTACGTGGCCGAAGTGGCCGTGCAGGACTTCCAGCGTGTAAAGGCGGGGCAGCTCCTGGTGAAGATCGACGACCGGATCTTCGCGCAGAAGCTCGAGCAGGCGAAAGCCACCCTGGCCAGCCAGCGGGCGGCCCTGTCCAATTCCGAGCAGAAGGAGCGCTCGGACCGGGCACGGATCGAATCGAGCCAAGCCCAGGTCGACAGCAGTCGGGCGGCTCTGAATGCCGCGGAAGCGAACTGGAACAGGATTTCGCCGCTCCTGGAACGGGGGGTCGCGACGCAGAGCCAGGCCGATCAGGCCCGGGCCGGCTTCGACCAGTCGACTGCCGCCCTGCACCAGGCCGAGGCGGCGCTGACCGTCTCGCGCCAGGATCTTGCATCCACCCTCGTCAACCGCCAATCCCTCGAGGCGGTCGTTCAGGGCGCCGAGGCCGCCGTCCGGCTGGCCGAGATCGACCTGCAGAACACGCGCATCGTGGCTCCTGAGGACGGGCGCCTCGGCGAGGTCGGCGCGCGCGTCGGTCAATACGTATCGGCCGGCACGCAGCTGCTCGCCCTCGTGCCCGAGCGGATCTGGGTCGTCGCCAACTTCAAGGAAACCCAGCTTCCGGGCATGCGGGTCGGCCAGCCTGTCACCTTCACGGTCGACGCTCTGGAGCATGCGCAGCTCGCCGGGCGGATTGAGCGCTTCTCGCCCGCCGCCGGTTCCGAATTCAGCGTGATCAGGACCGACAACGCCACCGGCAACTTCACCAAGGTGGCACAACGGGTGCCGGTGCGGATCGCCATCGATCCCGGCCAGGCGCTCACGGACCGACTGGTGCCGGGCATGTCGGTGGTGGTGAGCGTTGATACGCAGGCCCGTCCTGCGGATGTCCCGGCAACGGGAACAACCCCGCAGGCTCAGGGTTCGACCGTGACGTCGGAGCAGGATCGACGATAGCGCATCGTGCGGACCCGGAGCGGTGGAGAAGGTCTATGTCCTGCTGCGCAGGCTCAGGCTGAAGGCATCCGGACGATAAAAAAAGCCCGGTTCGAGAGCCGGGCTTAAGTTTTGGAGGTTTAGCTAATGCCCCCCGCCGCCGCCTGCTGGCGCGGCACGAGGCTTTTCGATGAAGGGCAAGGCGCAGATCAGGCCCAGGAACAGCACGGTCAGGAGCAGGAACACGTCGGCGAAGGACATGACGAGCGCTTCCTTCCTGACCATGTTCGACATGGTCTTGATCGCCGCCGCATTGGCATCCGTGCCGAGCCCCTGGAACCTCATGGTTAGGGCATTGAGGGTCTCCAACGCCCGGGAGCTGTCCCAGCTGACGCTCTCGCGCAGGCGCTGGAGATGCAGGTCGAGGCGGTTGTTCAGCAGGGTGTTGATCACCGCGAGGCCGACGGCGCCGCCGAGATTACGGGTCAGGTTGTAGAGGCCGGACGCATTCTTGATCCGGTCCGGTGGCAGGGTGCCGAGAGCGATGTTGTTGATCGGCACCATGCAGATCATGAGGCCGACGCCGCGGAAGATCTGCGGCACGAACAGCTCCCAGAAGTCCCAGTCCTTGGTCAGGCCCGTGATCTGCCAGGTGCCGAACGCGAAGGCGCCGAAACCGATGGCCATCATGAGCCTCGGGTCCATTTTGCGGGACAGCATCCCCGCCACCGGGGCCATGAGGAACATGGTGGCCCCGGTCACGAACATGGTCTCGCCGATCTGCAGGGACGAATAGCCCCTCACCCGCGCCAGATAAACCGGGTAGAGATAGGTTAGGCCATAGAGGCCAATGCCCATGACGAAGCTGAAGGATGAGCCTGCCAGGAAGTTGCGGTCAGTGAAGGCGCGCAGGTCCACGATCGGCTGCTTGGCCGTGAAGGCGCGGTAGAAGAAGCCGATCGCCCCGACAGCGCACACGATGGCGAGGATGAGCACCGCCTCGTCCTGGAACCATTCGTTGTTGGGCCCCTCTTCCAGCACGTATTCCAGACTACCGAGAAAGGCCGCCATGCAGCCGAGGCCCACCCAGTCGAAGCTCTTGAACAGGCTGAGGTCGGGCTCGTCGAAATCGACAAGCAGATAGGTCGAAACGGTCACGAAGATGCCCGGCACGATGTTGACCAGGAACAGCCAATGCCAGGAGAAGAGATCCGTCAGATAGCCGCCGAGGGTCGGGCCGATCGTCGGCGCGAGCGTCGCCACGAGGCCAATGATCGGCGAGATCACGGGCCGCTTCTCGGGCGGGAAGATCGTGAAGGCGGAGGCGAAGACGGTCGGGATCATTCCGCCGCCGATGAAGCCCTGCAGGGCGCGGTAGACGATCATCTGCTCGATGTTCGTCGCGGTCGCGCACATGAAACTCATGGCAGTGAAGCCGCCGGACGCGATCACGAACATCCAGCGGGTCGAGAGCACGCGCGAGAGCGTGCCCGAAAGCGGGATCATGATCACTTCGGCGATCAGGTAGCTCGTCTGCACCCAGGAGATTTCCTCGGACGAGGCCGAGAGGCCCGCCTGGATCTCGGCGAGCGAAGCCGAGACGATCTGGATGTCCAGGATCGCCATGAACATGCCGAAGACCATGCAGAAGAACGCGAATGTCCGGCGCCGGTCGAGCGGCGCCGGCTTCGCGGCCGGCATGCCTTGAGGCTTTGCTTGAACAGCAGCCGATGCGGCCATAGTTCCTACTCTTTGATGCTAGCCGTCTTGGCGGCGTCAGCGCCGGTGCGGGTATCCACGTCGACCACCACCGACAGGCCCGGGCGCAGCAGACCCTGCTGGGCCACCTCGGGATTGACGGTGACCCGGACGGGCACGCGCTGGACGATCTTGGTGAAGTTGCCGGTGGCATTCTCCGGCGGCAGCAGGCTGAACACCGCGCCGGCGGCGGGCGACACGCTCTCCACGGTACCGACGATGTCGGAATCCGGGAAGGCATCGACCTTCACATGCACTTTCTGGCCGGGCTTCAGGGACGCGAGCTGCGTTTCTTTGAAGTTGGCATCCACATGGACGCTCGTCAGCGGAACGAGAGCCGCCAGGCGCGCGCCGGGCTGGACATAGGTGCCGACCTCCACGGCCTTGTTGCCGATGATGCCGTCGAGGGGCGCGCGGATCTCCGTGAAGGAGAGATCCCGCTCGGCCTTGTCGACGGCGGTCTGATACTCGGCCGCAAGCCGCTCGCCCTCGTTCTTCTGAGCAGCGAGAACCTCGACATTGGCCTGAGCCGCCGCCACCGCCGCCTGGGCGCTCTTGACGTCGGCATTGGCTCGGTCACGGGCAGCCTTGGCGTTCTCGAGCGCGGCGCGGCTGGTGTAGTCGGACCGGGCGAGCTGCTGCTGACGGGCATAGTCACCCTCGGCGCGCTCGGCCTCGGCCTGCGCGCTGACCACCTGCGACTCCGCCTGCAGCGCCGAGGCGCGGCCCGCTTCGATCTGGCGCCCGAGGCGCACGATGGCGCTCCGCTGGGTCGCAAGCTTGTCCTTGGCCGACTGGAGGGCAAGACCATAATCGCCATCGTCGATCTTGGCGATCAGGTCGCCCGCCTTGACGCTCTGGTTGTTCGTGACGGCCACGGAGGCGACGTAGCCGGAGATCTTGGCCGACAGGATCGTGATGTCCGCCTGTACATAGGCGTCGTCGGTCGAGACCATGAAGCGCCCGTCCGTCCACCAATGGTAGCCCTCATAGCCGCCGAATCCCAGAGCGGCCGCCAGGATGGCGAGGATCACGGGCTTCTTGCCGAAACCCTTCTTCCGTGCCTTGGGCTCGGCGGCCTTAGGCTGGGCCTGAACAGGCTCGGGCGCCTGAACGGGCTGCCCGCCCTTAGCCGTCTCGAGGCGCTCCTTGGCGCCCTGCTCAAACTCGTCCCGATAAGCCATGTGAACCTCTGCAAGCCAACTTAAAGCCCGTTGTTCGAGATGGTTCGGGCTTATCGTTGCAGACTTGATATCTGCCAGTCACCTGCCATATATGAGTTGACCGAACCGTTCGGTCAATAGCGCTAACGAAAAAGGATACAAGAGAAGCTATGAGCGCCGTGCATGACAGCACCCGAGATCAGGCACTTTCCTCTCCGACCGACGAGAGCCCGGAGAACTCGAAGCGCCGCCAGATCCTGGAGGGCGCCCGCAAGGTCTTCCTGGCTGAGGGCTTCGACGGCGCCAGCATGGGCGAAATCGCCAAGGTCGCCGGGGTGTCGAAGGGCACCCTCTACGTCTATTTCGACAGCAAGGAACGCCTCTTCGCCGCTTTGACCACGGAGGAGAAGCAGGGGCTGGCCGAGGTTCTGTTCAAGCTCGATGCGAATGATCCTGACGTCCGCAGCGTTCTGAAGGCGCTTGGCCTGGGCTATCTGCGCCGCATGGGCAAGCCTGAACACATCTCCTCGATCCGCATGGTCATGGGCGCGGCCGAGAAGTTCCCTCATCTGGGACAGGCCTTCTATGAGGCCGGCCCGTGCCAGGGGCTCGCCCGCCTCGGCGCCTATTTCGACCGGCAGGTCGAAGCGGGCCGGTTGTCCATCGAGGATACCCACGTGGCCGCCCAGCATTTTCTCGATCTCTGCGTGTCGGGCATGCTGCGCCGCCTGCTCTTCTCGGTCGGAGAACCGCCGACGGAAGCCGAGATCCAGAAGAACGTTGAGCACGCGCTTCGGGTCTTCTTCGCGGCCTATGGACCAAAGGAGCCGGTTAGTGATCCGTCTGCATCGCCTCGGCTACGCGCGCTTTGAGCACGTCCGGCTGCCGCAGGATCAGGGCGCCGCGCGTGCGCTCGATCAAGCCTTCCTGGGTCAGCATCGTGAATTCGCGCGTGATCTGCTCGCGCCGGCAGCCGATCCGGGCCGCCACGATGTGGTGGAAGGGCGGCGGGGTGATGACCCGCTCCCCCGACCGGTCCTGACGGGGCGTCGACAGCCGCAGGAGCTCCGAATAGAGCCTGTGCCGGAGATCGAGCACAGTCTGTTCCATGAACCGGGCGTTCAGCTCGCGGATGCGGGACGCCATGAGGCAGAACAACCGCTCGGCGATAGGCTGATGGGAGAAAAGGAGCTCCTTGAAGACGGTGGCGGGCATCACGCAGGCCTCCCCGCGGGTCAGCGCCGTCACATTGGCCGAACGCGGCACCCCGTCGAGCGCCGCCAGCTCCCCGAACAGGTCGCCGGGCCTCATCTCATAGAGGATGACCTCCTTGCCGGAGGCCGTGCGCATGAGGACCCGGACCTCGCCCGAGAGGAGGAAGTAAACGTCCGTGGACGGCTCGTCGAAGTCGACCAGAACCTCCTCGGGATCGAAGCGGCGCCAGTTGGCCCGCGCCTCGAACCGCTCCAGGTCGATGTCCAGCCCTTTGAAAAGCTTAATCCCGGCGAGCCGCGCCATCGGTCCTCTCCCCCTGAATGCTATCCTTGGCTATAGCACATATTTTCCATAGCCAGTATGTCATTTGATCCACCCCTTTCCCAGGCATTGCGGGTCTTGTCACTAGCGATTCAGGCTAGGTGGCGTCCGGTCGCGGCCCAGGACCGGGACCTTGCCAGAGCCGCCGTCCCGCGCCAAAAGGCGGCATGCTTCACGTCAACGACCTAACCTACCGCATCGGCGACCGGCTGATCCTCGACCACGCCTCCTTCAACCTGCCCACCGGCGCGAAGGTGGGGCTGGTCGGGCGCAATGGCGCGGGCAAGACCACCCTGTTCAAGATCATCCAAGGCGAGCTCGCCACCGAGAGCGGCAGCGTCACCCTTCCCCGCGGCATGAAGATCGGCGCGGTCGCCCAGGAAGCTCCCGGCGGGCCCGAATCCCTGATCGACGTCGTGCTCGCGGCCGACAGGGAGCGCAGCGCCCTGTTAGTCGAGGCCGAGACGGCGGACGGCCTCCGCCGGGCGGAGATCGAGACCAGGCTCACCGATATCGGGGCTCATTCGGCACCCGCCCGCGCCGCCGCGATCCTGCACGGGCTCGGCTTCGATGCCGAGGCTCAGAACCGGCCCTGCTCGGATTTCTCCGGCGGCTGGCGCATGCGCGTGGCGCTCGCCGCCGTGCTCTTCACCGAACCGGACCTGCTGCTCCTCGACGAGCCGACCAACTACCTCGACCTCGAGGGCACCCTCTGGCTTTACGATTATCTCGGACGCTACCCGCACACGGTGCTGGTCATCAGCCACGACCGAGAGCTCCTCGACGCCTGCGTCAACCACATCCTCCATCTCGACCGGGGCAAGCTCGCGATCTATCGCGGCGGCTACACGTCGTTTGCCAAGCAGTTCGCGGAAAAGCGCGAGCTGACGGCCAAGATGGCCGCCAAGCAGGAGGCCGAGCGCAAGCATCTCCAGGCCTTCGTCGACCGCTTCAAGGCCAAGGCATCCAAGGCCCGTCAGGCGCAATCCCGCGTCAAGCGCCTCGCCAAGCTGGAGCCCATCGCGACCATCGTGGAAGACGACGTGCTGCCCTTCAACCTGCCCGGCCCGGAACGCCCCGCGGCGCCGCCGCTGATCACGGTCGAAGGCGGCGCCGTCGGCTACGGCGAGCGGATCGTGCTCGATCGCCTCAACCTGACGATCGCGCCGGACGACCGGATCGCGCTTCTTGGCTCGAACGGCAATGGCAAATCCACCTTCTGCAAGCTCATCGGCGGCAGGCTGGCGCCCATGAAGGGCGAGATGCGCACGCCCAGCCGCATGGACGTGGCCTATTTCGCCCAGCACCAGCTCGACGAGCTGAACCCCAAGGCGACGGCCTACGACCACGTCGCCGAGCGGATGCCCGACACGCCGGTCGCCAAAATTCGGGCCCGGACTGCACAGATCGGCTTTCCGAGTGCAAAGGCGGACACCCCGGTGTCCGCCCTGTCGGGTGGCGAGAAGGCGCGCCTGCTCATGGGACTGGCGGCTTTCGACGGCCCTCACCTGCTGATCCTCGACGAGCCGACGAACCATCTCGACATCGACAGCCGCACGGCTCTGATGGAAGCGATCAACGACTACACGGGCGCGGTCATCCTCGTGAGCCACGACCGCTTTCTGATCGAAGCCTGTGCGGACCGACTCTGGATCGTCGGCAGCGGCGGCGTGAAGCCCTTCGACGGCGACATGGACGATTACCGTCAGCTCGTGCTGTCCGGCGATCTCGATCCGCAGAGACGTTCCGACAAGCCACTGGCACCCGGCGCCTCCAAGGTGGAGGAGCGTCGTGCCGCCGCCGAGCGACGGGTGGCCCTGGCACCGCTGCGCAAGAAGCTGGAAGGGGTCGAGGGTCGAATGGCGAAGCTCACGGACGTGATCGGCAAGATCGACGCCGCGCTCGCCGACGGCACCGCCTTCCAGAAGGATCCGGCGAAGGCCACCGAGTTGTCCAGAATGCGCGCCGAAGCCGCCGCGACCCTGGCCTCCGTCGAAGAAGAATGGCTGACGCTCAGCAGCGAGATCGAAGAGGCCGGAGCGTAGCGGGCTTCCCCGTCCCGCATTTTTCGACCGCGGACCGGATCCCATCCCGCGGTGGACGCTTTCCATGGTGATCGTCGCGGCTCGAGGCGTTGCCCGCGAGCCGGACAATCGCCCCTGAACAAGGCGTTATAACATCGTTCATCCTCCGCCCCGTATATTGACGACCTCACGATGGAGAACGAGACATGCTTCGCGCAGTATTGGCAACGGCGGTGCTGGCCACCGGTGCACTCTTCGGGACGGTGCCGGCGGCACAGGCTCAGAGCCTGGTGCCCTGCGCGCGGGAACACGAATTCTGCCGCGTTCCCTACCCCACCCGCGTCATTTACGGCGTTCCCGGACGGAGCGCGGAAATGTTCGTTCGCGAACGTGGCATCCCATGCTCGAACCGGGTCTTCGGCGATCCCGCACCGGGTGTCCCGAAGCGCTGCGCGTTCGTCGCACGTGGATACGACCGCGGCGACCGCTGGCGCGACGACGGTTATCGGGGGCCTCCGCCGCGGCGGGGCTACGACCGCGGGTACGACCGTGATTTCAGGGACGATGGCGGTTATGACCGGCCCGTCCGGCGCTACGACGTCTACTGAGAAAAGACGCGGCTCAGCCGGTCCTCTCGGTCGAGGATCCGGGTGCGGGCACGGCAATCCGACCCGTACCTCCTCCTACCTACCCCCGCAGGGCTCCAGAGTTACCTACTCGGGGCCCGCGCAGAATCGGAGCAGGAACGTATTCTCGAAAGAGCCTTATGGGGGAGGCTGACCGATGAGGATCCAAATTTCCGCCTGCACCGACAAAGTCTTCGAGGTGGGTCTTTTGCCGCTGGCCCATCTGACCGAGAGTTCGGCTTCCGCCGTCAACGACAATGCGACCCGCCCGCCGATCAAATCGAAAGCCCGGTTGCATTGGAAGCGCGCGGCGTTCCTGGCGCAGCATGCGGTTAGGTAATGATGCCGTAAGGTAATATCGCGTGCGGGACAGCACATCTGTCCAGCTTTCCCTACGGTAGCCTTCTGCTGCCTTTGATGGAGGCTTGGATGAATCAGGTGATGTCCTACTGCACGGCAAGGCTCTTCTCACGGGCCTTCGTGCCGCTTGCTCCCTTCAGAGCCCGGGAGGTCGAGCCGGGCAACGACAACGATCCGCTGGCTCCCTTCCCGTGCGTCTGGCGCTGACGAGGTCACCCGCTTTCGAGCGCCGGAAAGGCCGATGCCCATGATGGCTGTTGCTTACCTCCTATGGTCATTTGAAGGTTCACGTCGCGAACTGCGACATTCCTCTGCCCGTGATCGCGCCAGCCCGGGCCCCCATGGAGAGGATTGTGACCGCTGCTCATGATCTCGAAGAGATCGTCGATCTGTTTGCCATCGGCAGACCGTCCCGGAATGCCGACCTTTTGCCCGTGAAGGTCGCGACGCTTCCTCTCAAAAAGGCCGTTGCCCTCGTGATCGAGGACTGGTCCGACGACAAGTTCCGGCAATTGAGCGCGGTCATTCAAAGGCGCTCCGGCCCGGCGATCCGCAGCCTCGACGACATCCGACATCTCTACGATCGCGCGACCTCCCGCACGGAAAATCGCGTCAGGCGCCCCGTCTGACGTTCGATCTCGCGTCAGAAACCCGAGGCATCGCCGGCTCCGGAGGGAATGCCCTGGACGCCCCCGCTGCCCTATGGTGAAGCCATGTCGTCGATCCCGCTCCCCATCCGCCGTCTCGGACCCGGTGACGTCCCGCTTCTGCGCAAGCTGAACGCGTTGTTCGCCGTTGCATTCGACGATCCCGCCTCCTATGCGTCCGAGCCGCCGAGCGACGCCTATCTGGAAGGACTTCTCGCCAAGGAAAACGTCGTCGTTCTCGTGGCGCTGTCGGGCGGCGACGTGCTGGGCGGGCTCGTCTCCTACGAGCTCGAGAAGTTCGAGAAGGCGCGACGGGAGTTCTACATCTACGACCTCGCGGTCCATGTGGCGCATCGCCGTCGGCATGTCGCCACCGCGCTCATCGAGCACCTGCGCGGGATCGCCGCCCAGCGCGGGGGCTGGGTCGTCTACGTGCAGGCCGATTACGGCGATGAGCCCGCCATTGCCCTTTACGAAAAGCTCGGCACCCGCGAGGAGGTGCTGCATTTCGACATTGCCGTCGGGCCGGCTCCGCCGGGCGGCCGGTGAAGCGGCCACGGCCGTTGCGTCAAGGTAGGATCAGGGCTTCACGATCCGGTCGAGCCGGTTGTTCACGAAGAAGTACAGCTCACGGCCGCCGGGCTCGGAATAGAGCACCTGGACCTCGCGCTGGCCCTTGCCGCTCTCGCCGACCAGCACATCCGTCGCCGGCTTGCCTTTCAGGCGCACGAGGTCGCACTCGGTGATCCCGGGCTCGATGGTGGTCGCCCGGCCGAATCCCGTGACGGTGCAGCGACCGTCCGGTCCCAGGGTAGGCCCATCGATGACGGGCCCCGGGGTGACGGCCGGCGCCGGAGCGATCGCCACAGCAGGAGCCGGTGGCGCGCTGCCCGTGCTGGTGCAGGCCGCCAGAACCAGCGCGACGAAAGCGACGCTCGAGAGAACCTTCACATGCATTCCCATCAATCCCTGTTGTCCACGGCCCTCGCCTGCAGGGCCTCGTCGAAGAGGCGCTGCACATCGGCCTTGAAGGCCTGCCGCGACGCCTGCCGCGAATAGAACATGTGGCCGCCTTCGTAAACACTCAGCGTCACACGCGGCTGGGGACCGAGCTCGGGCAGCTGGTTCAGGAGCAGCTGGGAGGCATAATAGGGCGTCACCAGGTCGGTGAAGCCGTGCGTGACGAGCACGCGCATCCTGCCGTCGAGAGAGAGGGCCTGGCGCAGCTCGTCGAGGTTTTCGGGACCGTTGCGGCCGCCGCCCCAGCGCCATGCGCCGTTGACCGATCCGTTCAGCAGGTTGTAGCGCCCGTCCGCCTTGTAGTTCAGGGTCTGGGCCAGGTGTTGGATGATGGCGCTCGACAGGGGCGCCGTCATGGCATCGAGCACGGGATCGTCGAAGCGGGAAGACTGCGATGACGGGTTGGGGTCCGCGATGGCCACGTTGGTGTCGTAGGCGCTGACGATTTCGGACGATCCGCGCCGGAGCTCGCGCTGGACCGTGCGCATGTCGATGCGTCCGGCCAGGCGACGGGTCAGTTCGGGATCAAGCCCGCTCAACTCCGCCACGCGCCGGCTGATCCGGTCGACGGCCTCCTTGTCCCGCAGGCCCCGCATGAGGTCCACGAGGTATTCGCCGGACGCGTAAGCCTCCGCGCTCCCGAGCGCCTCCCGGGACACCGGCCCGGTGCGGGACAGTTTCGCGGCGGCCAGGGACGGCAGCAGGGCCGAATAGGTCCACGGCGCCCCGGCGGTCCCCTGCTCGAGCCAGTCGAAGTCGAAGACCGGCGAGACGAGCACGAGGCCGCTGAAGCCGACGCCCTGGTCGTTCTGCAGCTTCTGAGCCAGCAGCGGTCCGCGGAAGCCGCCGTAGCTCTCGCCGACGAAGAACTTCGGCGAGACGAGCCGGTTCTTCTCTTTCAGCCAGCGCGTGACGAATGCGGCGATCCCGTCGATGTCTCCCGCAACGGAATAGAAGCGCTCACGCACCGGGTCGCCCCCGACCACGCGGCTGTAGCCGGTGCCAGGCGGGTCGATGAACACGAGATCCGTGAAGTCGAGCCAGGTCTCGGCATTCGGCACGAGAGCCGGAGACGCCGAGGGGCTGATCGTCGGCCCGTCCATCGGCAGGAGCCAGGGACCGACCGCGAGAAGATGCAGATAGGCCGAGGACGCGCCGGGCCCGCCGTTCACCGCGAACGTCACGGGCCTGGTCGCCGGATCCGCATCGTCCCGGGTATAGGCGACGAACCCGATCTCGGCCTGCGGCGTGCCCTGCGGATCCGTCAGCGTCAGATGCCCGGCGGTGGCGGTGAAGGACAGGGTCCGACCCGGCAGCTGAAGGCTGTGCCGCGTCACCGATTCCGGCGGCAGGGCCTGCGTCTCCCTGGCCTCCGGCCGCGACCGACGCGCCTCCTGCTGGCCCTGGGACTGCTCCCGGTTGCCTGCCTGCTCCTGCGCACCGGCGCCGAGGGGCATCGCCAGGGTCAGGACAAGGGCAGCATAGAGAGGAAGACGCGTCGCTCGGGTCATCGGGAGTTCCTTTCGGCCTCCCTGAAACTGGAGAGCCCCCCGGCCACGGCAAGTTCCGCGGCGATGAAGTCTTCGTGTACTGTGCCGCGCCTCAATCCGACCTCATACCGCGGGTCAGGCGGACCGCCCTCCCGCCCTTCTCCGTCATCACCGGCCTTCCGCCGATGTTCCCGCTTGTCTGAAGCGCCGCGCCTGTTCGGATCGGGATGGCCCGTCCTGATCCTCTCCCGTCATCACCGGGCTTGTCCCGGTGATCTCGATTGTCTGAGGTGCGGCGCTCTTCCGGATCGGGATGGCCGGCACAGGGCCGGCCATGACGTGAGAGGATCTCAGGACGGCTGCGGCGATGCTGATGTCAAAGAGCCAGCACCTGTGGGCCCGCAGCTTGCGCTGCGAGCCTTCAGGATGATCGAGGGTGGCGCGAGTGGCAGCCCGGCTCGATGTCTGAGGTGATAAGCGAGAGCCAAGCTGCTCGTCGCGCACGGTTCTTTTCAGGCGGACCAGCTGGGCAGAGCCCAAGGTCGGCCTCCTGCGCGCCCAGGGGTGCGAAGCCTGTCGCAGGACCGTGCCGGCTCCCACACTTGCGACGCCTCGCGAGCGCGCCCCTCGAAGGAACCGATCTATCCAACGATATAGCTTAGCTTGGCACTTTTGTCAAGAACAAAGTGAGAACACATCGTTGCGCAGACCCTGCCACGTCATCACCGGCCTTGTGCCGGTGATCCCGACCCGTAAGGCGCTCTGCTCTTCCAATCGGGATGGCCGGGACAAGCCCGGCCATGACCCCGAGGGTGATGGAAAGACTCTGAGATGGCCGGGACAAGCCCGGCCATGACGGGGTGAGTGTCAGGATAGACGGAGGGCGGCGAGGAAGAGCGCCGCGCTTCACATGATCGCGACGGCCCTGAGGGCCCCTTGCAATGACGGGCCCCTTGGCAAATCCCGCAGGATGATGGCGTCCGAGGACGATCCTCACGCCTTCCGCTGCCAGCGTCCGCGCTCGTCCTGCTGCCAGTAGGTCGCGTCGTGGCCGCCCTCCTTCACGGCGCGCCACTGGTCGCGGGCGAAGGCCAGGGCCTGGATGTCGTTGCCGTCGAAGAGGATCGCGAGCCGTTCGTAGGAGGAGGCGTTCTCCGGCAGATCGGCGCCCTCCACGAGGAACCGGATCGAGGCGCCGTTGGGATTGTCCCCGGACAGGGTAATGAGAATGGGCTGGTCCGCCGCATGGGCCTCGCGGTCCGTCCCATGCGGCAGGAAGCTCTCGTCGGCAAAGGTCCACAGGTGATCGTCGAGCGCGGTCATGCGCTCCTCCGTCGTCACCTGCACGACCCCGCGCCAGCCCCGCTCCAGGGTCTTCTGCAGGAGCGTGGGCAGCACGGCCTCGAGGGGCTGATGCTGAAGGTGGTAGAAAAGGACCTCGGTCATCGATGATCACGATCCCTTGCGGGTGCTCGGGGTTGCAAGGCGTGCGAGGTCCTTGTCGGCCGCATTCTCAGGCCTCGTAATGGTCGCGCACGAGGCGGTCGAGCAGGCGCACGCCCCAGCCGGAGCTCCAGCCCTTGTTGATCTCGGTGGCCGGCGAGCCCATGGCCGTGCCGGCGATGTCGAGATGGGCCCAGGGCACGTCGTTGACGAAGCGCTGGAGCAGAGCCGCCGCCGTGCTCGAACCGCCGAAGCGGCCCGCCGAGTTCTTCATGTCGGCGAACTTGGAATCGATCATCTTGTCGAATTCCGGCCCGAGCGGCATGCGCCACACGCGCTCGCCGGTCGCCTTGCCGGCGGCCGTCAGGCGCTCGGCCAGCTCGTCGTCGTTGGAGAAGAGACCGGCATATTCCTGGGCCAGGGCCACGAGGATCGCGCCCGTCAGTGTCGCGAGATCGATCATGAATTTCGGCTTGAAGCGGTCCTGCACGTACCAGAGCACGTCGGCCAGCACGAGACGCCCCTCGGCGTCCGTGTTGATGATCTCGATGGTCTGGCCGGACATGGTGGTGACGATGTCGCCGGGCCTTTGCGCATTCCCGTCGGGCATGTTCTCCACGAGGCCGATAGCCCCGACCACGTTCGCCTTGGCCTTGCGGCTGGCGAGCGCATGCATGAGGCCGACCACGCAGGCCGCCCCGGCCATGTCGCCCTTCATGTCCTCCATGCCGGCGCCGGGCTTGATCGAGATGCCGCCCGAGTCGAACACCACGCCCTTGCCGATGAACGCGATGGGGCTGTCGCCGGTCTTGCCGCCGTTCCATCGCATGATGGCGACCCGGCCGCCGCGCACCGAGCCCTGCGCGACGCCGAGGAGCGCCTGCATGCCGAGCTTCCGCATGGCCTTGTCGTCGAGGATCTCCACCTCCACGCCGAGCTTGGTGAGAGCCTGAGCCCGGGCGGCGAATTCCTCGGGGCCAAGCACGTTCGGCGGCTCGTTGACGAGGTCGCGGGCGATGACCACGCCCTGCTGGAGACCCTCACGGGCCTTGTAGATCTTCTTGACGGCGGCGGGGTCGGCCACGCTCAGGACGAGGCGGCCGGCATCGGCCCCGTTGTCGTCCTTCTTGGTCTTGTAGCGATCGAAGCTGTATCGGCGCAGCTGCGCGCCGAGCGCGACATCGGCGACCGCGTCCGGCGTGATCTCGGTCTCGGGCAGATCCAGCACCACCGTCGCGACCTTGCCGTTCGCCTTTCCGGCAACCAGGCCGCCCAGCTGAACGAAGTCGAGGTTGGCCCGGTCCTTCTCGCCGCCGAGGCCGATCACGATCAGCCTGTCGACGGACAGGCCCGTGGGGACGACGATGGACATCGCGGATTTCGCCTTGCCCTTGAACTTTTCGGCAGCCGCAGCCTTCGCGATGAGATCGACGGCCTCCGAGCCTATCTGCCGCGCAACCGCGTCGGAGGGCTTGAGATCCTCCCCGACGAAGACGATGAGGTCGCCGGTTTCGACCTTGCCGTGGGGCTGGAAGTCGATCTTGAAGCTGTCGGCCATGAAATCCTCTTTGTTGTGATGCACATCGCCGGTCTTCAGGCCGGCTGCGACGCTGACGCCTGGGGACATATATCATATGGCGGGTTAAGGCACGGGGAAGCGGTCGTGAAAACGGCGCAATCCCGATCTGTTGAAAACAGCCGTCTTGCCTGAGATCATGTGACAGGATACCCAGGGCTCCACCGCCCGGGGGGCGAAGGGCTTCATGACACTTCTCGAACGCTACATCCTCAAGAACACATTCAATGCCTTCGCCGCGTGTCTCGTCGCCCTGACGGGCGTGATCTGGATCACGCAGGCCCTGCGCGAACTCGACCTGCTGACCGGCAAGGGCCAGACCTTCTTCATCTTCCTGACCGTAACCGGCCTGTCCCTGCCGGCGCTGATCAACGTCATCGCCCCGGTCGCCCTGTTCCTGGCGACGCTCTACACCTTGAACAAGCTCAACGGCGATTCCGAGCTGATCGTCATGAGCGCCGGCGGGATGCCGCCGCAGCGCCTTCTGCGCCCCTTCCTGGCCCTGGCTGCCTTCGTGTGCGTCGTGGTGGCGATCATCTCGCTCTATCTGATGCCCGCCAGTTTCCAGGAAATGCGCCAGCTGTTCACCAAGATCAGGGCCGATTTCGTCGGCACCATGGCCAAGGAGGGACAGTTCATCACCCTCGATAGCGGCATCACGTTCCATTACCGGGAACGCTCGGGGGATGCCCTCCTGGGAATCTTCATGGAAGATCTCCGGGAGAAGGACAAAGCCATCGTGTATCTGGCCGAGCGCGGCCAGACCGTCGAGCAGGGCGGAAACGCCTATCTCTTGCTTCAGAAGGGCAGCGTTCAGCGCAAGGAGCCGAACAGCCGCGATTCATCGATCGTGGCCTTCGAACGCTATGCGGTCGACCTGTCCGCCTTCAACAAGGAGGGCGGCGAGGTCATCTACAAGCCGCGCGAGCGGAGCACGACCCAGCTCCTGTTCCCCGACAAGAACGAACTGATCTACCAGGAGCAGCGGGGGCGCTTCCGGGCCGAGCTGCACGAGCGGCTGTCGTCCTGGCTCTACCCGCTCGCCATGATGATCATCGCCTTCGCGGCCCTCGGGGAGGCCCGAACCACCCGCCAGGGGCGGGGCATTGCCATGGCCGGGGCTGTCGTCGCCATTGTTTTCTTGCGGATCCTGGGCTTTGCCGCATCGAGCGCGGTGGCGCGAACCCCGTTTGCCGTGGTGGCCATGTATGGCATCCCGCTCGCCGGCATCGTGGTGAGCCTGCTGCTCATCTTCAAGGGCCCGGCCATACGGTCCGCACAGGCGAGGCTGCATGCCGCAATCCGCAACCTGCTGCCGTCACGCTCCCCCGCACCTCAGAAGGCCTGACCATGCTGATCGGCCGCACCCTCGGGTTCTATTTCTCGCGACAGTTCATTAAGACTATTTTCTTAGTGTTCGCGACTGTCTTCGGTCTCGTCTACACCCTCGACTTCGTGGAGCTGATGCGCCGGGCGGGCGACGCCCCGGCCGCCACGACCGGGGTGATCGCCCAATTGGCCCTGTTCCGCACGCCGGCCATCGCCGAGCAGGTCATGCCTTTCGCGGTGCTGTTCGGCAGCATGGCGGCCCTCCTCCAGCTCAGCCGCAAGCTCGAGTTGGTCGTGGCCCGGGCCGCCGGTATCTCGGCCTGGCAGTTCCTGCAGCCCGGCCTCCTGATCGCCCTGCTGATCGGCATCGTGTCCGTGACCGTCTACAACCCGGTCTCGGCGATCCTCAAGCAGCGCGGCACTGCCTTGGAAACGCAGATCTTCTCCCGGGCCGTTCAAACCCGCGAGAAGCCGATTTGGATCCGCCAGAGGAGCCAGGACGGACAGGCCATCCTCCGGGGTGACGGCTCCAACGCGGATACGGCGACCCTCTTCGGCGTCACGGTCTATGCCTTCGATCCCGCGGGTGTCTTCACCCACCGGGTCGAAGCCAAGGAGGCGACCCTGCACGAGGGCTTCTGGGAGCTCAAGGATGCCCGCATCCTGTCGGCCACCGAGGAGCCCCAGGCGCACGACCGCTACCTGATCGCCTCGAACCTGCAGCCCTCGCAGGTTCGACAGAGCTTCACCGATCCGGACGCGGTTCCGTTCTGGGACCTCAAGGAGACGATCAACCGCATGGAGCAGGCGGACATCAACGTCACGCCCTACCGGCTCCATTACGACCTGCTTCTGGCCCGCCCGCTGCTGTTCATCGCGATGGTTTTCGTCGCCGCATCCGTATCGTTAAGATTCTTTCGATTCGGCGGTGTAGCGATGATGGTTCTGGGTGGCGTCGCTGCGGGCTTCGTGCTTTATGTCGCGACGGAGCTAATGGCGGAGCTTGGCGCCTCGGGAATCATCAGCTCCCTTGTTGCAGCCTGGTTCCCGGCTGTAGTAGGCAGTCTGTTAGGGACCTTGGCGTTATTGCACCAAGAGGACGGCTAACCGGCCTCGACAAGAAGGTTTGCGAAGGAGTGGGGATGCGGCGGCTTAGGACAACGATCGCAACGTCTGCGATCGCAGCGGCTCTGCTGGCTGCTGTGTCTGTGCCTGCGCTTGCCCAGGCGACCCTGAACGAGGCCATCGCCGGGCGCGCCCAGTCCGGATCCGGCCAGGACCGGCTTCTCGTCGACGCCAAGGAAATCGTCTACGACAACGACAAAAACACGATCGCCGCCTCCGGCGACGTCCAGATGAACTATCAGGGCCGGACCCTCCAGGCCGACCGGGTCACCTACGACCGGAACACCGGCCGTGTCTTTGCGGAAGGCAATGCCCGGCTCACGGACGCCAGCGGTACGGTCGCGACGGGCGACCGCTTCGAGCTGACGGACGATTTCAAGAACGGCTTCATCGATTCCCTGAGGGTGGTTCAGACGACCGTCGAGCAGGGTCGCCCCCTCACGACCCGCTTCTCGGCCCCGCGTGCCGAGCGCGCCGAGGGCGAGACCACGACGTTCGAGCGCGGCACCTATACGGCCTGCGAGCCCTGCAAGGACAACCCGGAGCGCCCCCCGCTCTGGCAGGTCAAGGCCGCGAAGATCATCCACAACAACAGCGAGCGGACGATCTATTACGAGGACGCGACCCTTGAGCTCCTCGGCATCCCGGTCGCCTACCTGCCCTATTTCTGGACCCCCGACCCGACGGTGAAGCGCAAGACCGGCTTCCTGTCGCCGCGCTACGTCTATTCGACCGCGCTCGGCTATGGCGGCTCCGTCCCGTTCTTCTGGGCCATCGCGCCGAATTACGACCTGACGATCAGCCCGACCTTCCTGAGCCGCCAGGGCGTGCTGGGCCAGGCCGAGTGGCGCCACCGCCTCGAGAACGGCACCTACAACATCCGGGCTGCCGGCATCTTCCAGCAGGAGCCGGACGCGTTCCTCCCGCCTCCCTACGGGGCGGGCAACCGCGACTTTCGCGGCTCCCTCGAGACGAACGGCCTGTTCTACATCAACCAGAACTGGCGCTGGGGCTGGGACATCGCGCTGCTCTCGGACAAGTGGTTCCTGACGAACTACAAGATCCGCAGCGAGAGCCTCAGCTCGTACTACATCAAGGAATCGATCTCGACCCTGTACCTCCAGGGACAGGGGGACCGGTCCTTCTTCGACGTGCGCGGCTACTACTTCCAGACCCTGTCGAGCAGCGAGTGGCAGAAGCAGCAGCCCATCGTGGCTCCGGTCCTGGACTACAACAAGCGCTTCACCCCGTCGTCCATCGGCGGAGAGGCCGCCATCGACGTGAACGTGACGCACATCTCCCGCGAGGCCGCCCAGTTCGACCCGCTGTCGATCGCCAATACGACCTATTTCGGCGTGGCCCAGACGTGCATCGTCTTCGATCCGGCCTCCTGCCTCGTGCGCGGCATCAGCGGCACGACCTCGCGCGCATCGGTCATGGCGTCGTGGCGCCGTGAATTCGTCGACCCGATCGGCCAGGTCTGGACGCCGTTCGCCTATGTCAGGGCCGACAACATCTGGATCGACCCCGATTTCAAGGGTTACCAGAACGCTCAGCTCGGCAATTTCCTCGACTCGGACGACGATTTCGTCTTCCGGGGCATGCCGGCGGTCGGCGTCGAGTACCGCTACCCGTTCGTCGCGAGCCTCGGAACCTCCGGCAAGCAGATCCTCGAGCCGATCGCCCAGGTGATCGCCCGGCCGAACGAGACCCGGATCGGCAGCCTCCCGAACGAGGATGCTCAGAGCCTCGTCTTCGATGACACCTCCCTGTTCGACTGGGACAAGTTCTCCGGCTACGACCGGGTCGAGGGTGGCGTCCGGGCCAATGTCGGCATCCAGTACACCGTGACCGGCGCCGACGATTTCTACGCCAACGTGCTGTTCGGCCAGTCCTACCAGATCGCAGGGCGCAACTCGTTCCGGCAGCCCGACCTCGCCAATGTCGGGTTGGATTCCGGCCTCGACTCGCGCGCCTCCGATTACGTGGGCCGCTTCCAGATCTCCCCGAACGCGAATTTCGCGCTCGTGACCCGCGCGCGCTTCGACCAGGAAGATTTCGACGTGAACCGGATCGAGGCCGGTTTCCGGGCGAACTTCAATCCATACCTGCCACTCTCGACCTCGCTGACCTATGCCAATTATGCGGCGCAGCCCGCCATCGGCTTCCCGCTGCGCCGCGAGGGTCTGCTCGGCTCGGCCCGGTGGGACATCTCGCCGAACTGGTACGTGACGGGCTCGGTTCTCCTGGATCTGGACCGCTATCTGCTGGCGCGTGAAACCTACCTCGCCCAGCTCACGACCAATCCGAACGCCGTCTACGAGAGCGACAATACGGCCTATGTCAGCGGCATGTCTCTCGGCCTCGGCTACATGGACGAATGCACGACCTTCTCGGTCAGCTACAGCGTGACCCCGCGTGAGGTGGTGCGCAACTCGGGCGAGAAGAACCAGAACCACACGATCGCGTTCAGCCTCGAGTTCCGGTCTCTCGGCGAGGTGGGCTATACTCAGAATCTGAGCGGCACGAGCGATGAATGATGGGGCGGCGGCCCGGTGTCAGGTGTGAACCAGCGCCCTCTTCTGTTGACCCAAGGTGATCCGGCCGGAATCGGGCCGGAGCTCAGCCTGAGGGCTTGGCTCGAGAGGGATCGGGCCGCTCTGCCGCCCTTCGCCGTTCTCGGCGATCCCGATCATCTCGCCCGGGTCGCGGCCATGTTCGGATGGAGCGTTCCCATCGCGCCCGTGGCGCCGGAACAGATCCGATCCGCATTTTCCGACGCACTGCCCGTCGTGCCGCTGAGCGTCGCGGTGTCGGCAGAGCCAGGACGTCCCGATCCGGCCCATGCTCCGTCCGTCCTCGAATCCATCGACAGGGCCGTGAGGCTCGTTCGAGCCGGTTCGGCGGCGGCCGTCGTGACGAACCCGATCGCCAAGCACGTTCTCTACGATGCCGGCTTCAAGCACCCGGGGCATACGGAATATCTCGCGGCCCTCGCTGCGGAAGGCGGGGCCGAGACCTGCCATCCGGTGATGATGCTGTGGAGCGAGCAGCTCGCGGTCGTCCCCGTGACGGTTCACATTTCCCTTTCGGAAGTGCCCTCCGCCCTGACCACGGATCTGATCGTCCTGACCGGACGGATCGTGGCCCGCGAACTGAGGGACCGGTTCGGAATCGACCGTCCACGGCTCGCCCTCGCGGGGCTCAATCCTCACGCCGGCGAGAACGGCGCCATGGGAACCGAGGACGCCAGGATCATCGTTCCGGCCGTCGACATCCTGCGCGCCGAGGGGATCGATGCGGCAGGCCCTCTGCCGGCCGACACCATGTTCCACGCCCGGGCACGCGGCCGATACGACGCGGCGTTGGCCATGTATCATGATCAGGCCCTGATCCCGATCAAGACCATCGCGTTTGACGAGGCGGTCAACGTGACGCTCGGGCTTCCCTTCGTGCGGACGTCGCCCGATCACGGCACCGCGTTCGACATCGCCGGCAAGGGCATTGCCCGCCCCGACAGTCTCATGGCGGCCCTGAGGCTCGCCGCCCGGCTGGGGCGCGCATGAGCCAGATCGACGACCTTCCCCCCTTGCGCGAGGTGGTCCGCACCCACGGGCTGATGGCCAAGAAATCCCTCGGCCAGAACTTCCTGTTCGACCTCAACCTCACGAGCCGGATCGCCCGCTCCGCGGGATCTCTGGAAGACGCGACCGTCATCGAGGTCGGCCCGGGTCCCGGCGGCCTGACCCGCGCCATCCTGGCGGCCGGCGCCGGGAAGGTGATCGCCATCGAGCGTGACACCCGCTGCCTGCCGGCGCTCGCCGAGATCGCCGAGCGCTACCCCGGCCGGCTCAATGTCGTCGAGGCCGATGCCCTGCAATTCGACCCGCGTCCCCTGGCCGGCAACGGGCTCGTCCGGATCATCGCCAACCTGCCCTACAACGTGGGCACGGCGCTGCTGACCGGCTGGCTCACCGGTGAGGCTTGGCCGCCGTGGTGGGCCTCGCTCACGCTCATGTTCCAGCGCGAGGTGGCCGAGCGGATCGTCGCGGACGAGAGCGATCCGAAGAACTACGGGCGGCTCGGGGTTCTCTGCGGCTGGCGCACGCAGGCCAGGATCTTGTTCGACGTGCCCCCCTCGGCCTTCGTGCCGCCGCCGAAGATCACGTCGAGCGTGGTCCATTTGACCCCGAGGGCCGATCCGCTGCCCTGCCGCATCGGGGCCCTGGAAGCCGTGACCCGCGCGGCCTTCGGACAGCGCCGGAAGATGCTGCGCCAGAGCCTGAAGTCTATTGCCCCCGAGCCGGCCGCGATCATCGAGGCGGCAGGGCTCGAGGAGACGGCCCGGGCGGAAAACGTCTCCGTGGAAGGTTATGTGGCGCTGGCCAATGCCTGGGATTCGACGTGCAAGCCCTGAGAGGCTGGCTCGACAGGGTCCCACCGGCACCTCCTTCGTCATCACCGGCCTTGTGCCGGTGATCCCGATCGCTTCGAGCGCTGAGCGTTTCCGGGTCGGGATGGCCGGGACAAGCCCGGCCATGACAGCGGAGTGCGTCCATGCGAGGCCGACGCGCCCATGCGTTCTGTTCACCCCGTCCCGCTGGACAACGCCACCCTCGATACTCGTCCCACCACAATCCAAGCCTATAGGACGCCGCTGAACCGGCGCGGACAGCCGTTTTCACAGGACCTTAACCGCGCCTCTCCCAAGATCGCATCGACAGGAGCGGCCCCGACGGCCGCACGGGAAGGGAAGCGGGCATGTCGCAGTCGCGAAAGACGATCGGGCTTCTGTTCGGAGGACGCTCGGCCGAGCATGAGGTCTCGAAGCTGTCGGCGGCCAACGTCCTGCGCGCCCTCGATCCCGACCGCTACGACATCGTGCCCATCGGGATCGCCCGGGACGGCCGCTGGCTCCTCTGTGACAACGGCAATGGCGCCGGACGGGGCGCTCAGTCCCTGGAGATCCCGGAAGGAGCCCCGCAGGTGGCCCTTCTTCCGGGCGGGGCCGGCGAGACGATCGTGCTCGACCGCAATGGGCCGTCGCGATCCCTGCGCCTCGATGCGGTCGTTCCCGTGCTCCATGGGCCCAACGGCGAGGACGGCACCGTCCAGGGCTGTCTCGAACTGGCCAATGTTCCGTATGTGGGATCCGGCGTGATGGGCTCCGCCGCCGGGATGGACAAGGACATCGCCAAGCGCCTCCTGCGCGACAGCGGTCTGCCGGTCGTTCCCTTCCTGACGCTCACGCCCGGAACCCGCGTCGACTACCGGGCCGCCGCGGAGGCCCTGGGCACCTCCGACCTCTTCGTGAAACCCGCCAATATGGGCTCGTCCGTCGGTGTGTCCCGGGCTCCCTCGCCCGAGGAGTTCGACAGGGCCTGCGAGCGCGCCTTCCGCTACGACAGAAAGGTGCTCGTCGAGCGCAGCGTCACGGGGGCGCGCGAGATCGAGTGCTCGGTGCTGGAGGACGCCGCCGGCGAGGTCCGGGCGTCGCCGCTTGGGGAGATCGTGCCGTCCGACAGCCACGGCTTCTACAGCTATGATGCCAAGTACATCGATGCGGACGGCGCTCTCCTGCGCATCCCGGCGGATCTCCCGCCGGCCCAGGCACGCCGCATCCAGGAGCTCGCGGTCCTGACGTTCAGAACTCTCGCCTGCGAGGCCCTGGCCCGCGTCGACTTCTTCCTGGATCCGAAGAACGACGACGGCCTCTTCGTCAACGAGGTGAACACCCTGCCCGGGTTCACGGCCATCAGCATGTATCCCAAGCTCTGGGAGGCCGGGGGCCTGCCTCAGGGCGAGCTCATGGAGGTGCTGATCGCCCACGCCATCGCCCGCCACGAGCGCCGGAACGCGCTCGCGCTGGTGTAGGCGGTCGGCCGCGTCAGTCGATCTTCTCGGCCAAGAGCCCTTCGACGAAGTCGGACAGGCCGACGAGGCGCTCGCGCTTCAGCCGTTCGGCCGTCTGGATCGCCTTCAGGCTCTCGAAGGACCTGCCGAGATCCTCGTTGACGATGACGTAATCGTACTCGACCCAACGCTCCATCTCGATCCTGGCATTGGCGAGGCGCTTGGCGATGACCTCGGGGGCATCCTCGGCCCGGCGCTCGAGCCGCGCCTTCAGCTCCCGGAAGCTCGGCGGAAGGACGAACACGGTCACCACGTCGTCCGGGAGCTTCTGACGGACTTGGCGGGTGCCCTGGTAGTCGATGTCGAACACCATGTCCTGGCCGGCGGCCAGCGTCTTCTCCACGGGCTTGCGCGGCGTACCGTAGAAGTTGCCGTGCACCTCGGCCCATTCCAGGAGTTCATCGCGCTCGCGCATCGCCTTGAACTCGTCCACGTCGATGAAGTGGTAATGCTTGCCCTCGATTTCGGAGGGACGCTTGGGACGGGTGGTGACGGACACCGAGAGGACGCCGGCCCGCTCCTCCACGAGGCTGCGGGTGAGTGTGGTTTTTCCGGCGCCGGACGGGGACGACAGGATGAGGATGAGGCCGCGACGTCCGACCGGAGGTTTCGAATCCTGGCTCACCGCATCACTCCACATTCTGAACCTGCTCACGGAATTGCTCGATCACGGCCTTCAATTCAAGCCCGATCCGCGACAGGGACACATCATTGGCCTTCGCACACAGAGTATTGGCCTCGCGCCCGAATTCCTGAGCCAGGAAGTCGAGCCTCCGTCCGACCGGCCCGCCTTCCTGCAGGAGGCCGCGGGCCGCGTCCACATGGGCCCGCAGCCGGTCGAGTTCCTCGCGGATATCGGCCCGGGCCGCAATGAGCACCGCTTCCTGGTGCAGGCGGTCGGGATCGAGACCGGCCCTGCCGTCGAGCAGCTCGGCGATCTGGGTCTCCAGCCGGGCGCGAATGGCCTCGGGCCGGCGGGCCGGTGCCGCCTCGGCCTCGTCGACCAGGCTGGAGATGCGATCGAGCTGCTGCCCGAGAACCACCGCGAGCGCCTGCCCTTCCTTCAGCCGCGCGGCCTTGAGAGACCCGATCAGCGCGCCGACCGCCGCCTTCAGAGCCGCAACCAGCCCCTCGTCCTGTGAGGGATCGGCGGCATCGTCGTCCAGCTCGACCACGCCGCGCACGGACAGCAGACCGTCGAGCGAGGCGGGCTGCACATTGTCCGGAAGCGTCAGGCCGCCGATCGCCGAGAGCAGCGATTGCAGCACATCCTGGTTCACGCGCAGCCTGGGGGCCGACGATGCCCTGCTGAGCGACAGGTTCAGCTGACCCTGGCCGCGGGTCAGCGCCTTGAGGATCTGCCCCCGCGCGTCCTCACCCACCGCATCGAGGCCGGAGGGTGTGCGAACCCGGACCTCGAGCCCGCGACCGTTCACGCTCTTGAGTTCCCAGGCCCATTGGTAGGAACCCGTGACACCGGCTTCGCGGGCAAAACCGGTCATGCTCGCAATGGACATGCGCAAACCTCGAACGGAATGAAAAATCGGCGCGACCATAATGCGCGCCGATCCAAGAGTCGATTTCTTCGTGAGGCGTTCGCGAGAGCCTTTCACAATGACAGCGTGAAGCCTTCCCGTCCCGGCCATCCCGATGCGGTGAGGCGCGGCGCTCTTCCAACCGGGATCACTGGCACAAGGCCGGTGATGACAAAGCTGATAAAGGTCCGGCCGGACCCTCAAGCTGAAGCTGCAGCAGGAAAGTCCCGGACACTATCGATAGGATGCCGCCCGCAGAGCATCACGGCTGACGCAGAGGCGGAACGTTCTTCGGATTGTTCAGATCGAAGGTCTTGTTCTTGAGCGGGTCCTTGTCGGTCCCCTCGCTCGCGTCGAAACCGCGCCCTGGCCGCCCCCCAGAAGTCGGCAGCGCATTCGCGGTGCCGCGCAAGGCAGGCGTCACGCCTGCAGGAAGGCTCGTCTGGTCGCCGGCATCGGGCGCCACCCGGTCCACATCGTTCGCATCGGGAGCCGGACGGCTCTTCTCGATCTGCCGCCAGCGCGTCACATTGCGCTGATGCTGCTCGTATGTTTCGGCGAAGGCATGGCCTCCCGAACCGTCGGCCACGAAGTAGAGATCCTTGGTCCGCGACGGGTTGGCCACGGCCTCGAGGGCGGCACGGCCGGGATTGGCGATGGGACCAGGCGGCAGGCCCTCGACCACATAGGTGTTGTAGGGTGTGGCGGCCTCGATCTCGCTGCGCAGGATGCCGCGGCCGAGGGTGCCCTTCCCGCCGACCAGCCCGTACACGATGGTCGGATCGGACTGAAGCTTCATCCGCTTCATGAGGCGGTTGATGAAGACGCCCGCCACGCGGGTGCGCTCGTCCGCCCGGCCCGTTTCCTTCTCCACGATGGAGGCGAGGATCACGAGCTCCTGGGGCGACTTGATCGGCAATTCGCTGGAGCGGCGCTGCCAGATCTGCTCGATGGCCTGGCGCTGGGCCGCCTGCATCGTGTTGATGATCTGCTGACGGGTCGTGCCGCGTTCGAACTTGTAGGTATCGGGCAGGAGCGAGCCCTCGCGCGGGGTCTCGGTCACATCGCCCGCGAGGATCTCGTGCTCGTACAGGCGGGCGACGATCTGCTCGCTCGTCAGGCCTTCGGGAACCGTGACCGTATGCAGGATTGCCTTGCCCTGGATGAGGGTGTCAATGGCGTCCTCGATGCTGGTGCCGGCCTTGAACTGGAACTCGCCCGCCTTCAGCTGGCCGCGCTGCCGGTTCATGTGGGCATAGGCCTGGAACAGGAGCGGCTGATCGATGACGCCCTCCTCCTTGAGGATGCTGGCGATCTCGCCCGTGCCGGTGTTGCGGGGAATGACCACGACCTTGTCGCTCTGCAGCGGCCCGGGAGCCGCCACCTCGTGCTGGAGCATGGAGAAGCCGAAGATGCCGGCGATTGCCACGGCGACGAGAAGGGTCAGCAGGCCGCTCAGAAGCGACAGCATCCCCCTGCGGCGGCGGCGGAGCCTCGGCGGCGGCGGCGGCGCCATGGAGGGTTTGATGGCCTCGTTCGGAGAGCGGGGTGCCAGACGAGGCTGCGCACCGTGGTCGGAATCGTCCACGGGAGGGAGAAGGAGCTTTTTCTTTCGTCCGAACATTACGCCGCTTTTCTGGTATCGGCCGGCGGTCCTGCCGGTCCGCCGACACCCTAACGGGGATTATGGCGAAAAGCCGTAACGGGCGGTCGCCAGGTTCAGGATACGCGACGAAGAATGAGCGAAGCGTTAGTCCCGCCGAACCCGAAGGAGTTCGACAGGGCGACATTGACCTCCTTGCGCTTGGCCTGCTTGGGCACGAGGTCGATCGCCGTTTCCACCGACGGGTTATCGAGGTTGATGGTCGGTGGAATGATGCCGTCGCGCATGGCCAGGATCGAGAAGATCGCCTCGACGGCGCCGGCCGCCCCCAGAAGGTGTCCGATCGCCGACTTGGTGGACGACATGGAGAGCTTGCCGGCCGCATTGCCCACGATGCGCTCGACGGCCTTCAGCTCCAGCTCGTCGCCGAGCGGCGTCGACGTTCCGTGCGCGTTGACGTAGTCGATCTCGGAGACGTCGATGCCGGCCCGCTTGAGGGCCGCGGCCATGCAGCGATAGGCTCCGTCCCCGTCCTCGGACGGCGAGGTGATGTGGTAGGCGTCGCCCGACAGGCCATAGCCAATGACCTCGGCGTAGATCTTGGCGCCGCGGGCCTTGGCGTGCTCGTATTCCTCCAGCACCACGACCCCGGCGCCCTCGCCCATGACGAAGCCGTCGCGGTCCTTGTCGTAGGGACGCGAGGCGCGGGTCGGATCGTCGTTGAAATTGGTGGACAGGGCCCGGCAGGCGGCGAAGCCCGCGATGGAGAGCCGGTTGATGGGCGATTCCGTGCCGCCGGCCACCATCACGTCCGCGTCGCCCAGGGCGATGAGGCGGGCCGCGTCGCCGATGGCATGGGAGCCGGTGGAGCAGGCCGTCACCACGGCGTGGTTCGGCCCCTTTAGGCCGTGCTCGATGGACACGTAGCCGCCGGCCAGGTTGATCAGGCGCCCGGGGATGAAGAAGGGCGAGATGCGGCGGGGGCCGCGCTCGATCAGGGTCGCCGAGGCTTCGTAGATGCCGCCGATGCCGCCAATGCCGGAGCCGATCAGCACGCCGGTCGCGCACTGGTCCTCGTACGACTTCGGCTCCCAGCCGGAATCCCGCAGGGCCATGGTGGAGGCCGCCATCGCATAGACGATGAACGGATCGACCTTCCGCTGCTCCTTGGGCTCCATCCACTCGTCGGCATTGAACGTGCCGGCGGAGCCGTCGCCCCGGGGGATCTGGCAGGCGATCTGACAGGCGAGATCGTCGACCTTGAAATCGGTGATTTTATTGGCGCCGCTCTGACCCTCGACGAGGCGGGACCATGTGGCGTCGACCCCGCTGCCGAGCGGCGTGACCATGCCAAGACCTGTAACGACTACCCGGCGCATGAATTCCTGCCCTATCGATTCATAAAATTCGGGCGTCGAATGAGTCATCCGACGCCCTGTTTCAGCCCCTTAGGCTGCGTTCTTCTCGAGGAACCGGATGGCGTCGCCGACCGTCACGATGGTCTCAGCCGCGTCGTCCGGGATCTCGACGTTGAACTCTTCCTCGAAAGCCATCACCAGTTCGACCGTGTCCAGGCTGTCGGCGCCCAGGTCGTCGATGAAGTTGGCGTTGTCGGTCACCTTGTCGGCTTCGACGCCGAGGTGCTCGACAACAATCTTCTTCACGCGATCAGCGACGTCACTCATCGTTTTTTCCTCAGTGGCTGCCGCCTCAGGAATTGGGCGGATTAAGAAATCAATTTAGATCAGCTGTTCAGCTGACAACGCTGAAACGGCCATCCTGCGCCGTGCAAAGCCGCATTTTTAAGCGCCGGTCAACCCCTTTGACCTGATCGGGATCATGCTTAACACAAGCTTATCCTGTCTGGCGAGGGGTGAACGGCTCCTGCAAACAGATTCCGGAAAGCAGGATAAGTTCCTTTAGAACATGGCCATTCCGCCATTCACGTGCAGGGTCTGACCCGTCACGTAGGCGGCCTCGGTGGAGGCGAGATAGACGACCGACGAGGCGATTTCATCGCCCTGGCCGAGCCGCCCCATGGGAATGGTTCCGAGAATTCCCTCGCGCTGCTTCTCGTTGAGCACGTCCGTCATGGGCGACTCGATGAAGCCCGGGGCGACGAGGTTCACGGTGATGTTGCGGCTGGCGACCTCGGCCGCGAGGGCTTTGGTCATGCCGATCAGGCCGGCCTTGGAGGCGGCATAGTTGCCCTGCCCCGGATTGCCGGTCGAGCCCACGACCGAGCCGATATTGACGATACGTCCGTAGCGGCGGCGCATCATGCCCTTCACGGCCGCCCGCGACAGGCGGAAGGATGCGGTCAGGTTCACGGCGATCACCGTGTCCCATTCCTCGTCCTTCATGCGCATGAACAGGTTGTCCTTGGTCACACCCGCATTGTTGACCAGGATGTCGAGCCCTTCCATGGCGGTCTCGGCGGCCGGAACGAGCGCCTCGACCGAGTCCTTGTCCGACAGGTTCGCCTCGACCACATGGACGCGCTCGCCCAGGGACGAAGCCAGTTCGTCGAGGGCCGCCCGTCGGGTTCCGGACAGGGTCACGGTGGCGCCCTGGGCATGGAGGGCGCGGGCGATGGCGCCGCCGATGCCGCCCGTGGCGCCGGTGACGAGAGCCTTGCGGCCGGTGAGATCGAACATGCAGGGCTCCTCTTATCCGTTCAGGGAGGCTTTGAAGGCGGCGACATCCTCAGGGGTGCCGATGGCCGCGGCCGAGGTGCCGGCCGCGATGCGTTTCACGAGTCCGGTCAGAACCTTGCCGGAGCCGACCTCATGAAATGATTCAACACCCTGAGCGGCCATGAAGGCCACGCTCTCGCGCCACCGGACGGTGCCTGTGACCTGGCGCACCAGGGCGTCGCGGATGGCGGCCGGATCGGTGATGGCGGCAGCTTCCACATTGGCCACGACCGGAACGACCGGGGTATTGACGGTCACGCCGCCCAGGGCCTCGCGCATGGCGTCCGCCGCCGGCTGCATGAGGGCGCAATGGAAGGGGGCGGACACGGTCAGCATCACGGCGCGCTTGGCGCCCCTGGTCTGGGCGATCGCCACGGCCCGTTCCACGGCGGCCTTATGGCCCGACACGACGACCTGGGCGCCGCCATTGTCGTTGGCCGCATCGCAGACCTCGCCCTGCGCAGCCTCTCGGGCCACCTCGAGAGCCGCGTCGTATTCGAGCCCGAGAAGCGCCGCCATGGCGCCCTGCCCGACCGGAACGGCGCTCTGCATGGCATTGCCGCGGATCCGCAGCAGCCGGGCCGTATCGGCGATGGAAAGGCTGCCGGCGGCGGCCAAAGCCGAGTATTCGCCGAGCGAATGACCGGCCACGAAGGCGGCATGCCTCTTGAGGTCGAGACCGGCTTCGGCCTCCAGGACCCGGATGGCGGCGAGGCTCACGGCCATCAGGGCCGGCTGGGTGTTGGCAGTGAGGGTCAGCTCCTCGGCCGGGCCTTCCCACATGATGGCGGAGAGCTTCTGGGAGAGAGCCTCGTCGACCTCGTCGAACACCGCCTTGGCCTGAGGGAAGGCATCGGCCAGGGCCTTGCCCATGCCGACGGCCTGGCTTCCCTGGCCGGGGAATATGAATGCGCGCTTCATCGGGAGCGAAACCCTCAATTGATCGAATCCGCGCGGGACTCGCACCCGGACGCCGAGGAGTCAAGGCGTAGGGCCCGTCGGGACGCGCTTGGCCTGTTCACCGGATACGGCGCCGCCACCCGACCAGGAGGCTTCGGTCGAAACCCATCCTCTGGACACCCATCCTGGCCAGGAGCCGATTCACACGCCGCCCGAGCCGGTTCATAACCCTGCGCAATCCCTTCAAGGATCACCTTTGGCTTCCCGTCACGTCCTGAAACAATGTATCAATGCCATGGCGAACCCGGCGTGCGCAGATGCACGACCGGTTAAGTCCCTGCCGGAGAACGGTTCCTCTTGTTTTCTCGCGCCGAACGGTGTATCCGGTCCCCCTTCCGAATTTCTCAAGACTGAAGAAGGAGCCCCGCATGGCTCGCGTGACCGTCGAAGACTGCATCGACAAGGTCGACAACCGGTTTGAGCTCGTTCTGCTGGCCAGCCACCGGGCTCGCCTCATTTCCTCGGGTTCCCCGCTCACCATCGACCGCGACCGCGACAAGAACCCGGTCGTGGCCCTGCGTGAGATCGCCGATGAGACGATTGCTCCCGACGACCTGAAGGAGCAGCTCATTCACTCGATGCAGAAATACGTCGAGGTGGACGAGCCGGAGGCCGAAGCCGTCCCGATGCTCAGCAATACGGCAGCCGCCCCCTCCACCGGCAGCGACAACGACGCGGACATCCAGTTCGACCGCATGAGCGAAGAGGACCTGCTCCGCGGCCTTGAAGGCCTCGTGCCTCCGAGCAGCAGCGCGGACGACGACGACCGCGAATAATCGGTTTAGCCAATCTCGAAAGCCCGGCTCGATGCCGGGCTTTTTTTGTGGGCAGGCCGTTCCGGGCTCCGTATCGGCAGCCTGCGGCAAGCTATTCAGCTTGCGGTTGGAAGACGTTGTACAATATCTTCGATAGCTTCGTCATTTCAGCCAGATAACGGGCCATAAGGAGATTGCGGCCGCATGATGCGCCAGTATGAACTCGTCGAGCGGGTCAAGCGCTACAACCCCTCGGCCAATGAGGCGCTTCTCAACCGCGCTTACATCTATGCCATGATGGCTCATGGCAACCAGAAGCGTGCTTCCGGCGACCTGTTCTTCGGCCATCCCCTCGAAGTCGCAGCCATCCTCACGGACCTCAAGCTTGACGACGCGACCATCGCGGCGGCGGTTCTCCACGACACCGTCGAGGACACGCAGGCGACCCTGGAGGAAATCAACAAGACCTTCGGCCCCCAGATCGGCGCGCTCGTCGACGGCCTGACCAAGATCAAACGGCTCGATCTCGTGTCGAAGCGGGCGGCCCAGGGCGAGAACTTCCGCAAGCTTCTTCTGGCCATCGCCGACGACGTGCGGGTCCTGCTGGTCAAGCTCGCCGACCGCCTCCACAACATGCGCACCCTGCAGTTCATGCCGCCGGACAAGCGCAAGCGCATCGCCGAGGAGACCCTCGACATCTATGCGCCCCTGGCCGGTCGCATGGGTATCCAGGAGATGCGCGAGGAGCTCGAGGAGCTGTCCTTCCAGAACCTCGATCCGGAAGCCTACGAGGCCATTAAGCGCCACCTCCACGAGCTGTCGGCCAAGAACGAGAAGCTCGTCGACGAGATCGAACGGACCCTGACGACGAAGCTGCGCGCGCAGGGCATCGAGGCGTCGGTATCGGGCCGGCAGAAGCGGCCCTATTCCATCTGGCGCAAGATGGAGCGCAAATCCGTCTCCTTCGAGCAATTGTCCGATATCTTCGCCTTCCGGATCATCGTGAACACCATCGACGAATGCTACCGGGCGCTCGGAGTCGTCCATACGAGCTGGCCGATGGTGCCGGGGCGGTACAAGGACTACATCTCGACTCCGAAGCAGAACGACTACCGGTCGATCCACACCACGGTGATCGGGCCCGGCAGCCAGCGCGTCGAGCTGCAGATCCGCACCGAGGACATGGACGAGGTCGCGGAATACGGCATCGCCGCCCACGCCCTCTACAAGGAAGGCGTCAACGGCGATTCGCGCCTCGCCACCGAGAGCCGGGCCTATCAATGGCTGCGCCGGACCATCGACCTCCTGGCCGAGGGCGACAATCCGGAGGAGTTCCTCGAGCACACCAAGCTCGAGCTGTTCCACGACCAGGTCTTCTGCTTCACGCCCAAGGGGCGCCTGATCGCGCTGCCGCGCGGCGCGACCCCCATCGACTTCGCCTATGCGGTGCATACCGATGTCGGCAACACGGCGGTGGGCTGCAAGATCAACGGCCGCATGTCGCCGCTCCTGACGGAGCTGCAGAACGGCGACGAGGTGGAGATCGTCCGCGCCGAGGGCCAGACGCCCCCGGCGGCCTGGGAATCGCTCGTGGTCACCGGCAAGGCGCGCGCGTCGATCCGCCGGGCCACCCGTGCGGCCGTGCGCCGGCAATATACCGGCCTTGGCCACCAGATCCTGGAACGCGCCTTCGAGCGGGCCGGCCGGCCCTTCTCCGACGAGAAGCTGAAGGGCGCCCTGCCCCGGTTGGCGCGGGTCTCCGTCGAGGACGTGCTGGCGGCCGTGGGCCGCGGCGAGATGTTCTCCGGCGACGTGGTGCGGGCCGTCTATCCCGACTACCTGGACGAGCGCCGCGCCGGAGCGGACGGCCGCAGCCAGCCCGACGGTGCGGGCAAGAAGGCCGGAAGCGAGCATCCCGGCGGCATTCCGATCCGCGGCCTCAACAAGGACATGCCGATCCGCTTCGCCCAGGAAGGCGGCGCCGTTCCGGGGGACCGCATCGTCGGCATCCTGACCGCCGGCCAGGGGGTGACGATCTACCCGATCCAGTCCCCGTCGCTGGCGGCCTTCGACAACGAGCCCGACCGCTGGATCGACGTGCGCTGGGACCTGGAATCGGGTTCGACGCAGCGCTTCCCGGCGCGCATCAAGCTGCAGTCGATTAACGAGCCCGGATCGCTCGCGCAGATCACCCAGGTGATCGCCGATCATGACGGCAACATCGACAACGTCTCCATGAAGCGGCGCACCCAGGACTTCACCGACATGACCATCGACCTGACGGTCTGGGACCTGAAGCACCTCAACGCCATCATCGCGGAGCTGCGCGCCAAGCGCGTGGTGAGCCGCGTCGACCGCATCACGGGCTGACCGCCATGCCGCACCTGCCCCGCATTGCCGTCATCATGGACGAGAACACCAGCGTCGACGGCACGCGCTACGACATGACGAAAGCGTATTTCGTGGCGATCCAGCGGGCCGGCGGGCTTCCCTTCGGCATCCCGTATGTTCCGGAGATGATCGAGCCGGTGATCGACGGGTTCGACGGCTTCCTCAGCGTGGGCGGCCGCTTCGCCTTCCCCGATTCATGGTTCGTCGACGGGCAGGTCTCCAAGGCTCCCCGGTCGGAGCGGCTGGACATCGAGATCGCCCTGATGCGCGGCTTCCTGGAGCGCGACAAGCCGGTTCTGGGCATCTGCAACGGCATGCAGGTTCTCGCGGCCCTGCACGGATGCCGCCTGTCGCCGGACCTGCGGACGCTCGGACCCGACATCATGGATCACGACCGACGCGGAACCGTCCACAAGGTGGCGATCGAGCAAGGCACCCTGCTCTCGCGCATCGTCGGGCAGACCGAACTCACGGTGAACACCTTTCACCGCGAAGCCGTGGTGACCCTGTCCGACCGGACCGTCGCCAGCGCCCGCGCGGAGGATGAGATCATCGAAGCCATCGAGATCCCCGATCGTCGCTTCGCCATCGGGGTCCAATGGCATCAGGAGCTGTTCGCCGCGCAGGACCATCCGGGCAACAGGCTCTTCGAAGCTTTCGTGCACGCCACCCGATAGCGGCGCTGGAACACCCCGTCATACGCGCGAACGAGCTTCCCCATGCCCATCTCGCTCCTAGGCCTCGATGCCGACGACACCCTCTGGCACAACGAAACCTTCTATCGGATGACGCGCCAGCGCTTCAACGAACTCCTTGCCGATTTCGTCGATGCGGAGACGCTCGAAGCCGAGGTCGAGGCGACGGAGAGGCGCAATCTCGGTCTCTACGGCTATGGCGCAAAGGGCTTCACGCTCTCGATGCTCGAGACAGCGCTTTCGGTCAGCGACGGCCAGGTGTCCAGTCGCGTCCTCACCGAGATCCTGTCGGCCGGACGGGAGATGCTGAGGCATCCCGTCGATCCCTTCCCGGGCGTCCGCGAGGCCCTGGAGGAACTCTCCGCGCAATACAAGCTGATCCTGATCACCAAGGGGGACCTCTTCCACCAGGAATCGAAGCTCGCCGCATCGGGGCTCGGCAGCTTCTTCTCGGGCGTCGAGATCGTCAGCGAGAAGAAGGCCGAGACCTACGCGCGTATCTTCTCCCGCCATGGCGCCGGTCCGGACCATGCGGCCATGGCGGGCAACTCCGTGCGATCGGATGTTCTGCCCGCGCTTGAGGCCGGCAGCTATGCGGCCCTCATCCCCTATCACCTCGTCTGGGCCCACGAGGACGCTCCGCTCCCGACGGCTCATCCCCGGTTCGCCGAGTTGCCGTCGCTCGCGGACCTGCCCGGGTGGCTCGCCGGGATCGCCCGCTCTTCGCGATAGGGCTGCCTGTTTCCCCTTGCCTCGCGCCGGCCTGCCTGCCAAACAGCCGTCGAGGAGACCGAAGCCATGACCCAGAACGACGTTCTCGACGAATTCCGCTCCGCCGGTGCGCTGTTGGAAGGGCACTTCATTCTCTCGTCGGGGCTGCACAGCCCGGTCTTCCTGCAGAAGATGTTCGTGTTCCAGGATCCGGCCAGGACAGAGCGGGTCTGCCGCGCGCTGGCCGAGAAGATCAAGGACACCTTCGGGTCGGTCGATTACGTCGTCTCGCCGGCCGTGGGCGGCATCGTTCCGGGCTATGAGACGGCCCGGCACCTGGGCGCCAAGGCGATCTTCGTCGAGCGGGAGAACGGGGACTTCGTCCTGCGGCGCGGCTTCACGATTCCGGAAGGCGCACGGGTCGTCATGGTCGAAGACATCGTCACGACTGGACTTTCCTCTAGGGAATGCCTGGCGGCCCTGCGGGAGCATCCTGGGACGATTCTCGGCGCGGCCTGCCTGATCGACCGTTCCGGCGGCAAGGCCGACCTCGGCGTGCCTCTGGTGTCCCTGGTCCAGCTCGATATTCCGGCCTATCCGCCGGACCAGCTCCCGGCCGAACTGGCAGCTCTTCCGGCTGTCAAACCGGGCAGCCGCAGCCTGAAATCATAGATAGCTGTTTATTTGTCACACAAAGACTTGACTGCCTTGGTTCCGCCAACTTGACTCTTGGAATTTACACGCCATTAAGTATTTTGCTTTGTCGTTTTTACTCGTCCGAAGGGTTAATAGCAGCCGGTTTCAAGGCGCGTCGGGATTTTTTCGCGCAATTCCATTGCCAGCGTAAATAATAGATGCCGCTTGAACAATACAGGTTGTTATGCCGCTCCGGCAGACACGAATAGAGAATACTTATGTCAGGCCAGCAGCGGATCGCTCTCTTCATTGATGGCGCCAACCTATACGCTACCACCAAAACCCTTGGCTTCGATATCGATTACAAGCGCCTGCTGAAGGAATTTCAGAGCCGGGGCATGCTGGTCAGAGCATTCTACTATACGGCGCTTGTAGAAGATCAGGAATATTCTTCCATCCGCCCCTTGATCGACTGGCTCGATTACAATGGCTACCGGGTGGTGACGAAGCCCACCAAGGAGTTCGTGGATTCCGCCGGCCGCCGCAAGGTGAAAGGCAATATGGACATCGAGCTTGCCATCGACGCGCTCGAGCTCTCCCCTTACATCGACCACATGGTCCTGTTCTCCGGCGACGGGGATTTCCGGTCGCTGGTCGAGGCCATGCAGCGCCGCGGCGTGCGCGTCTCCGTGGTCTCCACGGTGACGACCCAGCCTCCGATGGTCGCGGACGAGCTGCGTCGCCAGGCCGACGAGTTCCTCGACCTGTCGCAGCTCGCCTCCCGCATCGGACGCGATCCCTCCGACCGTCCCCAACGTTCGGGGAACGAGAACGGCGAACGCGTGCGCCCGCAGCCGCGCAACGGCGCCCTCGAGAGCCGCTACGGCATTCGCCAGCCGCAGGACGACGATCTCGACGTCTGACGGCCGCTTTCACGGGCGATGCAGCATGGCCGGGCCGTCCCGGCCATTTGCCGTTTCAGAGTGAACTCTCTTCGACCCTGCAGCTCAAGCCGAGCGCTCCGGCCGTATTGCCGACCGTCGCCAGGCACGGATCGGTCCGTTCCGCCGGGATCGAGACGGCGAAGCGGGTGACGTAGAGGCCGCCCTCGCTCTCCGGCAGCTTGCGCGCTTCGAGGCGCACGATATTGGCCTCGTATTGCGTGAAGACCTCCGACAGGCGCGCCACGAGGCCGAGCTGGTCGCCGCCACTGATGGCGATGCGGTGGGTGATGTTGCCGGCGGGACCGGGACTTGGGTCGAATGCATAGGGGACCGCCCGGATCTCCGCTCCCTCGAGTTCGGCAAGCCGCTTCAGGCCGGCCTCGATTTCGCCCGCGGTCAGCGCCCCCGGAAGCTCGCAGATCGCGACGAATTCGGCCCCTGAACCCAGCGCCGCGAAGGTCGTGTCTCTCAGGTTTACGCCAACATCGAACAGATGCTCGGCGATGGCCGCAACGAGGCCAACCCGATCGGGGCCGAGAACCGACACCAGAGCTACGGACGCCATGTCTTTCCTCCCAGGCACTCGATGGGACAGTTAGAGCATCGGGTCCGATGCTCAATCCTTGAGCGGCGCATCGTTGATCGCGAACGACCGGGTCCACGTCACCGCACGATGCGCTACGCGCAAGGAAGATCCGTCAGCCCTTCTCGCGCATGAGACGGGCCTTCTCGCGGTTCCAGGACCGTTCCTTCTCCGTCTCGCGCTTGTCGTGCAGCTTCTTGCCCCGCCCGAGGCCGAGCTCCACCTTCGCCCGTCCGCGATCGTTGAAATAGATCTTGAGCGGGATCACCGTGAACCCCTCGCGCTGGGTGGCGCCGATCAGCTTGTCGATCTGGCGCTTGTGCAGGAGCAGCCGGCGGGGACGCTTGGTCTCGTGATTGAAGCGGTTCGCCTGGAGGTATTCCGGGATGTAGGCGTTGAAGAGGAAGAACTCTTCGCCCGACGGTCCGGCATAGGCCTCCCCGATGGTAGCCTTGCCCTGACGCAGGGATTTCACCTCCGTGCCGGTCAGCGCGATTCCGGCCTCGTAGGTATCGAGGATCTCGTAATTGAACCGCGCCTTCCTGTTGTCGGCGACGACGCGGTTGGCAGTCTTTGGATCTTTGGACATGAGCTCGCTTTAAGCGTTGATCAGGCCCGCATGGACCATGGCCGAGCGAACGGCCTGCTTCGCCCCCTCGGACGCGGGCACCAGCGGCAGCCGCACTGTATCCTCCATGAGTCCGAGCAGGGACGCGGCATATTTCACGGGCGTCGGGTTCGTCTCGACGAACAGGCTGGTATGTAGGGGCATGAGCCGGTCCTGGACCTTCAGGGCCGACGCGTAGTCGCCCTTCAGGCAGGCGCTCTGCATCTCGGCGCAGAGCCGGGGCGCCGCGTTGGACGTAACCGAGATGCAGCCGTGGCCACCATGAGCCATGAAGCCGAGTGCGGTCGCATCCTCGCCGGAGAGCTGGATGAAGTCCGGCCCCAGGACCTGCCGCTGCAGGCTCGCCCGCGCCATGTTGGCGGTCGCGTCCTTCACGCCGGCGATGTTCTTGAGCTCGTAGAGCCTCGCCATCGTGTCGACCGCCATGTCGATGATCGACCGTCCCGGGATGTTGTAGATGATGATCGGGATGCCGATGGCGTCGTTGACGGCTTTGAAGTGCTGGTAGAGGCCCTCCTGCGTGGGCTTGTTGTAATAGGGCGTCACGACCAGGACGGCGTCGGCGCCGACCTTCTCCGCATGCTTGGCGAAGGCCACGGCCTCCGCGGTGCTGTTGGAGCCGGCCCCGGCGATCACAGGCACCCTGCTCTTCGCCTCCTCGACGCAGATTTCGACCACCCGCTCGTGCTCCTTGTGGCTGAGCGTGGGGCTCTCGCCCGTCGTGCCCACAGGCACGAGGCCGCTCGTGCCTTCCTGGATCTGCCAGTTGATGAAGGACCGGAATGCCCCCTCATCCACGGCCCCGTCCTTGAAGGGTGTCACCAGAGCCGTGATGGAGCCTTTGAAGTGGGTCATGGGGTCATCCTCGATGATCGCGCCGGGCCTTCTCTTGGGCCAAGGTACACATGGAAAGTTGGGTTTTACACATAGGGGGTGCGGCGCATGCGCGCAAACGTTCGTTCAGGGAGTTGTCCTAGCTCGGCTCTTAGTGTTTCCTCAAGAGAAACGTCGTCACAATATGATAAAAGGCGGCAGCAAGGGGTTAGCGGGTGAGCCTCAACATGCGTCCTCTCCTCGGTCTGGTGACATCCGTCGCGCTTGTCCCATTCGTCGTCCTCTCCGTTCACGCCGAACCCATTCCCGGCACGCCGGTTCCGGCACAGCCCGCCACTCTGGAAAACTTCGTGCCGAGCGCGCCGGTGCCGGGTGACCTGGATCACCTGCCGGAGATCTTCAAGGCTTACCGGAACAACGATCTGACCGAGGCTCAGATCCTTAAGACCAAGTTGTCCCAGCCGGCCTCCCAGGCCGTGGTTGAATGGTTCGCGATCCGAAGCGGTTTCAGCATGGGTCTCGACCGCATGCTCACCTTCCAAAAGGACCATCCGCAGTGGCCGATCACCAGCCAGCTCCGGAGAAGAAGCGAGGATGCCCTGCTGGCCGAGCGCAGGCCCCCGTTCCAGGTTCGGGCCTTCTTCGCCAAGCAGCCGCCGGGCACGCCGGCCGGCCGGGTCGCGCTCGCCTTCGCATTCCAGGCGGACGGCCTCGTCCAGGAGGCGAACGAGAAGATTCGCCACGCCTGGCGGGAGGATACCTTCGGGTCGGACACGGAGCGGCGCATCCTCGACCGGTTCCCCGACGTCCTCGTGAAAGCCGATCATCGCTTCCGCATGGAGCGGCTCCTTCTCAAGGAGAACTGGGGCGGCGCCCAGCGCGCGGCAGCGCTCGCAGGCAAGGACTACGAGTTGCTCGTCAAGGCCCGCATGGCGGTGTTCCAGGGCAAGAAGAAGGCGGAGAAAGCCTTCGCGGCCGTCCCGTCCTCCCTGCGCGGCGATCCCTCCTACCTGTTCTCCAAGGCCCTGCTCCAGCGTCGAAGCAACAATCTGACCGAGGCCGCTGCGATCATCATGCAGGCGCCGCAAGATCCGGAGCTGCGTGTCGACGGCGATGAATGGTGGGCCGAGCAGCGCCTGATCACCCGCGCCCTGCTCGACAAGGGCGACCCGAAGACCGCCTATGAGGTGGCGAGCCATCATGCCGCTGAATCGCCCGCGCAGCAGATCGAGGCCGAATTCCATGCGGGATGGATTGCGCTGCGTTTCCTGAACGACCCGGCAACGGCTTCCAGGCACTTCGCCGCCGTGGCCAAAACCGCCTCGACACCGATTTCCATCTCGCGCATCGCCTATTGGCAGGGGCGCGCAGCGGAGGCTGCCGGCCAGGGGCAGGACGCCAAGATCTACTACGAGCGGGCGGCCGACCAGCCGACGACCTATTACGGGCAACTCGCCCAGATGAAGCTCGGGCAGGCCATCACGCTGCGCAAAGTCGATCCTCTGTCCGAGGAGGAACGTGCGGCGTTCGACGCGCTCGTCCCGGTCCAGGCGGTAAAGCTGCTGCAGCAGATCGGCGAGCAGGATCTTGCCCTGAGCCTCTACACCGACTTGGCCCAGACTCTGACCGATCCGGGGCAGCTCGATGCCCTGGCGGGTCTCGCCACCGCCCAGCAGAATCCGCGCGCGGTGCTCGCCATTGGCAAGACGGCCCTGCAACGGGGTTTTCCCCTCGATCAGCATGCCTATCCGCTCGCCGCCATTCCCGATTTTCAGCCTGTCGGCGACGAAGTCGAGCCGGCCATGGTGTACGCCATCGCCCGTCAGGAGAGCGCCTTCAACCCGCGCGCTGTTTCGAGCGCCGGTGCGCGTGGCCTGATGCAGCTCATGCCCGCGACCGCGAAGCGCACGGCCCAGCGGTTCGGCGTCGGATTCGATCTGAAGCGGTTGATCGAGGACCCGTCCTACAATGCCAAGATCGGATCGGCCCATCTCGGCGAGTTGATGGAGGACTGGAAGGGCTCCTACATCCTTGCGTTCGCTTCCTACAATGCGGGCGGCGGCAACGTGATCAAATGGGTCAGGACCTACGGTGACCCGCGCAAGCCGGACGTGGACGAGGTCGACTGGGTCGAGCGCATTCCGTTCTACGAGACCCGCAACTACGTGCAACGGGTGCTGGAGAACCTGCGCGTCTACCGGCAACGGCTGAACGACAAGCCGATCCCGGCGATCCCGGCAACGGCGGATGCGACAAGCACCAATTGAAGAGCCAGGATGCCGTTCCGCGCTGCGGGGCATGATCGGACCACCATGAACTGCTCCTATCGCGACCTTTTCGTAACGGCCGCCGACGGAAAGCGGCTTTACGCCCGTGACTATGGTCCGCAGGCAGGCGATGAAGTCCCGGTCGTCTGCCTGCCCGGACTCGCCAGAACGTCCGAGGATTTCCACGACCTCGCCTGCGCCCTCAGCATCGACGGCTCCCGTCCGCGCCGCGTCCTGTCCCTGGATTACCGGGGCCGCGGGCGCTCCGATTGGGACGACGACTGGCGCAACTACGACATCAAGATCGAACTCAGCGACACCCTGCAGGTTCTGGCTGCCGCCGGAATCGACAAGGCATTCGTCGTCGGGACCTCCCGTGGCGGCCTGATCACCATGGCCCTGAGCGCCGTCCGACCGGAACTGATCGCCGGAGTGGTCCTGAACGACATCGGTCCGGTTCTTGAACCCGACGGGTTGAAGCGGATCCGCAGCTATGTCGGTCGGCTCCCTACCCCGCGAACCATGCAGGAGGCTGCCGACATGCTACGGCAGAGGTCTGCGAGCCAGTTTCCCCGCTACACGGAGGAGCAATGGAGAAAGCTGGCGCAGGGAACCTGGCGTGAGAGCGAGGACGGCCTCCGTCTCGCCTATGACCCCAATCTCATGAAGACGCTCGAAGGCCTCGATCTCGACGCGCCCCTGGCGGATCTGTGGCCCCTGTTCGAAGCCCTGAAGCCATTCTCCATTCTGGCGATCCGGGGCGCCAACTCCGATCTGCTGACGGCCGCGACCCTGCAGGCGATGCAGGAGCAGCATCCTCGCCTCATCGCCGTCACCGTGCCCGACCAGGGCCATGCACCTTCGCTCGATGGCGACCTCCTGCAGATCGTCAGGGATTTCATCGCCGGGACGGCGATCAGGGACTGAGGGCCGGCATCGTCTCCCCTGATCGATCTGGTCGGCTCCCGGTTCAGCCGCGTCATCCGGCTGGGTTTTCCTGATCGGAGAGTTCGCCAAGGAGCTCCTCGCCGTCATCGCCTGAAGCTTTGCGCGGGATCTCGTCTCGCGGCGCGGCAAAAGAAAAACCCCGGTGTCGCCACCGGGGTTCTCCTATCCAATCAGGCCGAGCCGATTAGAAGTCGCGCTGAACGCGCAGGCGGCCTTCCCAGGAGTCGCCGCTGTCGCGCAGGCGACCATCGACGAACTGCGGGTTGTTGGTATCGACGTTGGCGTAGAGAACCTCAACACCGATGTCGAGGCCAGCCACCGGCGACCAGATCACGTTGGTGCCGAGGCGCCACTCGTTGAAGTCGAAGTCGAAGCCGGTCAGAGCCTGAACCTGGTTGCCGTACTCGATGCGAGCATACGAACCGAAGACGTTCTGACGGATGGTCGGGGTCCAGTAGTGACGCAGACCACCGGCGATCGACCAGCCTTCACCCGTCTCGATGTCGCCATCGAGGCCGATGTAGGCATCAACCACGCGGCCCGTCACGTTGCTGACCGTGATGTTGCTGCCAGCGCCGAGGTAGGCGAGAGCGCCGTTAGCATAGGTGGCAGCGAGCCAGAGGGCGTCGCCAGCAGCCAGCATCGGCAGGTTGATCGAGCCCTGAGCCGTCACGGCATAGCCGTACTCGGTGTCCGGGATCGTGCCCTCGAGGATCGGGCCGTAGGCGGCCGTCAGGACGTTGCTGCGGATCTGGTGAGCCGCACCGGAGACCTGGAACGAACCCCAGGTGCCAGCGTACTTCAGGTTGGCGACGAGGTCGGGAGCGCGCTGGCCGGCCGAGATGTCAACACCAGCCACGAGAGGGCCGTTGATGATGACGCCGTCAGCAGCCGGAGCGAAGCGGCCTTCTTCAAGAGCCAGCGTGGCCGAGAAGCCGTTGCCGAACGAGAAGGTGTAGGCCAGGGCGTTCACGGTCGGAGCGTCCGAGAAGCGCAGGGTGCCGAAGTGGCCGGTGGGCAGGTCGCTGTTGTCGAAGAACGACACGGTACGACCGGCGGTCAGGCCGCCGAACTGCACGAAGGCCTGGTCGACGATCGCAGTGTCACCGCCGTACACGCCGGTGTTGTGCGTGACGTCGAAGCGCACGAAGGTGCGGAGCAGACCGTAGGCGGTGGCGGTGCGGGCATCGAGCTGGATGCGGCCACGAGCACGGAAGCCGATCGAATCGTCTTCGCGATCGTTCGCCTCGAGGTACTGGTACTCGGCGCGAACACGGCCGCCGACGCGGAGGCAGGTTTCGGTGCCGGGGATGTAGAAGAAGCCTGCGCCGTAGGTGGAGCAGACACGAACGTATTCGACAGCAGCGGCCTTCTTCGCGGGAAGGTCGGCGGCTTGAGCCCCGGCGACAGCCGCGAGACCCGCGACCGATCCGAGGAAGAGGCTCTTAGCGAGCTTCATGGTTAAACCTCCAAAGTTTCGAGACCCTGGGGGGCCGGGTTTTTGTGCTTCGAGTGCTTCGACGAAGCCCTAAACACGTCCCTTTTCCCCTAGTACCCGGTGGCCCGCCTTTTCGGTCGGAGACACCAGGATCACGACTGGGGTGCCCCCGTCGCTGGAGCCACATTATCCATGACTGGACCGCAGGCAACCGAATGAAGGCGCAAAACGGGCAGGAGACGGGGCTTTTCAGGGGCATGTTGCACAAACGCAACGTTCAAAGCTGGCTTCTTAACCATTGGTTAAGACTTCGAGCCCCGAGTTCAGAAATCCTTAAGCAAAAAGGCTTTGGTGGCTGCTTGCCGGGGGGCTGATGACGCGGATCGATGCCTCCATCAGCCCCAACCATAGACCACGCCTGTGAATAACGACCGTCACAACTTCGCTAGGCGGGCCTCTGAGGCGAAAGAAAAAGGCCGGGCGAACCCGGCCTCTCGTCGAATCGCGGAGCGGACTGGACCTAGGCCACCTTCGGACCGATCACCCCGCGGCGAATCTGGTCTTCCTCGATCGATTCGAAGAGCGCCTTGAAGTTGCCCTCGCCGAAGCCGTCATCCCCCTTGCGCTGGATGTATTCGAAGAAGATCGGCCCGATGGCGGTCTTTCCGAAGCGCTGGAGCAGCACCTTCGTGAAACCGCCTTCGACCACGCCCTCGCCGTCGATCAGGATTCCGTTCTTCCGGAGCCGCTCGAGAGACTCCTCGTGGCTCGGCAAGCGCTTGTCGACGCGGCCGTAGTAGATGTCGTTCGGGGCTGGCATGAACTCGAGGCCGCCCTCGATGAGCGCTTCGATGGACTCGTAGAGGTCGTGCGAGCCCAACGCCACGTGCTGGATGCCCTCGCCCTTGTATTCCTGCAGATATTCCTCGATCTGGCCGGTCTCCCCGGCATCCTCGTTGATCGGGATCCGGATCTTGCCGTCCGGGCTCGTCATGGCGCGGGAGTGCAGTCCGGTCAGCTTTCCCTCGATGTCGAAGTAGCGGATCTGCCGGAAGTTGAAGAGGCGCTCGTAGAATCCCGCCCATTCGTTCAGACGTCCGCGATACACGTTGTGGGTCAGGTGATCGATGTAATAGAGTCCGACGCCCTTTGGCTTCGGATCGGGCTCGCCGAGCCACTCGAAATCGACATCGTAGATGGAGCCTTTGGCGCCGTAGCGGTCGACGAAGTAGATCTGAAGTCCACCGATGCCTTCGATGCCCGGAATCTGGAGCTCGTTGGGTCCGACCTGAGTCTCGATCGGCTTGGCGCCCATGGAAAGGGCGCGGTCGAAGGCATATTTCGCATCGGCCACCCGGAAGGCCATGGCGGGAGCCGAAGGACCATGCTGCGCGGCGAAACGCTCGGCGAAGGAGCCCGGCTGGGCGTTGACGATGAAGTTGATGTCGCCCTGGCGATAGAGGGTCACGTTCTTGGACCGGTGCCTGGCGACCGCGCTAAAGCCCATCGTCTTGAAAAGGCGATCCAAGGCCTGCGGGTCGGGATGGCAGAACTCGACGAATTCGAAGCCGTCCGTGCCCATGGGATTGTCGTCGGAAATGGCCGCGGGGGGCGCATCGTGCGGGAAAGGTCCCATGATTTTCCTCCTGGTGTGCTGCTGTCGACCGACAGGTCTCGGCTTGTGAAAACAACGCATTCGCCCTGAAGCGGATGCGATTCTTGGTCAGATCGCGTCGGGCTGATTGGCCGGAGCCGCGTCCTGAAAGGCCTTGTGCGCGGAGCAGGCCGCATCCACGGCCGCGATCTTCGGATACGCATCGAGGGGGACGTTGAACCGTCGTGCATTGAAGACCTGCGGCACGAGATAGACATCCGCCAGGGAGATCTTGGACCCGAACGCATAAGGCCCGGGGCCGAGCAGCGCCTCGATGGCGTCGAAGCCCTCGCGGACCCAATGGGCATACCAGTCGTCGGCGGCTGCCTGATCGTGTCCGAGGCGGTTCTTGAGGTAGGCCAGGGTCCCGGAATTGTTGAGCGGGTGGATATCGCACGCGATCAGGCTGGCGATCGCCCTCACCTTGGCCCGGGTCACCGCACCAACCGGCAGCAGGGGCGGCTCGGGGTAGACCTCGTCGAGGTACTCGAGGATTGCCGGAGACTGGATCAGCGTGGTGGCGCCGATCTCGAGGGACGGCACGCGCCCCTGCGGATTGACCGCCTTGTAAGTCTCCTCGCGCTGCTCCCCCTTCAGCAGGTTGACCGAGACGGACTCGTAGGTCACGCCCTTCAGGTTGAGGGCGATCCTGACCCGGTAGGCCGCCGAGGAGCGGAAATAAGTATAGAGCTTCACGCGTCACCCTCCTCGAGGTCTCCCGGCGCGAGGCGCCGAGCCTGTTGCGTCAGCTTCTCGATCAAGGATGAAAGCATCCTCCGCTCGTCGGACGTGAGGACGGACAGGAGGCGCTCCTCGACGGCCAGAGCCTCCGGAGCAACGGCCTCGTAGATCTCCCGTCCCCGAGGCGTCAGCGCCAGCCACTCCTCCCGGCGGTCGTCGAGATTGGGACGCCGGACGACGAGGCCCCGCTTCTCCAGCGCCGAGACGGCGCGCGAGACGGTCGACTTGTGCATGACCCCGTCGGGCGCCATGTCCCGCGCCGTGCGGAGCTCGTACTGCCCGAGGGTCACGATGATCCGCCAGGCCGGGATCGAAAGCCCGTACCGTTCGGCATAGATCTGCGCGAGCGCGCTCGATGTCAGCCCGGCCAGAACATTGAGCCGGTACGGGAGAAACTCCTCCAGGAGCACCAGCGGGTCGGGCGGGCGCTTCTTCGCTGCGGATCCGGTTGCCATCGTCACGCCAATCGTTGCATAGGCAACTAATAGCAGAATTCGTTGCACGGGCAACCGGATTCTCTACCCTTACGGCATGAGATCGAAAAAGAACGGCGCGGTCGGTGAACCGACCGCGCCGTCATGGCAACGTCCAGGGAGTCGCGGCGCCGCCAGAGCGAACGAACCTAACCCCTTCGCAATAGTATGTTTTATGCCCGTCCGCGGGTGCGGATCATGAAGGTGTCGAAGGCGTATTCGTTGAGCTGGAACCAGGGCAGCACGTCGCTGCGATAGGCCACCATGGAATCGTAGGCCTTCTTGAAGTCGGCGTTCTTGGCCGAGAGCTCGGCATAGAGCTCGTTCGCGGCCTTGAGCGAGGCTTCCAGGATGGCTGGGGAGAAAGTGCGCAGTTCCGCCCCGGCGCCGACCATGCGGCGCAGGGCTTGGCCGTTCACGGCATCGTATTTGGCCAGCATCCAGTTGTTGGCCGCTTCCGTCGCCTGGCTCATGATGGCCTGGTATTGCTTGGGCAGTTCGTTCCACTTCTGCTGATTGACCACGAGGTGCAGCATGGCGCCGCCCTCCCACCAACCAGGAGCGTAGTAGTATTTCGCGACCTTCAGGAAGCCGAGCTTCTCGTCGTCGTAGGGGCCGACGAACTCGGCCGCGTCGAGGGTACCGCGCTCCAGCGCCGGATAGACGTCGCCGGGAGCGAGCTGCTGCGGCACGACGCCGAGCTTGGCGAGAACCTGCCCGCCGAGACCGCCGATGCGGAACTTGAGGCCCTTCAGATCGTCGACCGTATTGATTTCCTTGCGGAAGAATCCGCCCATCTGGGCGCCGGAATTGCCGCAGACCAGCGACGTGCAGTTATACCGGGCCAGCACATCGTTGATGATCTCCCGGCCGCCGGCGAAGTGCCACCAGGAATGGAGCTGGCGGGCGTTGAGGCTGAAGGGCAGGCCCGTGCCCATGCCGAGCGCCGGCTCCTTGCCGATATAGTAATAGAGCGGGGTGTGGGCGCATTCGACCGAGCCGTTCTGCACCGCGTCCATGGCCTGCAGACCGCCGACGATCTCGCCCGGGGCGAAGACCTGGATCTGGAACTTGTTGTCGGTCGCCTCCGCCATGTACTTGGCGAATGTCTGAGCGGTGCCGAAGATGGTGTCCAGGGATTTCGGGAAGCTCGAGGTCAGACGCCACCGAATCTCGGGCATGCTCTGAGCGATGGCCGGCGCGGCCACCGTTCCGGCCGCGGCCGCCAGCCCTGCCCCTTTCAGGAAGTTTCTTCTCTTCATCGTCGTCATTGGCGTTTCCCCGGAAAGCATTCTGTTGCAAGTTGAAAGGACCATAACAACCCGGTCGGTGGCAATGAAGCTCTCCTCCCTCAACCAAGGCCGTGACGGCCGCCTCGTCATCGTGTCGAAAGACCTGACCCGCGCGACAGATGCTTTTTTCATTGTTCCGACGCTTCAGCAAGCCTTGGACAATTGGGAAAAAGTCGAGCCTCAGCTGCGGGATCTCGCGGAGCAGCTCGAGCACGGTTCGGTGCCGGCCTTCCGCTTCCACGAGCACGATTGCGCGTCACCCCTGCCCCGGGCCTATCAATGGGCGGACGGCTCGGCCTACGTGAACCATGTGGAGCTGGTCAGGAGGGCGCGCGGCGCCGAGATGCCGGCCTCCTTCTGGACCGATCCGCTCATGTATCAGGGCGGCTCCGATTCCTTCCTCGGTCCGCGCGAGCCGATTCTCGCGGTGGACGAGGCCCACGGGATCGACTTCGAGGCCGAGGTCGCCGTGATCACCGGCGACGTGCCGATGGGCGCGACCCGGGAGGAGGCCGGGCGAGCCATCCGCCTCGTGGTCCTGGTCAACGACGTCTCGCTCAGGAACCTGATTCCCGCCGAGCTCGCGAAGGGCTTCGGCTTCTTCCACGCCAAGCCCTCCTCGGCGCTGTCGCCCGTGGCCGTCACGCCGGACGAGCTGGGCGAGGCCTGGGACGGCGACCGGCTGCACCTGCCCCTGCTCTCGAGCCTCAACGGCCGGCCCTTCGGCAAGCCCGATGCGGGCGTGGACATGACCTTCGACTTCCCGACCCTGATTGCCCACGCGGCCAGGACCCGCCCGCTGGGCGCCGGCACGATCATCGGGTCCGGCACCGTGTCCAACAGGGACGAGGCCGGCGGGCCCGGCAAGCCCATCGACCAGGGCGGTCTCGGCTATTCCTGCCTGGCGGAGCTGCGCACCGTGGAGACCATCCTCCAGGGCGAGGCGAGGACGCCCTTCATGCGGTTCGGCGACACGATCCGCATCGAAATGAAGGACCGGCAGGGCCACTCGGTCTTCGGCGCCATCGAGCAGGAAGTGCGATCCCATCGGGTCGAAGGCTGACGGCACGGCGACCCGCTCGAAACGAAAGGCCGCCGGACGGCTCCGGCGGCCTTTTGCGTTTGCGACCTGCAGACAACTCACATGGCGCGGGCTGCGCCGCCGCTCAGGCTCTGGGCGTGCTCGAGATGCCTCTCCAGGGTCGGCAGGGTCGTGCCGGCGAACTGCGCGAGCTGCGGCACGTCGCCGTTCTGCGAGTAGGACGTGAACAGGGCCACGGCTTCCTGATGCGCCATGACCTGGGCGCTCACATAGGCGGCATCGAGGTCCGGAGCCGCCTGGACCGTTGCCAGCATCGCCTGATGCTTGGCGTTCAGGGCGGGCGGCGGCATCGGCAGGCCGGCGCGGCGCACGACCGTCGTCATGCGGCGCGTCGCGGCGTTGTGGTCGCGGATCATCTGCTGGGCGAAGCGGCGCACCTCGGGGCTGCGCGAGCGCTGGAGGGCCAGGCGGCTCGACTCGATCTCGAACAGGCTCGACGACGCTGCCGTCGGGATGAACTCCGCCGCGCTGGTCACGGCGATCGGAGCGGGAGCAGGAGCCATGGCGGTCGGGGTCATGCATCCGGCGAGGCCGAGCGCCAGCGCGCTCGAAACGAAGAGTACCTTGAGATTCATTGCGGGAAATCCTTCCTCGGCCCGGTCCCGTACGGCCGAGCCAGCCGCACGCCAACTATGGAACATCCTCCTAAGTTCCTGCCGCGCCGGAGAAATTTTGACCCTCCCCGGTCGCCCGTCCCGGCCGCACGCCCTTCCGCCCTCGGGGAACGACCCCGGGCGGGAGGCGCGGCCCCGTGAACGGTCCTGGCCCCGGGTCCCCTTTTGGCCGCGACGCTCTAGGTTCATGCTCTCGGCAAAGCATGGAGCGCCCCATGGATGACCACGTGTACAAGATCGTCGAACTCGTCGGCTCGTCCGAGACCAGCATCGAGGATGCCATCCAGACGGCGGTGCGACGGGCGAACCAGACCTTGAGGAACCTGCGCTGGTTCGAGGTCATCCAGACCCGCGGCCATATCGAGGACGGCGAGGTGCGCCATTATCAGGTGGTGATCAAGGCCGGATTCACCCTTGAGGCGGGCGAGTAAGCGGGCGCCTTCGTCGTTGAGCCCCATTGCTGTTCGAATGACGCCCACCCCGGCACGGCCGGCCTTGTGCCGGCCATCTCGGCTGCTTGAAGCGCCGCACCGCAAAGGATCGGGATCACCGGCACACGGCCGCAGGAGAAGCTGACAGAATTCTGGACTTCACTAAACTGACATCGCCCGCTCGCTAGAAGCGGGATCGTCACATTTGGAGGAACGCGATGGAGTGCTTTTCGAGACGTGGCCTGGCCACGATGCTGACGATGCTCTGCCTCGGCGCCATGCCGGCCGCCCTAATGGCTGCGGAGCCCGACCGGAATGTCCTGGCCGAGCGCGTGACGAAGCTCTCACGCGGCACCCAGTGGAAGCCGGTCTCCGCCGTGCCGATCAACTTCCTGACCCACCACCCGCAGGGCATGGTGAAGATCGGCGACACGCTGTTCGTATCCTCGGTGGAGATCAAGGAGCCGACCAAGCGCTTCCCGCAGCCCGTGGACGGCTACGATCGTGATACGGGCGCGGGCGTCGGGCACCTTTTCAAGCTCGACATGAAGGGCAACCTCATCGCCGACCTCACCCTCGGCGAAGGCACGATCTACCATCCGGGCGGGATCGACTACGACGGGAAGTACATCTGGGTCCCCGTGGCCGAGTACCGGCCGAACAGCCGCTCCATCGTGTATCGGGTCGATCCGGAGACCATGAAGGCCGAGGAGATGTTCCGCTTCTCCGACCATGTCGGCGGCGTGGTGCACAACACCGACGACAAGACCCTGCACGGGGTGAGCTGGGGCTCGCGCCGCTTCTACCGCTGGTCCCTCGACGAGAGCGGCAAGCCAACCAATGCGAGCGAGGCGCCCGAGAAGCTGAGGACGCTCAACACCTCGCATTATCTCGATTACCAGGACTGCAAATATGCCGGAAAAAGCCGCATGCTGTGCTCCGGCGTGACCGAGATGCGCGTGACGCCCGACGCTCCGCTGTTCCGGCTCGGCGGGCTCGATCTCGTCAGTCTCTCCGACGGTCGCCCGATCGCCCAGACCCCGGTGCTGCTCTGGACCGCCGGCGGCATGGATATGACCCACAACCCGGTCTGGATGGAGGCGAGCGATTCCGGGATCCGCGGCTACTTCATGCCGGAGGACGACAAGTCCACGCTCTACATCTACGAGACCGAGGTGAAGTAGCCTTCGCGGAAACCGTCACGCCCGCCTCACCACCGGTTCATGCCACCCTCCACGTCATCACCGGGCTCGTCCCGGTGATCCCGCTCACGAATGGCGCAGAGCCTCTCCATATCGCGATGGCCGGGACAGGCCCGGCCATGACGTGAGAGGGACGGGCCATGCCCCTACCCTTCCAGCTCCTCGCGGAGCATCTCGAGCTCGAGCCAGCGCTCCTCGGCCGCGTGCAGGTCGGCCTGGAGCTGCGTGAGCGCGTCCATGGCCTTCTGGAACCGGGCGGGATCGCGGGAATAGAGGTCCGGATCGGCCAGGATCTCGTTGACCCGGACGATCTTGGCTTCGAGCTCGCCCATGCGCTGCGGCAGGGTCCTGAGGTCGTGCTGCTCGTTGAAGGAGAGCCTGCGCTTGGCCTGGGACTGCGCCGCGGCCGCCGGCCGTTCCGCGCTCCTCGCCTTGGCCTGCTTCTCGACCGCGCGGGCCTGAACGCCCTGGCCGCGCTGCGCCACCATGTCGGTGTAGCCGCCCGCATATTCGAGCCAGCGGCCAGCGCCTTCCGACACCAGGACGGAGCTGACCGTGCGGTCGAGGAAGTCGCGGTCGTGGCTGACCAGGATGACGGTGCCGGAATAGTCCTGGATCATCTCCTCCAGGAGATCGAGGGTTTCCAGGTCGAGATCGTTGGTCGGCTCGTCGAGCACCAGGAGATTGGAGGGCTGCGCCAAGGCGCGGGCCAGCATGAGGCGGTTGCGCTCCCCGCCCGAGAGCACGCCCACGGGGGTGCGGGCCTGCTCGGGCGAGAACAGGAAGTCCTTCATGTAGCCGACGACGTGCTTGGTCTGCGTCCCGATGGTGACCGTGTCGCCGCGCCCGCCGGTCAGGGTCTCGGCCACGGTGGCGTCGGGATCGAGGCTCGCGCGGCGCTGGTCGAGGGTGACCATCTGCAGGTTGGAGCCCAGGCGCACCCGGCCCTCGTCGGGCTCCAGGGCGCCGGTGAGCAGGTTGATGAGCGTCGTCTTGCCGGCGCCGTTCGGCCCGATGATGCCGAGGCGATCGCCGCGCAGCACGCGCAGGGACAGGTTCGACACGATGGGACGGTCGCCGTAGGATTTCGCGATGCCCTCCGCCTCGACCACCAGGGTGCCGGACTGCTCGGCCTCGGCGAGGCTCATGGTGACCGTGCCGACGGCCCGGCTGCGGTCGCGGTACTGCTGGCGCATGGCATGGAGATTGCCGAGGCGCCGCACGTTGCGCTTGCGCCGCGCCGTCACCCCGTAGCGCAGCCAGTCCGCCTCTGCCACGAGCTTGCGTCCGAGCTTGTGATGCTCGGCCTCCTCCTGCTCCAGGACTTGGTCGCGCCATTCCTCGAAATGGGCGAAGCCCCGGTCCATGCGGCGGGTGCGGCCCCGGTCGAGCCAGACCGTCGCCTGGGACAGGCTCTCCAGGAAGCGGCGGTCGTGGCTGATGAGCACGAGGGCGGAGCGCAGGCTCTTCAATTCGCCTTCGAGCCATTCGATCACCGGCAGGTCGAGATGGTTCGTGGGCTCGTCGAGGAGCAGGATGTCGGGTTCGGGCGCGAGCACGTGGGCCAGCGCCGCCCGGCGGGCCTCGCCGCCGGAAAGATCGGCGGGCGTTTCCTCGCCGGTCAGCCCGAGCTGCTCCAGCAGGTAGCGGGCCCGGTAGGGATCGTCTCCCGGCCCCAGGCCGGTTTCCACGTAGGCCAGGGTCGTCGGAAAGGCGGAGAGGTCCGGCTCCTGAGCCAGATAGCGCACCGTGGCCCCCGGCTGCACGAACCGCTTGCCGCGGTCCGCCTCGACGAGGCCTGCGGCGATTTTAAGCAGGGTGGACTTGCCCGAGCCGTTGCGGCCGACGAGGCAGGCCCGCTCGCCCGGCGAGACGGACAGCTCGGCGCCCTCGATCAGCGGCGTGCCGCCGAAGGTGAGAGCAATGTCCTGAAGGAGAAGAAGAGGAGGAAGCGCCATTTCCGGTCACCTGACACCTCTTGGTCGCAGATGCAAGTCTGCTAAGAACTCTTACAAGGGTGGACGGTCGTCGAAGTTTGTGCTCCCCTTCCGACATTAAGCTGAGCGTTTGCATGACACTGACGAGGCGTCTGCTTCTTCTTGCCGTGATCTCGGTTCTGCCGGCGATCGTCATCTGGACTTACACGGAAGTCTCTCTGCGCCGCGCCCGAGAAGCGGAGGTGAACGATCTTGCCATCAGGCAGGCGCAGCTGGTGGGCGCCGAGCTCGAGCGGATCTTCGACGGCATCCACAGCCTTCTGCTCGCCATCGACGAAATTCCGTCCATCCGTGCCTTCGATACGCCGACCTGCAGCCCCTATCTGAAGGCCATTCAGGAAAAGGTGCCCTATGTGCTGTCCTTCGTGGCGATGGACATCAGCGGGCACATCCGCTGCCGCCCGACCGGGACGGTCGATACGCAGCATTACTTCGCCGACCGCCCCTATTTCCACCACGCCCTGTCGGAAAAGGGCATGGTGGTGGGCGAGTACACCCCGGTCTTCGAAGAAGGCGCGCTTCCTGCCCAACCCGTCCTGCCGCTCGCCCTGCCGATCTGGAACGACCGCGGCGACGTGGTCGGGGTCCTCGCGGCCGCTCTCGACCTCGGATGGCTGCGCCAGAAGCTGAAGGAGCGCACGGTCCCGGAGGGAGGCTCGCTCACCGTCGCCGACCGGCGCGGCATCGTCATCGTGCAGGATCCCCAGCCGGAGCGCATGCTCGGGAAGCTTCTGCCCCAGGAATACTTGCTCCAGGCCAAGGCGAAGGAGGCCGGGACCGCGGAGACCACCAGCCTCGACGGCATCCGCCGGATCGTCGGCTATCTCCCGCTCACCACTCCCCCGCACGACGTCTCCATCAATGTGGGCCTGTCGACGAAGGCGGCCTTCGCGTCGATCAACCAGGCGGCGAAGCGCGGCTTCATGCTGATCGCGGCCGCGCTCATCCTGGCCCTCTCCCTGTCGGCCCTGCTGAGCCGCGCCTTCATCACCCGGCCATTCGAACTCGTGACCGACGGCATCCGGGCCTGGCGGCAGGGCGACTACCAGTCTCGCATCGATCTGCCGGGCAAGTCGGGAGAGTTCGGCATCCTGGCGCGGGCGTTCAACGACCTGATGGACGACGTGGCCGAACGGCAGCACGCCCTGCAGGCCAGCGAGGAGCGCGCGCGCCTGGCCCTTGAGGCGGGCCATATGGGCACCTGGTGGTACGATCCCAACAAGGGCGTCGGCGGCTGGTCGACCCAGGCGACCGCCATGCTCGGCTATCCGCATGCCAACGAGACCATGGACCACCAGTACTGGCTGGACATCCTCCATCCCGAGGATCTGGACCGGGTCGTCCAGAGATGGCGCGAGGCCGTTCAGCGCCAGGGCGACTACCAGGACGAGTATCGCATCCGCCGCCCGGACGGCTCCATCCGCTGGATCAACTCCAAGGGCCGGGTGTTCTTCGACATTCAGAAGAAGCCGTTCTACTTCGTCGGAATCTTCCAGGACATCACCGAGCAGAAGCACGCGGAGGAGCAGCAGCGGTTCTTCCTCGACGAGTTGAACCACCGGGTGAAGAATACGCTGACCACCGTGCAGTCGATCGCGTCGCAGACCTTGCGCACGACGGAGACGCCCGCACAGTTCAAGGAAGCCTTCGAGGGAAGGCTTCTGGCCCTGTCGAAGACGCACAACTTGCTGACGCGCAAGTCCTGGCGCGAGGCGGAGCTGCGCGACGTGGCCGAGCAGGAGCTCGCCCCCTACCGCAAGCAGGGCGACGAACGGGTCGTCCTGAACGGCCCGAACGTCCGCCTGCCGGCGCGCTACGCCATCAATCTGGGCCTCGTGCTGCACGAGCTGGTGACGAATGCCGCCAAATACGGGGCGCTCTCGACCAATGCGGGTCGTCTCGACATGAGCTGGTCGATCGTCGAGAACGACGACCGCCCGGACCAGCTGCGCATTCACTGGACGGAGAGCGGCGGGCCGCCGGTCGCGCCGCCGAAGCGCCAGGGCTTCGGCTCGCGCCTGATCCGCCGCAGCATCGAGGGCGAGCTCGGTGGCTACATGGTGCTCAATTTTGCGGAAGGCGGCGTTGCCTACGACATCTCGGTGCCGCTCGCGCACAGCTCGAAATCATCGGACGCGAAGGTGGATTCGACGCTCGTGATCAATCCGGTGCTGCCGTCGTAAATGCGCGCCAGGCAAGGGAGGGAGCATCGGATCCGATCCCAAAAGTGGGTCCACGATTGGGTCCGATGCTTGTCTTATGATTTTCGCGTCCTGATCGAGCAAGATGAGGACACCGCCAGCGGGTCGCGAGCTCGCTGGCGGTGGGAGGGGACGGGTCGTTCCGACGCAGACCGGAGCGGGTCGAGCTAGAGTCAGACCGCCCCTCTCTTTTCCTCGTGGCCTGAACGGATACCCGGGCGTGATGGCCCGCATGACAAGCCAAGGACGCGGAAAAGATGGATCATCCTATACCACAGACCGCCGGCATCGACATTGCCAAAGATCAGCTCGATGTCTGTCTCTGCCCCGACGGGGCCACGCGCCACTTCCCCAACGACGCCAAAGGCCATCGCGCCCTCATCGCTTGGCTGGCCGCGTACGCCATTCAGCGCGTGGTCTTCGAGCCGACCGGCGCCTATCACCGCGGGCTGGAGCGCAGTCTTGCCAGTGCCGGCCTGCCGCTGGCGAAGATCAATCCCCGCCACGCCCGCCGCTTCGCGGAAGCCCTGGGACAGCTCGCCAAAACCGATCGGCTCGATGCGGCCCTGCTGGCGCGTTTTGGAGCCCTGCTCGAGCCTCCCACCCGGCCCGTGCTCAGTCCCACTCTGGATGCCATGAAGGAGCTGGTGGTGGCGCGGCAGGCGCTGATCAAGGACCGCACGGCCGCTCTCAACCGGCAGAAGGTGGTCCGCTCTCCCTTGTTGCGACGTCAGCTCGACCAGCGGCTGCGCCAGATAGTCCGCCACTTGGCTGCGGTCGACGCCCAACTTCTCAGCCTGTGTCAGGCGGATGCGGATCTCGCCCCGCGTCTGGCCATCCTCATGAGCATTCCCGGCATTGCTCAAGCCACGGCCGTGAGCCTGCTCGTCGAGATGCCTGAACTCGGCAGCCTCGATCAGAGCCAGGTGGCCAGCCTCGCCGGCTTGGCTCCGGTGGCGCGCGACAGCGGAACCTCGCGCGGTCGCCGCACGATCCGGGGCGGCCGCGCCCATCTGCGTCAGGCGCTGTACATGCCAGCGCTGGTGGCGGCCCGCTTCAATCCGGATCTGAAGGCCAAGTACCAGGCCCTGCTCGCGGCGGGCAAGCCGGCCAAGGTCGCCCTGACGGCCATCATGCGCAAGCTCATCATCCTGGCCAATGCGCTCTTGCGAGATCAGCGAAACTGGTCCCCAAAACCCGCTTGATCAATACGGATACTCTAGCGCAGCAGCATCGACAACAGACGGTTCATGCGCCCGCCGTAGGGCGGCCGCGTCATGCCGGCGCCGTTGAAGCGGGCCTGGTGGAAGACGGACCGCGCGTGGCTGAAGGTCCTGAACCCCGCCTCGCCGTGATAGGCCCCCATGCCGCTCGCGCCCACGCCGCCGAAGGGAAGCTCCTCCTGCACGCAGTGGAGCAGCGTATCGTTGATCGCGACGCCACCGGAGACGGTCCGGGCCAGCACGCGATTCACAAGCGTCCGGTCGCGGCCGAACAGATAGAGGGCGAGCGGATGCGGCCGGGCCACCATGAAGCGGCAGGCGGCGTCGACGTCATCGTAAGCGATCACCGGCAGGATCGGGCCGAAGATCTCCTCGCCCATGACGAGCGCATCGTCGGGCACGCCGGTCAGCACGACGGGGGCGATCTTGCGCCCGACCGGATCGAAGGTTTCGCCCGCCGGATTGATCTCCTGGATGCCGGCCCCGCGGGCCCGGGCGTCCGCCACGAGACGGTTCAAGCGCGTGTAGTGCCGCTCGCTCACGATGGCCGTGTAGTCGGGATTGCCCGCGAGCGACGGGTAGAGCCGTGAGACCGCCTGGCGATAGGCTGCCACAAAGGCCTCCCGGCTCTCGCGCGGCACGAGCACGTAGTCGGGCGCGATGCAGGTCTGCCCGGCGTTGAACAGCTTGCCCACGGCGATGCGCTCGGCCGCCTTGTCGATAGAGTAATCAGCCAGAACGAGGGCGGGCGACTTGCCGCCGAGCTCGAGCGTGACCGGCACCAGGTTCTCGGCCGCCGCCCGCATGACGTCGCGGCCGACCGCCGTCGAGCCGGTGAAGAGCAGGTGGTCGAGTTTCAATCGCGCAAAGGCCTTCGCCACGTCGGGCCCGCCCTGCACGACCACGACCTCGGCGGGCTCGAACACCTGGCCGACGACCTGCTCCAGCAAAGCGGACGTCCGCGGCGTGATTTCGGACGGCTTGATCATCACTCGATTGCCGGCCGCGAGCGCCCCGGCGAGCGGCGAGAGCGTAAGCTGGACCGGATAGTTCCAGGGGCCGATGATGCCCACCACGCCGAGCGGCTGATGGCGGACGGAGCCCCGGCCGGGCTGGAACATCCAGTCGATCGGCCGCCGCCGCGGCTTCATCCAGGTGCGAAAGTGCTTTCGCGCATGGCGCAGGGCCGCCACGACCGGATAGACGTCCGCGAGCTTCGTTTCGTGGACCGACCTGTGCCCGAAATCTGCCGCGACGGCTGCGGCGAAATCCTCAGCACGGCGGACGAGGGCCTTGGCGAGCGCGTCGAGACCTTCGGCCCGGCGCTCGGGCGTGAGAGGCCCGTGTTCGGCCAGGGCCACTCGCTGCGCCGCCAGGCAGGCCTGCAGTCGGTCTTTCACCGGGTTGGGGACGGCATCGTGCACGGTCTCGAGAAGCTCCACTTGATAGGCGTGATGATATGGCGGAGCTGGCGGCATTCTCAACATGGGGCCGGACGGGACGGATTGACGAAGCGGCCGGGATGGCAAGGATGGGCCTGACCCATCCAGCAGGAGCATGATGTTGAGCGGCCCCTCCCCCGTGCTGTCGATCCAGAACCTTTCCGTAGGGCTGCCCGCCCTGGCCGACCGGCAGCACGCGATCAGGGACCTGTCGCTCTCCATAAACCCAGGCGAGACCCTCTGCGTCGTGGGGGAATCCGGCTCCGGCAAGTCGATGACCGCCATGGCGACCATCGGACTCCTGCCGGCGGGCGTCCAGGTCCTATCGGGATCGATTCGGCTCGCGGGCCGCGATCTCCTGGCCCTCGACGAGGCCGGGTGGTGCGACGTGCGCGGCCGCGAGGTCGGCACCGTGTTCCAGGAGCCGATGACATCGCTCAACCCGGTGATGCGGGTGGCCGACCAGATCGCCGAGACGTTCCGCACCCACGGGCTCCTCACCGCGGCCGAGCGCGACCGGCGCGTGCTCGACCTCCTGGCCGAGGTCAACCTGCCGAACCCGGAGCTGATCGCCAAGGCCTATCCGCACGAACTCTCCGGCGGCCAGCGCCAGCGGGTCATGATCGCCATGGCGCTGGCCCTGGAGCCCAAGCTCCTGATCGCCGACGAGCCGACCACGGCCCTCGACGTGACCACCCAGGCCCAGGTCCTCAAGCTCATCGACAACCTGCGCCGCAAGAAAGGCACGGCCGTCCTGTTCATCACTCACGATTTCGGCGTAGTAGCGGAGATCGCCGACCGGGTCGCCGTGCTGCAGCAGGGCGAGCTCGTCGAGCAGGGAACCGCCGAGGAGGTGCTGACCCGCCCACGGCATCCCTACACGAAACGTCTCCTGGCCGCAGTACCCTCGCTGACGCCCCCTGCCCCGAAGCCGCTGGCCGGCCAGCCCATCGTCCTCAAGGTCGACGCCCTGACGAAGACCTATGGCGGGCGCGGCTTCCTGCGGAAGAGCCGCGAGGTCCAGGCCGCCGATGCGGTGAGCTTCGACATCCGCCGCGGCGAGACCCTGGGGCTCGTGGGCGAATCCGGCTCCGGCAAGTCGACGGTGGGGCGCTGCGTCCTGCGCCTGATCGAGCCGGACGGCGGCGCCATCGCGATCGGGGATCTCAGCTTCGGCACCCTGTCCCAGCGCGCTCTGCGCCCGCACCGGCGCCGGATCCAGATGGTGTTCCAGGACCCCTTCGCGTCCCTCAACCCGCGCCGCACCGTCGGGCGCATCATCGCCGAGGGGCCGATCACCCAGGGCGAGGATCCGGCCAGGGCCCTGGACGAAGCCCGGATCCTTCTGGACAAGGTCGGCCTGTCGGCGACGGCCGTCGAGCGCTATCCGCACGAGTTCTCCGGCGGCCAGCGCCAGCGGATCGGCATCGCCAGGGCGCTCGCCATGAAGCCGGACGTCCTGGTGGCCGACGAGGCCGTCTCGGCCCTCGACGTGTCGGTCCAGGCGGAAATTCTCAAGCTGATCCGGGGGCTGCAGGACGAGCTCGGTCTTGCCATTCTCTTCATCACCCACGATCTGCGGGTGGCCGCCCAGATCTGCGACCGCGTGGCAGTCATGCAAAAAGGTCGGATTGTGGAGATGGCCGAAACCGCGCAACTCTTCGCCCATCCGCGCGACGCGTATACGCGCCAGCTCCTGGCCGCAGTGCCGGGCATGAACACAATGATTTAGGGAGACGAAACCCGTGAACGATCAGGTCAGCGCGAGCCTCGCGCCCAACATGGTGTTCCAGAATCTCATCGGCGGGCGCGAGCGCCCCGCCTCGGACGGACTCACCCTCGACGTGCTCTCGCCGATCGACGGGTCGCTGCTCGCCCGGATCGCCGCCGGAACCGCCCAGGACATCGACGAGGCCGTGTCGGCGGCCCGTTCCGCCCTCGAGGGCTCCTGGGGCCAGCTCACCGCGACGGAGCGCGGGCGCCTGCTCATGAAGTTTGCGAGCGCTGTCGAGGCCCATGCGGAGGAGCTCGCCATCCTGGAGAGCCGCGACAACGGCAAGCCCCTGCGCCAGTCCCGGGCCGACGCCATCGCACTCGCCCGCTATTTCGAATTCTACGGCAGCGCCGCCGACAAGCTGCACGGGGATGTGATCCCCTATCTCAACACCCATTACATCGGCGTCGAGCGGGTGCCGCACGGGGTGACCGGGCATATCGTGCCGTGGAACTACCCGATGCAGATCTTCGGCCGCTCGGTCGGCGCGGCGCTCGCCGCCGGCAACGCCACCGTGGTGAAGCCCGCCGAGGACGCCTCGCTGACGATCCTGCGCGTGTCGGCGCTCGCCCGCGAGGTCGGCTTCCCGGACGGCGCCCTCAACGTGGTGACGGGCCTCGGCCGCACCGCCGGCGCGGCGCTCGCGGCCCATCCCGGCATCGATTTCCTGTCCTTCACCGGCAGCCCCGAGACCGGCACCGCGGTCCAGACGGCGGCGGCGAAGAACCATGTGGGCGTGACCCTCGAGCTCGGCGGCAAGTCGGCCCAGGTGGTGTTCGACGACGCGGATCTCGAGCGCGCTCTGCCGACCCTCGTCAACGCCATCATCCAGAACGGTGGCCAGACCTGCTCGGCGGGGAGCCGTCTGCTGATCCAACGCGGCATCTTCCAGGACGTGGTCGACGCGGTAGCGGAACGCTTCCGGAGCCTGCGCGCCGGTCATCCCGAGCGCGAGCCCGATCTGGGCCCGATGATCAACCAGGCCCAGCAGCGCCGCGTCCTCGGTTATCTCGAACGCGGCCGCAATGAGGGACTGAACGTGATCGGCGAAGGCGCGGTGGCGCCCGATGCGCCCGCCGGCGGCTATTACGTGGCCCCGGCCTTCCTGGCCCCGGTGCCGCATGAGAGCCTCCTGTCCCAGGAGGAGGTCTTCGGCCCGGTCCTCGTGGCCACGCCCTTCGACGACGAGGCGGAGGCGATTCGCCTGGCGAACGGCACGCCCTACGGCCTCGCGGCTGGCGTGTGGACCCGCGACGCCATGCGCTCGACCCGCGTCGCCCGCACCATGCGGGCCGGCCAGGTCTTCGTGAACTGCTACGGGGCCGGCGGCGGCATCGAACTGCCCTTCGGCGGCTTCGGCCGCTCGGGCCACGGCCGCGAAAAGGGCTTCGAGGGCCTGATCGAGTTCACCACGACGAAGACGCTCGTGATCGCGCACGGGTAGAGCGGCCACGCTTCGCACCTCCGCCGTCATCACCGGCCTTGTGCCGGTGATCTCGGTCGGTGGAGCGCCGCGCCTCACGAGATCGGGATGGCCGGGACAAGCCCGGCTATGACGTCGTAGGGTGGCACGCCCTAATCACCACTCCCAACTCTCCCCTCGCGGGGACAGAAAAGCACATCGAAAGGGAAGAAACATGAATCGCCTCGAAGGCAAGGTGGCGCTGGTCACGGGCGCCGGGTCCGGTTTCGGTCAGGGCATCGCGGAAACCTTCGCCCGCGAGGGCGCCAAGGTGGCCATCCTCGACATCAACGAGGCAGCGGCCAAGGCGGCCGCGGAGAAGATCGGCGCCAGCGCCATCGGTCTCGCGGCTGATGTTTCGAAGGCCACCGACGTGAACGCCGCCGTCGAGAAGACCGTGGCGGCCTTCGGCAAGCTCGACATCGTGGTCAACAACGCGGGCATCAGCCACCGCAACCGGCCCATGCTGGAGGTCGAGGAGGAGGAGTTCGACCGCGTCTTCGCAGTCAACGTGAAGTCGATCTATCTCTTCGCCAAGGCGGCCGTGCCGCTGATGCAGAACCAGGACAGCGGCGTGATCATCAACGTGGGCTCGACCGCGGGCCTGCGTCCGCGGCCCGGCCTGACCTGGTACAACAGCACCAAGGGCGCCGTGCATACCATGACCAAGTCCATGGCCGTGGAGCTCGCCCCCAGCAAGATCCGCGTCTGCGCGCTCGCTCCCGTGGCCGGCGAGACGCCGCTGCTCGCCACCTTCATGGGCGAGGACACGCCCCAGAAGCGCGAGATGTTCGTCAACTCGATCCCGCTCGGCCGCTTCTCGACCCCGCAGGACATCGCCAACGCGGCGCTCTACCTCGCCTCCGACGAGGCCAGCATGATTACCGGCGTGGTGCTCGAGGTCGACGGCGGGCGCTGCATCTGAGGCAAGCAGCCCCACTGGCGTCATCACCGGCCTTGTGCCGGTGATCCCGATCGATTTGGACGCAGCGCTTCACATCGTCGGGATGGCCGGGACAAGCCCGGCCATGACGTGAAGTCGTTGCATCACCCCTTCTGCCATGCGAAGGGCAGCGGCGCCTCCTTGAAGGCGAAGCGGTCGAGATGGGAGGCGACGACGCCTTTCATCCGCTCGAGCGTCTCGCCGTCCTGCGCCTCCACGCTCACCGTCAGGGCCTCGGGATCGGCCTTCATGGTCGCGACGGCGGCGGGAAAACGGACGGTGCCCTCGTTCTCGGAGAGCTGAACGTCGAGCTTGTGGCTCCAGTGCTTGCAGAGCTGCTGGAGGTATCGGGCGCCGTTCGCGGTAGGCACCCGGGCGGTCTCTCGAGCCATGGTGTTCAAGCCTTTCATTCCGACTGCGGCCTCAAACAGGCCGACATCCGGTGAATCTGTCGTCGTCCGATGGTTAAGCCCCGGTCACGGCGAAGTTAAGTGAAGAATCGGTAATGGACGTCTTCCATCCGGCGCGGTCCTGCGTAAGCTGGTCCCACCGCGACCTGTCGCAGCCCATGACCCGATGGAGTTCAAGCCCTGATGACGAAGCGCCTTCTGACCGCAGCTCTCCTTTTCTCCGTCAGCGTCATCCCGGCCTTTGCGGCCAAGACCTCCCTGGTGGTCGGCATGCCCATCGAGCCTCCGGGCCTCGACCCGACGGTCGCGGCCCCGGTGGCCATCCGCGAGGTCACCTGGGTCAACCTGTATGAGGGCCTCGTGCGCATCGACCGGACCGGCAAGGTCCAGCCGCTCCTGGCCAAGAGCTGGGAGGTCTCGCCGGACGGGCTGACCTACACCTTCCGCCTGCAGGAGGGCGTGAAGTTCCACGACGGTTCGGCCTTCGATTCGGCGGACGTGAAATTCGCCTTCGACCGCGCCCGCGATCCGAAATCGACCAACGCGCAGAAACAGATTTTCGCGCCGATCGCCTCCATCGAGACGCCCGATCCCGCCACGGTGGTGATCAAGCTCAAGGAGACCTCGGGCAACTTCCTCTATTATCTCGGCTGGGGCGATGCGGTGATCGTGGCGCCGGAGACGGCCGCCGGCAACGCAGCGAACCCGGTCGGCACCGGTCCTTTCAAGTTCAAGTCGTGGACGCGCGGCGACCGCGTCGAGCTCGTGCGCAACCCCGATTACTGGCAGAAGGACAAGATCAAGCTCGACAGCGTCACCTTCCGCTTCATCAACGACGCGCAGGCCCAGGTCGCGGCGCTCAAGGCCGGCGACGTGGACGCGTTTTCCAATCTCGGGGCCCCGGAGCTCTTCGCAGAGTTCCAGAAGGATGCGCGCTTCAAGGCGGTGGCCGGCAACACCGAGGGCGAGGTCGTGGCCGGCATGAACAACGCCAAGAAGCCGTTCGACGACGTACGCGTGCGGCGCGCCCTCATGCACGCGGTTGATCGCAAGGCCCTCGTGGACGGCGCCTATTCCGGGTTCGGACAGCCGATCGGCAGCTTCTTCTCTCCGAACCAACCGGCCTTCGTGGACACGACGAACGTGATCCCCTACGACGTGGAGAAGGCCAAGGCGCTCCTGAAGGAAGCGGGATACGGCAACGGCCTCTCGATCACCATCAAGTCGCCCCAAATGGCCTATGCCAGCCGCTCGGCCGAGCTGCTCTCCGCCATGATGGCCGAGGTGGGCGTCGACCTGAAGATCATCCCGACCGAGTTCCCGGCGAAGTGGATCGAGGAGGTCTTCAAGAACAAGGATTACGACGTCACCATCGTGGCCCACACGGAGCCGCTCGACATCGATATCTTCGCCCGCGACAACTACTATTTCAATTACAAGAACGACAGGTTCAAAGCCGTCGTGGCGGAAGCCGCCAAGACCACGGATGAGAAGGCGCGCTACGCGAAATACGCGGAAGCGCAGAAGATCCTGGCCGAGGACGTGCCTGCGCTGTTCCTGTTCCAGCTGCCGAAGCTCGGCGTCTGGAACGCCAAGGTGCAGGGCCTGTGGGAGAACTCGCCGATCCCGTCGAACGACGTGACGGAGGTCTCGTGGAGCGAGTGAGACCGGCGCATCGTTTCGCGCCGCCTTGCGTGAATTCACGCTCTGTCATCACCGGCCCCGTGCCGGTGATCCCGATGACGTGAAGCACCGCGCCTCTCCGAACGGCATGGCCGGCTCAGGGCCAGCCATGCCGTTCGGAGGATCCACATCGCCATCGACCACGCCCGTCTCCCTCGTCAGGCAAATGGAGCCGGCGTAGAGTAAACCCATGCTGCGTCTCGTCATCTCGCGCCTCGTCTCGCTGGCCGTCACCCTGCTGGCGGTGTCGCTGGCGATCTTCCTCATCATGGAGGTCCTGCCGGGCGATCCGGCCGCCATCATGCTCGGCACCGCCGCGCGCGAGGACACCCTCGCGGCCCTGCGACAGGAGCTCGGGCTCGATCAGCCGGCGCTCGTGCGCTACCTGGAATGGATCGGCGGCCTCATGCACGGCGATCTGGGGCAATCGATCACCTACAAGATGCCGGTCTCGACCCTGGTGGCCGAGCGCATGAACGTGACGCTGCCGCTGAGCCTGCTCGCGATCCTCATCTCGACCGCGCTCGCGCTGCCGCTCGGCGTCGCGGCCGCTTCCCGCCGCGACGGGGCGGTGGACCGCGCCGTGCTGGTGTTCAGCCAGCTCGGCGTGGCGGTGCCGAACTTCTGGATTGGCCTGCTGTTCATCCTGTTCTTCTCGACCTGGCTCGGCTGGTTCCCGGCCGGCGGCTTTCCCGGCTGGAGCTCGGGGATCTGGCCCGCCTTCCAGGCGCTGCTCCTGCCCGCATTGGCGCTCGCCCTGCCCCAGGCCGCGGTGCTCACGCGCGTGACGCGCTCGGCGACGCTCGAAGTGATCGGCGCCGACTTCGTGCGCACGGCCCGCGCCAAGGGCGTCGACAAGGGCGGGACCCTGCGCCGCCACGTGGTGCCGAACGCGCTCATTCCCGTCACGACGATTCTCGGCCTGCAGCTCTCGTTCTTCTTCGGCGGTGCGATCCTGGTCGAGAACGTGTTCAACCTGCCGGGCCTCGGACGGCTCGCCTATCAGGCGCTCAACCAGCGTGACCTCGTGGTGATCAAGGACATCGTGCTGATCTTTTCCGGACTCGTCATCGTGGTGAACTTCATCGTCGACATCGGCTACGCCCTCCTCGACCCGCGCCTGAGGGGTCGGTCATGAGCCGGCGCGCCCGCATTCCGCTCAATCCGGCCCTCGTGGTCGGCGGCATCCTCACGGCGCTGCTGATCGTCACCGCGCTGGTCTCCCTCGTCTGGACACCCGAGGTGCCGACGCGCGTCCGCGTCGCCATGCGCCTGAAAGCGCCCGGAGAGGTCGGCCTCCTCGGCACAGATCATTTCGGCCGCGACGTCGCCTCGCTGCTCATGGTGGGCGCGTGGAACTCGCTCGCCATCGCGTGGCCGGCGGTGCTGCTCGGCGCCGCCATCGGCACGGCCATCGGCTGCGCGGCGGCGGCCTGGAAGGGCATCGCCGACGAGATCGCCATGCGGGTCTCCGACGTGGTCTTCGCCTTCCCGGCGGTGCTCTCGGCGATCATGATCGGCGCCCTCGTGGGCTCGGGCCCGCTCGCCGCCATCCTGGCGATCGCCGTGTTCAACGTGCCGGTCTTCGCCCGCGTCACGCGCGGCGTCGCGCTCCAGGTCTGGACCCTGGACTACATCGCGGCCGCCCGCGCCATCGGCAAACATCCGCTGCGCATCACCTGGGAGGACGTGATCCCCAACATCGCGGGCGCGCTCATCGTCCAGGTGACGATCCAGCTCGCCCTCGCGATCCTGACGGAAGCGGGCCTCAGCTATCTCGGCCTCGGTGTGCGCCCGCCGAATCCGAGCTGGGGGCGCATGCTGAGCGATGCGCAGACCTATCTCTCGCAGGCCCCGCACCTCGCCATCGCGCCCGGCATCGCCATCGCGCTGTCGGTGCTCGGCCTGAACCTCCTGGGCGACGGCCTGCGCGATGCCCTCGATCCGACCCTGAAGGGCAGAGGTGTGGCGGCTTAGGCGCGCGGTTCTCCCCTATCCACGGACGTCGTCACCGGCCTTGTGCCGGTGATCCCGATGGATTGATGCGTAGCGCTTTTCCGTACAGGGATGGCCGGGACAAGGCCGGCCATGACAGGGGCGAATGGTTTACGCCGCCTTGCTCATCCCCTCCCGCACCTCGCTGAGGATCTCGTAGGAGCGCAGGCGCTTGGAATGGTCGTAGATCGCGGCCGCGACCATAACCTCGTCGGCGCCGGTCTGCGCGATGAAACCCTCCAGCCCGTCCCGCACCGTCTCACGCGAGCCGACGAAGGAGCAGGACAGCATGTTCATGGCCTGCGCCTTCTCGTGCGGCAGCCAGTAGCTCTCGATGTTGTCGATCGGCGGCTGGAGCTTGCCGCGGGCACCGCGGAACAGGTTGGTGAAGGATTGCTGCGCCGAGGTGAAGAGGTGACGCGCCTCCTCGTCCGTGTCGGCCGCGATCACGTTGACGCCCACCATGGCATAGGGCCGGTCGAGCTGGGCGGAGGGCTGGAAGCGCTCGCGATAGACCTGGAGCGCCTGCATGAGGGCGCCCGGCGCGAAATGCGACGCGAAGGCATAGGGCAAGCCCAGCATGGCCGCGAGCTGCGCGCCGAACAGGCTCGAGCCCAGGATCCAGACCGGCACGTTCGAGCCCGCGCCAGGCACCGCCTGGATGGCTTGGTCGGGCTGGACGGGGCCGAGCAGCGCCTGCAGCTCGAGCACGTCCTGCGGGAAGGTGTCGGCCGCGCTCGGATCGCGGCGCAGGGCCCTCAGGGTGCGCTGGTCGGTGCCGGGCGCACGGCCGACCCCGAGGTCGATCCGGCCCGGGAACAGGGCGTCGAGCGTGCCGAACTGCTCGGCGATCACAAGGGGTGAGTGGTTCGGCAGCATGATGCCTCCCGAGCCGATCCGCATGGTCTTCGTGCCGCCCGCCACATGGGCGATCACCACGCTGGTCGCCGCGCTGGCGATTCCCACCATGTTGTGGTGCTCGGCGAGCCAGTAGCGGTTGTAGCCCCACGCTTCCGCGTGCTGCGCCAGGTCGAGCGTGTTGCGCAGGGCGTCGGACGGCGTCGAGCCTTCGGGGACGGGCGCGAGATCGAGAACGGAAAAGGGAGGCATGGGCGGGCTTTCTGGTGCGGTTCAAGGCCGAACGAGGGTTGCCATGAGATCATCATTCCAGGCCCCGGATGCAACCCGCAAAGCCCCTCGCCCGGGACACCCCTGCCTTGCAAACGAAAAACCCGGCGCCTAGGACGCCGGGTTTCGCGATGACGGGAGCGATGCTCTAGCCGCGGGTGCGGGCGCGGATCATGTAGGTGTCGAAGGCGTACTCGGCCACCTGGAACCAGAGATACTCCTCGTTGCGGAAGGCGCGCAGCGAATCGATCAGCTTCTTGAAATCGGCGTTCTGCGCGGAGATCTCCGCATAGACCTCGTTGGTCGCCTTGTAGGCGGCATCGAGGATCTCGGGCGAGAACGGACGCAGCTGCGCGCCGGCGCCCACGAGGCTGCGCAGGGCGGCCGGGTTCTTGGCGTCGTACTTGGCCAGCATGTCCATGTTGGCCGCCATGCAGCCCGCCTGCAGGATCGCCTGATAGTTCTTCGGGAGCGATTCCCACTTGCCCTTGTTGAACAGGAAGTGGAGCGTCAGGCCGCCTTCCCAGAAGCCCGGATAATAGTAGTACGGGGCGACCTTCTGGAAGCCGAGCTTCTCGTCGTCGTAGGGGCCGATCCACTCGGCGGCGTCGATGGTGCCGCGCTCCAGCGACGGGTAGATGTCGCCGCCGGCCACCTGCTGCGGAATGACGCCGAGCTTCGACATCACCTGACCGGCGATGCCGGCGATGCGCATCTTGAGGCCCTGCAGGTCGGCGACGGTCTTGATCTCCTTGCGGAACCAGCCGCCCATCTGGGTGCCCGTGTTGCCGCCCGGAAGAGCATAGAGGTTGTGCTTGGCCATGAACTCGTTCACGAGGCCGATGCCGCCGCCGTGGTACTGCCAGGCATTGAGCTGGCGGGCGTTGAGCGTGAACGGCACGGCTGCGGCGGCCGCGAAGGTCGGATCCTTGCCGACATAGTAATAGGCGGCCGTGTGGGCCATCTCGACCGTTCCGGCGGACACCGCATCGGCAGCCTGGAACGTCCCGACGATTTCACCGGCTGAGAACGGCTGGATCTGGAACTTGCCTTCCGTCGCCTCGGACACGTACTTGGCCAGGAAATCCGCCCCGCCATAGATGGTGTCGAGGGATTTCGGGAAGCCCGAGGTCAGACGCCAGCGAATCTCCGGGTTGGACTGGGCGATGGCGGGCTTGGCGACGGCGCCTGCGGCGAGGCCGGCACCGGCGGTAGCGAGAAAATTACGGCGTTTCATAGGTGCCTACTCCAGTTCGAGGGCATGTCGCGCATTGAGGAAGGCTCGGTAACAGGCGATGGTTGCCCTTGAGTAAATTAGACGAAAGACTCGGCTCCTCGTCGGTTCATTCCGGCAACCGGCTTCATATCCCGACTGTTCCCAGCTCCTTCGGTCCGCCAAATCATTGATTGGCCATGGGTGTAGCTTCGCAGGACGAACCGCGCCTGACCGAACCGCTCCTGTCGCCGCCCGAGGAGCATGATTTTGGCGCAGCCCACCCCTGCCAAGCTTGCATGCGGAGAGCGTGAAATCGTTGCAATCAAGCCATTTGCGCCACCTCTCCGGGCAAGACGCAACAATGATATAAAGTAGATGAACATTGTCATCGCGGCGGAAAATAACGCTAGGAAGTAAAGTATGTGAATCGTGTAGCATTTACTTTTGTGAGCAGCAGTATTACATAAAATACCTCTTACGAGTCAGAGGATTACTTGCTTCAGGTCACAGATTTGCCACAGTCGGCCACTGAGTTTTACCTGAGCAAGGGGAAGAGCCAATGTGCTCTTATAGGCCGATGAAGAAGACGCTTATTTTGCTTGGAGCCACCATCGTCACGAACGGGATGATGTTCAGCGGGGCTGAGGCCCGGTTGGTCCGCTACGAGATCAACGGGAAGCAGTATTCCTACAGCACCAACAACATCGCCCAGACGGCCGAGGCCCGGAAGCGGATCGCGGCCGCGAAGGCGGCGGAAGCCGCCAAGGCGAAGGCCGAGACGGAAAAGGCCCGAAACCCTCTCGCGGCGGCTTTCGGCTCGACGACGCAGAAGGAAGCCAAGGCGACGGAGGAGCGGCTTCAGCAGATCCTGTCGGGCCCGACGGAGTACATGGCTGTGTCTCCGCCCGCTCCCGACCGCACCGCCGAGGCTGCCAGGAAGCCCCAGGAGAAGCTTCAGGAGAAGCTGGCGCGGCCCGCCCCTGAAGCAAGGCCCGCTCAGAAGCCCGTCACCGTCGTCCGCGCGCCGGCCAAGCCGGTGCTCGCATCCGCCGTCGCGGCCTCCCTGGTCATTGCTGAACCGATCAGTCCGCAGCGTCAGACGAAGGTGAAGTCCGTCTCCTTCGATATGCAGACCGGCATCAAGACGACGATCATGAACGACGGCACGATCGAGGAGGAGCCGTTCGACAGCAGCGCCCTCGCCGTGCTGGCTCCGGAAGCGGGGAAGATGCACAGCCTGACGGCTTTCGTAAACCAGTTGCGCAGGACCGCGCCCGAGGAAACGACGGGCTCGATCCAGACCAGCGTGGCGGACCCGGATGACGGATCTCTGATCAGGCACCGCTAGCGCATCGAGCAGGCCTTCGTGTTCCGCTCCCGGCGATGCGACAGCCATGAGAAGAAGTGTCGGACCCAAGGGCGAACCCGTCTTCGGGCCCGATGCTCTCGACGTCGGAAACCGCCTCAGCCGAGGCTCGCCGTCACGCCGGGCTCCAGAATCGTCAGCCGCGCCCGCCGGCAGTCGATTTCGGCCATGGCGCCGTAAGGCAGCGTGGCGATCGGGTCGGTATGGCCGAAATCGCACTCGGCCAGGACCGGCAGGTGCTCCAGTCCCGCTTCGGCGAGTGCGCGCAGGACTGCCGCCTCCTGCGCCGCCCTGTATGCCTGGTCCGTCTGGCCGCCCGGCCGTCCGAGCAGGATCCCGGCGAGGCGCGGCAGGATCCCCTGGGCGGTGAAATTGCGCAGCCAGCGCACGACGCCGGCGGCCGGCGGCGCCTCCTCCGATGTCTCGTAGAAGAGCATCGCCCCGTCCCAGTAATCGACGGGCGGCCACCAGTCCGAGCCCTTCAGCATCTCGAGAACCTCGGCGCATCCGCCCAGAAGAGGCCCGCGCGCGAAGCCGGTTCCCTGCAGGATGCGGGGTCCGGTCGAGGGCTGGAGCGTTTTGCGGCGCGTCTGGTTCGTCGGATCCTTCCAGGGCAGATGCTCGACGGTCCAGCCGTCGCGGTTCGGCGGGATTTCGCCGATGGGATCCGACTGAAAGACGGCCCTTCGCAGGCACTGTTCCGCGAAAGCGTGCATGCCGCCGTTTTCCGCAAATCCTGCCATGACCGTCGGACCATAGAACGAGCCGAGGCCGGCCTTGAGGCAGCCGAAATGCAGCACCGTTGGGTCCGAATAGCCGAGAAAGACCTTTGGATTATCCGCGATCACGGTGAGATCGACATGCGGGATGAGCCGGATCGCATCGTCCCCGCCGATGCTCGCGATGACGCCCCGAATCGACGGATCCGCGAAGGCCGAATGGATGTCCTCGGCGCGGGCCTCGGGATTCCGGTCGAGCCATGCGGCGTCGCGGCGGGCATGGGGCATGTCGACGGGCTCCAACCCGAAGACTTCGGACAGAACCCGTTTGCCGGCGTCATGGCGATGCGGAAAAACCGCCGGACCGCCCCAGCTCGTGGACACGACGGCCACACGATCGCCGGCCCTGAGAGCCTGCGGTTTCACCAGAGGTCTTCGCCACCATCGACCGGACATCACGCCTCCTTCCAACGCCGTGCCGGCATGATGGTCGCAGATCGACGGACCAAAGAAAACGGCGCCGCTTGCGCGGCGCCGTCCGTGAGCTTTCGATGACCTAAAGCATCGGACACAGAAGCAGGACCACTTTTCCCCGACGCGGCCCTCTGGGGCCGCACGATGCGCTAGCGCTTAGAAGTCCATGCCGCCGGCCGGCATCGCGGGCGCGGCTTCCTTCTTGGGCTTCTCGGCGATCATCGCCTCGGTGGTGATGAGGAGACCTGCGACGGACGCGGCATCCTCGAGCGCGACGCGCACGACCTTCGCCGGATCGATGATGCCGAGCTTGTAGAGGTCGCCGTATTCACCGGTCTGGGCATTCCAGCCGGCAGAGTAGCCCGTCGCCTCCGCCACCTTGCCGACGATGACGGAGCCGTCCTCGCCCGCGTTCAGGGCGATCTGGCGCGCCGGCGCCTGCAGGGCGCGGCGTACGATCTCGACACCGGTCTTCTGATCGTCGTTGGCCGGCTTCACGCCGTCCAGCCCCTTGAGGGCCCGCAGCAGGGCCACGCCGCCGCCTGGCAGGATGCCCTCCTCGACGGCCGCTTTCGTGGCGTGCATGGCATCGTCGACGCGGTCCTTCTTCTCCTTCACCTCGACCTCGGTCGCGCCGCCGACGCGGATCACCGCGACGCCGCCGGCGAGCTTGGCCAGACGCTCCTGCAGCTTCTCACGGTCGTAGTCCGAGGTGGTCTCCTCGATCTGCGCCTTGATCTGCGAAACGCGGGCCTCGATGTCGCGCCGGTCGCCGGCCCCGTCCACGATGGTGGTGTTCTCCTTCTCGATCACTACCTTCTTAGCGCGGCCAAGCATCTGCACGGTGACGTTCTCGAGCTTGATGCCGAGATCCTCGGACACGACCTGTCCCTTGGTCAGGACGGCGATGTCCTCGAGCATGGCCTTGCGGCGGTCGCCGAAGCCCGGAGCCTTCACGGCGGCGATCTTCAGGCCGCCACGCAGCTTGTTGACCACGAGAGTGGCGAGCGCCTCGCCTTCCACGTCCTCGGCGATGATGAGGAGCGGCTTGCCAGTCTGAACCACCGCTTCGAGCACGGGCAGCATGGCCTGGAGGCCGGAGAGCTTCTTCTCGTGGATGAGGATGTAGGGATCCTCGAGCTCCACGCGCATCTTCTCGGCGTTGGTGATGAAGTACGGCGAGAGGTAGCCGCGGTCGAACTGCATGCCCTCCACGACTTCGAGCTCGGTCTCCAGGGACTTGGCTTCCTCGACCGTGATCACGCCCTCGTTGCCAACCTTCTGCATGGCCTCCGCCAGCATGCGGCCCACATCGGCGTCGCCGTTGGCCGAAATGGTGCCCACCTGGGCGATCTCGTCGTTGGACGTCACTTTCTTGGCGTTCTTCTTGAGATCCGCCACGACGGCCTCGACGGCCATGTCGATGCCGCGCTTGAGGTCCATCGGGTTCATGCCGGCGGCCACTGCCTTGGCGCCCTCGCGCACGATGGCCTGGGCCAGAACCGTCGCCGTCGTGGTGCCGTCACCGGCGCGATCGTTCTGCTTGGACGCGACCTCGCGCACCATCTGGGCGCCCATGTTCTCGAACTTGTCGGAGAGCTCGATCTCCTTGGCGACGGTGACGCCGTCCTTGGTGATGCGCGGAGCCCCAAAGGACTTCTCGATCACCACGTTGCGGCCCTTGGGGCCCAGCGTGACCTTCACGGCATCGGCCAGAATATCGACGCCGCGCAGCATCTTCTCGCGGGCGTCCAGGGCGAATTTGACTTCCTTAGCAGCCATTGTTCGTCACTCCTGATGAGACGTAACGATGTGTGACTCTGATGGTGGGATCGGCCTTACGCGGCCTTCTTCTGGGCGGCGGTTTCTTCGAGCACGCCCATGACGTCGCTCTCCTTCATGATCAGGAGATCCTCGCCGTCGATCTTCACTTCCGTGCCGGACCACTTGCCGAAGAGCACGCGGTCGCCGGCCCTCACGTCGAGGGGAACCAGCTGGCCTTGTTCGTCGCGGGCGCCGGGCCCGACGGCGATCACCTCGCCCTGCTGGGGCTTCTCCTTGGCGGTGTCCGGGATGATGATGCCGCCCGCCGTCTTCTCCTCGGCGTCGATACGCCGGACCACGATCCGGTCGTGCAAAGGACGGAACTTCATGAAGCTTCCTCCAATGATATCAGCATGTTGACTGCTCAAGCGGAGCCTCTCGGGCCTCCGCGGTCGATGATTTGGTCTGGCAATCTTGACCGTTCAAGAGGGGGCGTGAAAATTTTTTGGCACTCTCCGGAACCGGATGCCAAGAGCTCATTTCGCGATGGAAGGTGGTCGCGATACAAGATGCCTGATGCCCGTCATCACCGACCTTGTGCCGGTGATCCCGATGATGTGAAGCACCGCGCCTCACCGGATTGCGATAGCCGGTGCGATCCCGGCCGTAACCAGAAGACGCCAGCGCAGTCTGCTAAGCGTCTCTGGCTACCGTTCAGGTCGACTAGTAGTGCGGCGGCGGGGGCTCGGAGGCGGACGGGCCGCCCGCATTGTCCTCGACCTCCTGGACCCGGTCGAGCAGCTCGTTGAGCTGGCGCTTCAGGCCATCGATCAGCTTCCACTGAGCGATGACCGTCTGGTTCAGGTCCTCGACCACCTGGTCCTGGTAGGTGAGGCGTACTTCGAGCGCTTCGATGCGGCCTTCGACGTCATTCATCGGACGGTCCCGTCTCACCCGAGCGCTCCACGAGCCCGTGGCCGAGCGCCACCCGTTCGTCGAACACGAAGCACCCCCCGTTCCAGCGGCTCTCCGCCTCCGGAACCTCCTCCAGGTATTTGAGGATGCCGCCCCTGAGGTGGAAGACCTCCTCGAAACCCTGGGCCAGCATGTAGGAGCTGGCCTTTTCGCACCGGATGCCCCCCGTGCAGAACATGGCGACCTTCCGGTGCCGCGTCGGGTCGAGTTCCGCCTTCACGAAGTCCTTGAACTCGCTGAAGCGCTTGATCCGGGGATCGACGGCGCCCGCGAAGGTGCCCATCTCAACCTCGAAATCGTTGCGGGTGTCGAGGAGCACGATGCCGGGCTCCTCCAGCAGCCGGTTCCAGTCGGCCGGCGACACATAGGTGCCGACGCGGCGCAGGGGATCGGTCTGTGGATCGCCCAGCGTCACGATCTCCTTCTTGAGCCGCACCTTCATGCGCTTGAACGGCATCTCGGCCGCGGTCGAGAACTTGAGTTCGAGATTGTCGAGGCGTCCCTCGAAAACTGCGCCGTCGCGCAATTCGCTCATCAGCGCGTCGATGGCCTCACTGGAGCCGGCCACCGTCCCGTTGATGCCCTCCTGGGCGAGCAGGAGCGTGCCCCTGATCCCGAGATCCAGGCAGATCCTGTATAGCGGGTCCTTCAGCTCCCGGTAGTCCGGCAGCGGCACGAACTGGTAGAGGGCGGCAACCTTGTATGTCATGCCGGCTGTTTATCAGCAGGCGCGGAGACGGGGAACCCACCTATCGCGGCCCTGATGTCGCTTCAACCCCGTCCGCTCCTCGTCATGGCCGGCGGCCGCAGACCTGCCACGCTACACTTTCGGCCAGGGCCGCCGGTCCGGGCACATCTCCTCCCAGGCCTGCGAGAGCCGCAGCACGCCTACGTCGTCGAAGCGGCGGCCGATGATCTGGAGCCCGATGGGGAGTCCCGCCGTCGTGAAGCCGGTATTGACGGAGGCGGCGGGCTGATCGGACATGTTGAACGCGACCGTGTAGCCGATATGCTCGAACGGCTCCTCCGGGTTGTGGATGGGAGATGCCAGTTCGGCCGGGTAGGCGACGCAGGGCGCCACTGGCGAGATCACGAAGTCGAAGCGGTGCGTGGCGGCGACGGCCGCGTGGCGCATCACCATCATCTGGTTCATGCCGCTGTAGACCGCGGCGCCGGTCAGGTCCCGGCCGCCCTCGGCCCATTGCAGGATGTAGGGCAGGATCTTTCCGCGATCCTCATCGCTCAAGGGAGCGATGTCCGTCCACGCCCGCTGGCGCCAGAAATCGTCCAGGCCGTCGAGCATTTCGCGGGTGATGAAGGGCGGCATCTCCTCGACGCTGGCGCCAGCCGCCGCAAAGGCTTTTGCGGCCCTCTCCACGGCCGCCCGGACCTCCGGATCGAGCGTGAGGCCAATGCCGGCCTCCATCATCACGCCGATCCTGAGACCCTTGAGATCGATGCCGAGATCGAGCCACGGCAGATCCTGATACGGCAGGCTCATGGGGTCGCGGACGTCCGGCCTCGTGAGGCTCGTCATCATCAGGGCCGCGTCCCGCACGGTGCGGGTCATCGGCCCGGCCACGCGACCGTAATAGGTCGGGTCGATGGGAATGCGGCCGAAGCTAGGCTTCAGGCCGAACACGCCGCACCACGAGGCCGGCAGGCGGATCGAGCCGCCGATATCGGTGCCGATATGGAACGGTCCGTAGCCGGCCGCCGCTGCAGCGCCCGCCCCGGCCGAGCTGCCGCCCGGGTTCTTCGCGAGGTCCCATGGATTGCGCGCGAGCGGATGGAAACTCGACAGGCCCGAGGAGAGCATGCCGTAATCCGGCATGGTGGTCTTGGCGAGAATGACCACGCCGTCCTCGCGGAGGCGCGCCGCCGCGGGCGCATCCTCGGCGGCAGGGACGAGCGGTCGCGCGGCCGTGCCGAGCGGCACCGGGACACCCTTTGTTGCGATGTTTTCCTTGATGGTCGCGGGAATTCCGTCGAGCGCCCTCGCCTGCCCGCTCATCCAGCGCTGCTCGGACGCACGCGCGTCGCGAAGCGCCGCGTCAGGATCGAAGGCATAGAGCGCCTGGAGCTGCGGCTCGTAAGCCTCGATGCGAGCGATCACCGCTCTCGTGACATCGACCGGCGACACCGCCTTCCGGGCATAGGCGTCGAGGAGCTCGGCTCCCGTCGAATCGGCCAGATCCTCCGGGCTGCCGTGCGTGCGATGCGAGGGCGATTGCGTGCTCAATGCAAAATTCTCCTGAAGGATTCGATCCCGGGCCATGCTGAAGCCTTCGGCGGGAGCGGTAAACCGGTTTCGTCCCTGCTGACGCGCATGGGCCCATGACGCCAATGCAGAAGCGGACTCGCGGGGTGATTGGAGGTGCTCTACTCTTTGGAGGCATGCCCGTCAGCTCATGGCACAAAGGCACCGCGTCGTCGTTTCCCAGCGGCGGGCATCCAGCGCCCGGCTCCCGGCAAGGAGAAATGTCCTGAGCCCGAACCGTCCATTCACGCGGACGGCGCGAGATTGAGCATCCTGACGCTGCCACGGTGTTGGTCTGTACGAATGTCCGGCCTGTTTTTCCGGGCCTCTCGAAAGCGGTGATGATCCTGCCATGAAAAATGGGACGAAGGCCGCTCTCCATCGAAGGAACCAGCTCCTCGCGGCACTGGAGCCCGACGACTACGCGTGGCTCGAGCCCCATCTCGAAATCGTCGAACTGCCACGCGGAAAGGTCGTGTACCAGAGCGGCGAGGCCATCCGGCACACCTATTTCCCCCATGACGCAGTCGTGTCCCTCGTGACCGATCTGCAGAACGGCGGCTCGGTCGAAATGGCGGTGTTCGGCCGGGAATCCGTCTTCGGCTTCGTGAGCGCCCTCGTCACCCGCCAGTCCTTCGGCCGCTACGTGACCCAGATCGCCGGCACGGCATCGCGCGTCGCCCTGGAGCGGTTGAGCAGGGCGCTCGAAACGCGTCCCGCCATTCGCCGCGTGCTCTTCCGCTATTCTGAGGCTCTCCTGACACAGACGCTCCAGACCGTTGCCTGCAACGCCGTTCACAGCGTGGAGGCCCGGTGCTGCCGCGCGATCCTGGGCACCCGCGACAGGACGGACACGGACGACATTCCCCTCACCCATGAAATCCTGGCCGAGATGCTCGGTGTTCAGCGGTCGAGCGTGAGCAGCGTCACGAGCGCGCTGCAGCGGATGGGCCTCATCAGCCAGGGTCGAGGCACGATCAGGATCACCAACCGGGCCGGGCTCGAGGACACCGCATGCGAGTGCTACCACGCGATCCGCCAGAGCTTCGAAAAGCTCATGCCGGAGGGCCGCCCGCAGACGGAACCGAGCCCCCGGTCTCGCCCGGCTCCGGCGCGCCATCGCAACAGCGCGCGCTGAATGAAGATTTCTTCCGGCTTTGTCGGCTTCCCAACAGACGGGGTAATCCTACCTTAGTATCGTGGGTCCCTATTAACGCAAAGTTAATACGAGGGAAGAGATGAACGATACTAGGTTTCATAACGAAGAAGCGAATAACGGGGCTCTCCTTCCTAGAATGTATTCCCCCTCTTTCCAGCCGTTGCTGCAGTCTCTTCTGGCAACCCTGGCCGATCTCGATTTCGACTACGAACAGGAGCGCGAGAAGCTCAACACGTCGCCCGATGCCAACATCAAGATCCGTGCTCTGGAGAAGCTGAAGGCCCGCCACTACGAGCGGCGGCAGCCCTACATCCAGCAGCTCGCAATTCTGCAGAAGCGCATGATGGAATTAAGAGCGTAGTCAAACGTCTCACCCTACGGCGTCGTTCGAACGCCAGCCGACGAAGTCAAGAACACCAGCTCTTTGGGGCATGGGCGCTCAGCCGGTCAGGCCGGGTGGGTGCATTCACAAGACCTGAGCCCATTCCAATGGCTCATGAGGGATTGCAGCCAATGACCGAGGAAGAAATCGAGATTGTCGCGGAGGAACTGGCCAAGATCGGGGGCGTGACCTGGTATCCGGGTCGGGAGAAAGGGACCCTGATGCGGGTCGTCTGCGACCGGTATCGCGACCGGGCCAGGGTGGCGATCGAAGCCCTCGAGCGCTACCGGGCCAGCCAGCAGGCCGCTCTCGCGCAGGACAACATGCAGGGTGACGCTCCGCCGACGACCTGCCGGGCCGCGGCCCGACCTCATGACATCAAACCCGGCTCGACGGTCATCTACCGTCCCCCGGGCGACCGGAGGGCCTATTCGTGCCGGGTGGTCGAGATCGAAGGCAACCGCGCTTATCTTGCCCCCATTCTCAGAGCCTGTACCGAATGGGTGTCGATCGAGCACCTCGTCCCGTCCCGGGAGCAGGACAAGGCCGCCGCCCGCGACTGAACCCGCTCCTGACGAGAACCAGGGCGGCTCCGACGGAGCCGCCCTTGCCGCTTCAGGCCGGCGCCCCTTACTGGGTCAGCTTGCTGTACGAGCCGCCCTTCCAGACGTTGATGTTGTATTTCGGATCCTTGATGTCGCCCTTCTCGTCGAAGGTGACCGGCCCGAGGACCGTATCGACGGTCGTGCTGCGCAGGGTCTTGGCCACGGCCTTCGGGTCCGCGCTCCCGGCCTTGCCGATCCCGCCCGCGATCGCCTGGACGGTCGCGTAGGAGAAAAGGGTGAAGCCTTCGGGCACGAAGCCGATCTCCCGGAACTGCTCGAGGGCTCCCTTGGCCGTGTCGCTGTCGCGACCGTCCGGCGGGAACGTGAACAGGGTTCCGTCCGCCGCAGGGCCGGCCACGGCGCCGAATTCCGGCGTGGCGATGCTGTCGCCCATCATGAGCTGGAACTTGAAGTTCTGGTCTGCCGCCTGGCGCATCATGAGCCCCGCTTCGGTGTGGTAGCCGCCGAAATAGAGGAACTCGACGCCCTGGCTCTTGAGGCGGTTGACCACCGCCTTGTAATCCTTCTCGCCCGGGTTGATGCCCTCGTAGAGAACCTCCTTGACGCCGGCGCCGTTGAGGGATGCCCTGACCACGTCCGCAAGGCCTTTGCCATAAGCGCTCTTGTCGTGCAGGATCCCGATCTTCTTGGTTCCGTAATTCTGCTTGATCCACGGCCCGATGAACTTGCCCTGGGCATCGTCGCGGCCGTAGAGCCGCATGATGGTCGACCAGCCCTGCTCGGCTGCCTTGTCGGTCATGGCCGGGTTGCTGGACGCCGGGCTCATCATCAGGACGTCCGCCTCGGCATAGACCTCGGAGGCCGGGATCGAGGAGCCCGAGCAGGCGTGGCCGTCAACGAATTTGATGCCCTCGGCGATGATGCGGTTGGCGATGGCGACGGCCTGTTTCGGATCGCAGGCGTCGTCGTAGATGACGACCTTGACGTTTTTCCCGTTCACGCCGCCGCTCTTGTTGATGGCCTGCGCGGCGAGCTCGGCGCCATGCTTGAGCTGCTCGCCGATGGTGGCCACGGCACCAGTCATCGGACCGGCCACCGCGATGGTGATGTCCTGCGCGCGGGCAAAGCCGCTTCCGGCCAGCAAGGCCAGGATGGACAGGTGACAGACGTAGCTTCTCTTCATGGCGGTGCCTCCTGCTGCTTGCTTCGCCGCCTCAGGCCGATTGCGACCGAAAGCGATCAAGCTTGAAACGAGAGATGTCGTTGGCGGGCACTTTTCCAAGAGCGAGGTCGGCCAGGACCTCTCCGATCACGCTCGCGAACTTGAAGCCGTGTCCGGAGCAGGGCGAGGCGAGAATGATTCGCGGATCGGCCGCAGACCGATCGATTACGAAATCCTCGTCTGGGGTGCGGGTATACATGCAGGTCCGCATCGCCTTCAGGGGTCCGTTCGCGTCCGGCATCGCGAGGGCGAGCATGCGGCGGATCTGGGCCTCGTCGTCAGCTCCGCCGTTCTGCGCGAGGTCGTCAGCCGAAGCGAGATCGTCTCCCCGGCGGTGGGAGGCCGTCTTGACGCCGGTGCCGGCGAAATCTGGGAACCCGTAACAGGCATCGTCCTCGGATTCGAGGATGAAGACCGGGCAGCGGTCCGGAGCGTAGGAAGCCGACTTCAGCGGCTCGAACCAGCCGAGCACCTGCCGGGTCAGCCTGAGATTCGGCCTCAGCCCGGGTGCGAAATCGCCGATCCAGGCCCCCGCCGCGATGACCACGGACGCGGCTTCGATCTCGCCGGAATCGGTCTTCACGCGCACGCCCGAGCCGAGCGGCTCGATCGCCAGGACGCGGGTCTTCGTCCGGACGTCGGCCCCATGGTGCTCTGCAAGGCGGACGAACTGCTGGATCGCGAGTTCCGGCCGCAGGAAGCCGCCGTCCGGCTGATACAATCCGGACCAATGGGACGGCAGCTTGAACGCGGGGAAGCGCCTGTTGATCTCGGCGGCACTCAGGACCTCGTGGTCGAGGCCGTGCGTCCTGGACGCTTCGAGCGATCCCTCGACGATCGGGCAACCAGGATAGCCGGCCTCCAGAACGCCCGTGACGGTGAGGATCGTCTGGCCGCAGATCGCCTCCAGGTCGCGCCACTTCTCCATGGCCCGGCGGGCCAGCGGCACATAGGACGGATGCTCGAAATAGGAGAGCCGGATGATCCGGCTCTCGCCGTGCGACGAGCCCCTGTCATGACCGGGCTCGAACTGTTCGATGCCGATCACGCGCCGCCCCCGGCGCGCAAGGTCGAAAAGGGCGGAGCTTCCCATGGCGCCGAGCCCGATCACAGCCACATCGAACGTCGTCATCACCCACCCCGTCAAAGCCATCCCGAACTTGGGCGCATAGATTCCGCACGGACGGACACTTCGTCAATCCGACGGGCGGCGCGAGCCCGCGCCTGGAACCTCCGTGCAAAGGCCCCGCAGCCTCCTGCGGGGCCCACGACTTCCGTGATCAGATGATGAAGAAGTCCTTCTCGCTCATCGCCGTCTTGTTGCTGAACCTGGCGATCTCGACGGCCGCCGCACCACCGGAACCGTCCTTGTCATAGGACAGGACACCCGTCTTCTTGTTGTAGACGAGAAAGTCGTTCCGGTCGTCGGCATGGCTTCCGACCGTGAAGAACGCCTTGGCGAGCTTGAGGGGCTTGTCGGGAGTGCCCTTCTTGATCGCGGCGTAGAACGACTTGTTCGCCTTGAACAGGGCGTTGTCCAGCACGATCTTGTCCTGTCCCGCCTTGAAGTCCTTGATCGTGTCGGTGTTGGACTTGCCGAGCGTCGTGTCGAACACGAACCAGTCCTTGCCCGTGCCGCCGGTCAGGAGGTCCTTTCCGGATTTGCCGTAGATCATGTCGTTCCCGGCACCGCCGTTCATCGTGTTCTTGGACGAGGTTCCGAGCAGCACGTTGTCGAACGCATTGCCGTTCAGAACGGGCACGTCGCCGACCGCATAGACAGTGTCGATTCCGGAATTCGCCGCCAGGGTGAAGCTGGTGCTGGCATAGACCACATCCACGCCGCCCGTATCGACGATGACGTCGTTGGCATTGTCGACGTAATAGACATCGTTTCCGCCGCCGCCATGCATGACGCTGCCGCGACCCTTGCTGCTGAGGACGTTGCTGCCCTCGTTGCCGATCAGGGTGGTGGTGTATTCATTGCCCGTCAGATTGATCGGAGCCTGGCCGTCCGCCGCCCGGAGAACCTCCACGGCGCTCATCCCGACATCGTAGCTCACGCTCGCGATGACCGTGTCCGTGCCCGCATGGTAGGATTGCTCGCGGGCCTCGTCGTTGGCGTTGTCGACGTAATAGACGTCGCTGCCCTCGCCGCCCTGCATATGGTCCGTGCCCGCACCGGCATCGAGTGTGTCGTCGCCCCCGGAGCCATAAAGCGAGTCGTTGCCGAGGCCGCCCGAGATATAGTTGGCCTTCCCGTCGCCGGTGAGCGAGTCGTTGTAGTTGGATCCGACGACGTTCTCGAAATTCACCCACGTGTCGCTGAGCGAGTCGTTGACCCCGCCTCCGCCTGCATTGAGGCTGACGGAAACGCCCTGTCCCGACAGGGCGTAGGACACGGTGTCGATGCCGTCACCGCCGTCCATGATCTCCTGCCCGGATCCGCCGATGATGGTGTCGTTGCCGGCTCCACCCGACAGCACGTGCTTGTCGCCGTTTCCGATGATGAGATCGTTATGGGCAGTCCCGATGATCCCTTCGATTGAGTTGTAGACGTCGCCCGCCGCGTCGCCGGTGCTAAGCGCAGTGTCGCGCAGGTTGATGACCAGCCCGGTCGCCGAACCGGCATAGGATGCGTAATCCCAGTAGGTCACCCCGGACCCACCGTTCAGAACGTCCGCGCCGTCGCCGCCGACGAGGGTATCGTCATTGTTGTCGCCGCCGTTGAGAACGTCGTTTCCGGCGCCGCCGTCGAGATAATCCTTGCCGTCCCCACCGTTGATCGTGTCGTTGCCGCCATGGCCATAGATGACGTCGGCGTAATCGGCGGAAGCATTGTTGTTCCCGTTCAGCACTTCACTGTCGTCAGTGCCATGAATGACATCGGCGGCGATCGCAGCCAGGGCCGATGAACTGATCGAAGCGACGGGATACTGATGTTGTTCAGACAAAACTCTATCCTCTTTGAAGATGCGAATTTAGGATTGTTTGCTCAGGCCCGAGCTCGGCCGTTTACGCATGTGCAAAGAGCGCCTGCAAGATTGCAAAGTTGATGGGCTAGCCTACCTGGAGTGACCGAAGAAATGATTTGTCCAATCGCTTCAGTATCTTGGACGGCAACGCGCCGAGATTGCGCTCCTGCGCGGAGCGTGCGTCGACGCACAAGTCACGCAATATCATTCGGCGCCCCTTAATTGAGAAGATGCATTCAATTCTACCTGGAGGAGGCGGCTTCGCTCGCCGGGCTGCTTGGAAGCAATCAACCTTTCCTGGTGAATCAGGCCAGGGAGGCCGCACCTCAAAGCCGAAGCGGGCCGCTGTCCCATGGAACCGTTTCCCCGCCCCTGCGGTTCTCGTGCATCGAACGAGGAGGAACACATGAGCCGTGGCTTTCCATCCATGACTGCCCTGTTGGGGCTTCTTGCCGTTGCGGGCTTTCAGAACCGGGACAAGATCGCCGAGATGCTCGGTGGCTTGGGGAACAATCCGGCTGGAGCGCCGGGAGCCCCGGGCGGTTCCGGACATCAGCAAGGCAGCCTGGGCGGCGCCCTAGGAGGTGCCCTGGGAGGCGGCCTTGGGGGCTTGGGCGGTCTCCTGGGTGGCCTGAGCGGTCAGAATCCGGGTGGCATTCTGAGTGGCGGCCTGGGCGAGCTCGTCGACAGCTTTCGGCAGAACGGTCAGGGCGACATCGCCGATTCCTGGGTTGGAACCGGCCCCAATAAGGAGGTCGCTCCCCACCAGCTGGAGCAGGCGATCGGGCCCGACACCCTGGCGACCCTGACGCAGCAGACCGGCCTGTCCCGTGAGGAAATTCTGGCTCGGTTGTCGAGGGAACTTCCGCAGGCCGTTGACCAGTATACACCCGAGGGCCGGATCCCCAGCGCCTGACCTGACCGCCCGGTCACCGGGGCGATCATCCGGGGAGAGCGCCACGGCTGTCTCAGGCGGCCGGGCGCTCTATCCTTTTGACCTGCCTCCTACCTCCATCGTTGTCCTCCTCCGAAAAATCGTCTTCGGCTAGCCTGCGAGGGCTCCGCTGCGAAGCGGAGCGTAGGAGGCGCTGATGCATACGGACCGCTTTGTCGTCTTCAGGTTTCAGGACGAGTGGCTGGTGACTTACGCCGATAGGGAACAGTCGGCATTCTCAACCCGACAGGATGCAGAGCGATCCGCCTTCGACGCAGCCGACATGCTGGCTTCCATCGGCCGCGCCGTTTCCGTGCTCATCATTCCTGACGGCTCGGACAATCTCTCCGGGCCCTCATCCGACGGGGGCGAACCCATCGGAAAGAACAGCCTGAACTAGGCCCCTTCCGCGTCGCGGATCTCGCAATGCCCGGTCGGCCGCCGACTCGGTTTCGCGGCCGTCACGCTGTCTCTCGCCTGTGGGATCCGACTGGGTTAGGATGTGTCTGACGATGGGCTCTTCGGGAGCGGGACGTGGCCATGCTCTGGGCAAAGAAGGCAATCGGCCCCGCTGACTGGGGCCCGACGCAGGACCAGTTCGAAGAGCTTTTCGTCAAGCTCGGTGGCCCGAAGCAAATGATGCTCGCCGCGGCCGCCGATCCGGCATCCGGCCAGTCGATCCTGCTGATGAGCCTTCCGAACACGACATTCCTGGGATTCTTCTCAGGTTTCGAATGCGTGACCGAGGACGCCTTGCCCGCGGAGGCCGCCCTGCTGGTCGGCCACAGCGACGAGCTGCTCAAGCACTTTCGGTACCCGGCCCGAAGACCTGTGCCGTGAGCCGGAGCGGTCCTTTTCCCTGAACATCGTCGCTGTCGGCAAGCTTGCCGCAAGCTTGGGCATTCGGTTGCCACAATTGGCTGCCAATGGCCGATGTCGTCGGAACCTTCGCAGTGGAGAGCATTGTGACCGTAGCCCCTGATCTGGACGAGATGGTGGATCTTCTTGCCCTGAGCCGGCCGTTCGAACGGACGAGCGGCTCGACCATGGCGTGCAAGGTCGCGACATTGCCGCTTCGGGACGCCATCGCGGTGGTCGTGGAGGACTGGGCCGACGACAAGTTCAGACAGCTGAGCGCCGTCATCGTCCGTCCCTCGGCCCCGGCCATCCGCAGCTTCGAGGAGATCCGGCGCCTCTACGACGCCACCGAGACCGCGCCGGTATCCTAGATGAAGCACAGCGGCGCTCCCTGGCACGCATCATGCCCTCCCTTTGAGCGGAGAGGCCTATATTTCACCAGTCCGGCCCCTTCCCTTCCAGACGCGCAGCCGTTCTTATAGGGCGTGTTCAGCAATCAAAGGAGGGACGGCGTGGAACTCGACGAAGCACAAGACGCATGTCCGAGGTGGTTTCCGGTGTTCCTGTCAAGCATCGGGCTCGCAAGCCTCGCCCTGTCCCATCTGTTTTGGTAGAACCCACCTGAGGAGCCGGAGGCCGGTTTCCCCTTTCGCCATGCATGCGACCGGACGATTTTGGACCTTGACGAAGGGACTCTGTTCGCGTCTATTGCGCCACCTGCGAAGCGGATCCCAGATCCGGCCCTTTCGCCTGGAGACGTGGCCGAGCGGCTGAAGGCACTCGTTTGCTAAATGAGCATACCCCAAAAGGGTATCGAGGGTTCGAATCCCTCCGTCTCCGCCATCATTTCTTTCTAAGTAATTGAAATTGTGGCTTAATATGGGAAGAGTCGCGAAGCTTCCCCACCTTGTTCCCTACCTTTGTAGTTGGCTTAGCCATCGAACCGCTGAGCCTTACTAACTCGGATGCGGGCTCCCGCTTCGCTTATTCAACCTTGCAACTGGCACCTGCCCGTCGATCAATCTCGGCTGCAACGGCTGACCAGTACCGGAAGCCCTTTTCGCTTCCACGAGAGCGGCAATAAAAAGCCTGCTGCCGGGCACGGGCGTATGCCGCCGCGCCTTCATAGGTGATCAGGCATACAGCTTCGTACTCGACCGGTGTGAGCCCGTCTTGACGCCGTCGTTTAAAAAAGCGGTCAATGGATCTGCGGATTCGACTGAGCAATCGCTTCATCGTGGACAGTATGGACAAGCGACAATGCGGGTCAATCAGGCAGGTCCGGGCGCTGTAGCGGAACAAAGCTAGGCTGTCGGTAGTTGGAGGCTGTCAGCTTAAGGACACCGGAGGATCTGCGTTGTCTCTAAGTCTCGTCAGTCACTCGGCCATCACTGCCACCAAGAGGTGGGATACTGAGATGCTGGCCTATCTTGGGGCTCTCCCCGGCGCAGCTTCAGGATGCTTGTACGAGTTGTACGAAGCCCTCGCTTATGACCTGAGCGAGATCGAGTCATTTGCCGAGATCCTGGGGGACATCACGGCAGCCATGTTCGTAGGCGCTGCTTTGTTCGCCGCCGTCTCCGCCATTCGCAATCGGCGAATGGCATCCTTCTGAGCTAATCTCAGGCTTGGGACAGTGCCGCCGTGGCTAGCGGTCAAGCTACGGGTACGAAGGGCGATGCGGGAAATGGCTGGAGGCCAGTCCATCTTGCGCCGCGGGACGGCACGCCCGTACTTCTCTGGATGATCGAGCACGAGACCCCTCCGAAGATCCCGGATCCGGTGGGATTCTGGGTTCCCCATTCCAAAGCTGGCGTCGGCTGTTGGTGCCTTTTCGGCGAGCCGCTGCGCTTCTGCTCGGATCAGCAGATACGCGGTTGGCGCTCGCTTCTCGAGGGTTAGTGATACCCTGCGGATCCAGACAGAGCCTTTGCGGAACAGCATGAGTCTGTGCGTGCGGCGGCACACAGGGTGCTGGCCCCGGATCATGAGGATTAGGAACGGCAGCCCATCTCCTTTGTTGGGACTCCGTCACCCATTTGCAGATCCTGGTCACATGTCAGCTTCAGAAACACGGATGGTGGTCCTCGTGGTCGAGGATGAGACCCTGGTACGCATGTTTATGACCGACTTCCTGGACGAAGCCGGGTTCAAGGTCTTTGAGGCCGTCAATGCCGATGAGGCAATGACTGTTCTCAAAGCGCGTCCCGACGTTCAGGTCGTCGTCACCGACATTGAGATGCCGGCAGGGTCCATGAACGGCCTCAACTTGGCTCGGGCTATCCAGGAGCGTTGGCCGGGGATCGGGATCGTCATCACCTCAGGTCGAGAACGTCCCGGCCCCGACGACCTGTCGGATAGGGTTGCTTTCCTCGCCAAGCCCTATTTGCCCGACACCATCATCAACGTGATCCGGCAACTGGCCACGCCTCAGGTGGTGGAGCCGCAGTCGGCCCAGAGCGCCTGACGTACCGCCTGCTCTTAGTGGGCGGCAGGGGACTTCGTGGCTGCTCACCCATCAAGGGATTAAGCTGATATCAGAGAACTGAAAGGCAAATTCCGGCTTTTGGATTGACCCTGAGAGCGTCCTGCTCTTCTCAGAGAAGCAGTCCCGTTCGGCTCTGATGAAACTTCCGGAGAAGCGAATCCATTGCCCCTTAGCGAGTAAAGAGTTTTCAAACAGAGCACCAGGCGCACCTATGATGGGAGCATTTGTCACCTTCAAGGACTCGTCATGCTCAGCCCGGATAGTAGTATTGGCATCAAGCGAAACAGCTAATGTAGTGCGCCCATTTGTATCGGTTGAGACAGCCGCAATCTGACCGACCCACTTCTGCACATTCGCGCTGGGGAAAGTATTGCAAAGGAGTTTCTCACGATAAGACTGAGTGGTCTCATCAACCATATCCTCCCGCCCGCCTGGTGAATATTTCACGCGTGCTTTGTGACAGATTTTCATGAATTCGTATTGGTCGGCCGGTACGCTCAAGTCGCTCTTCCAGCCTTGGGCCTGTGAGGTGAGGTTCTGGTAGAAAGCAGCTATCAACGAGGGGGCGCCAAAGGAGCGTCCCGATGAGACCGGATTCGGTATTTGGTCTGGCTGCCCCGCGTCGCTTGCGAGTGCGCAACCGATGAAGCCCGCGAGAGCGATGACAGCTCCCTGTCGCCGCGAGTGGACATGAAGCAGGCTAAAGGGGATCAAAACAGAAGCTGATCCAACAAGTAGGGCGAGTATCGACGCAGAGGCAATGCAGTTCCACATGCTGCCCCCCCTGAGCATGTTCGTGTCGGCATTGTAACGGTCTTGTTCTGGTTTCTATCCTCTCGCGACCCGGCCGCCAATGCTACTGCATGATTATCCCCATCGCGGGAATAGATGCTGGGCTTCGACCGTTAACGTAACTTGTGTTGGTCAGATTACCTAGGCGGTATGGCAATGGGGCCTACGACCGCAGCAGGTTGGGGGGCGTCTATCAAGTCATGAAAACCGCAGCAGAATACAGAAAGCACGCTGAAGAGTGTCGGGTACTCGCCAAGCAGATGCCTGAGGGGGAACAGCGCAATCAGCTTCTGGAGATGGCTAGAACCTGGGACACCCTGGCTGCAGAGCGGGAAAGGTTGGTCCGAAACCAATCCGAACTCGACACCGCGGAAGAGTCGAGCAAGGCTCGCATGTCCTCGATCCGCCAGTCATAGGACAGGCCCGTGCCGCGCTACTTCTTCGACACCTACGATGGAGACCAGTTCGTCCCGGACTCCAATGGACTTGAACTGCCGGATCTCGCGGCAGCTAAACGCGAGGCGCAAAGGGCCTTGGCGGATATCGCGAGAGATGCACTTCCTGACGACGACCAGCGAACGTACTTCATCTCTGTCAAAAACGAGGCTGGACAGATGGTGCTGCGGGCTGGCCTCACCCTCTTTGTCGAGACCATCGTCGGAACTTCAGCCGCATAGTCCTCAGATTGATACAGGTACCCTCCCGATGAAGTCACGCCCAACGGAGACCGGATGTCCGGAGACCAGATTGCCCTGACCTCGATCATTGTGATCGGGGTCTTCGCCCTACTTTTCGCGTTCGTCGTGAGCCAAAAGAAGCCCCCACGTAAGGGGCCGTAAGTCCGGATAACACCAGTCTTGGCATCTCAAAGTTGCGAGGGAGAACAGGCTACCAGAGGAACCGGCCATTGCTGTATGGATCGAACGACAAATTGAAGAAGAGGTATCCGACTACCAATGTCAGGATGCCCACACACAGAAGAGCGAGAAGGAGCAGGATGATGCGGGTCCTTCTCTCGTTGCTGAATAAGGCATCGTGCTCATCTGGCATGGGTTTACCCCGAGCTTGCCTAGTTTTATCAGCCTCACGGGCGCGAGCGAAGATAGTCCAGAATTTCCGATAACCTCAGTATGGAATGAGCTAGCTGCGCCTCGAATGGCTCTACAGACGGATGATGTGGTAGCCGAAGAGGAAGAGCACGGCGAATGCCAGAATTGTGAGCCAAATCAGGCCCACGCGCGTGGTCTTTTCGTGCTGCGACAGCCGGGCCTCAATGCTCTCCAGCTTTTGCAGCTTCTCACGCATTTCACGATCAACGTCACTCATTGTGCCGTGTGTAAAAGATTACACGAAGCTTGTCCTTGCAGGACTGCAAGCTTTTCTTTCGCAAATGCCAGTGTAATCGATCCTCAATTCAGAAAGGATTCAGCCGCAATTTGGTCTAATCCTCAGTATGAAAGGCGTCGTCCCCCAGAATCACTATTAAGTTTGCGGAAAATGCTCAAAACCTCGGACACTCTGGCCGGAGCGGTCGGAACACTTGCGGCCGGTAACGTAGGCGCTGCCACCGTCCTCGGACGGATCATGAAAGATCCCTTTGTTGGGCTCATGATCCTCATGGACCTTGAGAGCATTGGCTTGCGGGGCGAGGCAATCTGGCGGCTTTATCGAGATGCCCACAACATGAAGCTGGAGAGTTTCATCCAGCACGTCAAAGCTCAGGCGGGCGAGGCGCCCCGGGGGTTGGTCCTGAGAGCTATGACGGAATTTAGGTGACGGGGCCGATCAGGCGGCGCTGTTTGTCGGCACCGGAATGACCTCGCTGCCGTCCTTAAACCTGACACCGGCGATCACCTTCGGCAACTGGTTTTCACCCATCAACCTCCGCCAGCTTTTCGAAGCTGCCATGATGAGCTTGAACACCATCAGTCGCGCCGTTGTCGGCGACAGCGCGCCCTTGGTGCGCACGGTCCGGTGCCGCACCGTCGCGAACACACTTTCGATGGGATTTGTCGTCCGCAAATGGATCCAGTGCTCAGCCGGCCAGTCGTAGAAGGCCAGCAGCGCCCGCTGGTCCTTGCGCACGCACTCCACGGCTTTTGGATAGCGCGCCTGATAGGCTTCGGCGAACAGGTCGATGGCGATCTCGGCTTGGGCTCGGGTCGGCGCGAGATAAATCTCCCGCAGCGCCACCTTCATGCCGGGCTGCACGGATTTCGGCACTTTGTTGAGCACGTTGGTGGTCTTGTGCAGCCAGCAGCGTTGATGGTGCGTGCCGGGAAAGAGTTCGTCGAGCGCCTTCCAGAAGCCGAGAGCCCCATCCCCGACCGCAATCCGGGGCGGAACGGACAAGCCCCGCCGCTTGATCTCGACGAGAAGCTCGCGCCAGCTTTGGGCGCTCTCGCGCACGCCAGCCCGGAAGCCGATCAACTCCTTCTTGCCCTCTGGCGTGGCACCGATCAGCACGAGGATGCACTCGGCTTGATCCTCCATCCGGGCCTGGAGATAGACGCCGTCGGCCCAGACGTAGACGTAGCGGCGCGCCGACAGGTCGCGCGCCTGCCAACGCTCGTATTCGGCCTGCCATTCGCCGGTGAGCCGGGTGATGGCGGACGGCGACAGGTTCGGGGCGTCCTTACCGAGCAAGGCTGAGAGCGCCTCCTGGAAGTCGCCGGTCGAGAGCCCGCGCAGATACAGGACCGGCAGCAGCGCATCCAAGCTCTTTGTCCGCCGGGCCCATTTCGGCAGGATTGCCGAGGTAAAGCGGATGCGGTCGGCATCGTCCGTGGCGCCGCGGTCGCGGATCTTGACCCGGCTGACCTCCACCGGACCGATGCCGGTTTGGATCATGCGCTCGGGGCCATGGCCGTGCCGGACCAGACGCTCACGCCCGTCCGGCAGCTTCAACTCGCGCATGCTGGCGAGATAGGCCTCAGCCTCGATCTCGATGGCCTGGGCCAGCAATTTACGGGCGCCGGCGCGCAGAATATCGGTCAGGGGATCGTCAATCGTATCGGGCTGACGAAGGCGCAAAACATTGGTAGTGTCGTTCATGGCGTATCGCTCTCTCGAAGAGGTTCTGGCAGGCTCGACACCCGCCTCGATACGCCGCCCTTCTCACACCGTCATCACCCAGTTTCCGCCATAGCTCTGGTCCTGATGCCGTGAAGATGAAGGCGTAGGCACAAGGCGCCCATAGAACCGCAGCATCCGCTCATAGGCCTCAGTCAAGCGCCGCCCAGCATCCCCTCGCTTGGCTTCCCTGCCGTTTCTCGAGAATGGAAGCGCCGGGCCGGGTGGGGTGGCGGTCAGGCTCCACGTCCACGTGCCCACTTGTGGCCCATGTGGTTCCTGATGAATGTTGCCGATGTAGGTGTGCCAGCGGCTGTCGCTGTTCCGATCTGGCCTGCTTTCGTCGAAGCAGGTCCAGCTCGTCTCCAGCCAGCTATTGTCAGGCCAAGCCTCAGAGGTTTTCATCCAATAGAGCTTCACGTGCCGTTCCGCGTCCTGCCGTGTTCAATCGGAGCTCTATCACCATACCTATGCGACGCAGCGAACTACCTCTCCAGTGGTAGCCCTGGCGGAGGAACCAACACCTTAACCAGTCGTTAAGGGCTGCAAGGTCCAGCTCACGTGGACCCATCTTGGGTTGATGCTCCTATCCATCAAGGCTCCTCTCAGCGAGCACTGATGGCCAGCATGGGTCCTCTCGGATGCAAATTGCTGAACATAATTAGGGGCTACACAATCATGAACCATGACGTCGTCTACAATGAGCACATCCTCTCGATTGCTCAGAATGCACCTGCCGTTGTGACCACTGTTCTGGTTTGCCAGAATGCGCTCATCCGCAGTGGCGTCAGCCACATGCTCTCAGGAACGCACTTCATTGTGTCGGACGCGAAGCCCGACCGGTCACCAGAAGGGCCTGTCCTGTGCCTTATCTACAGCAGCCCGGCGACTGATGACCTGAGTGAGACCATCGAGCACTGCAAGGCGCAATGGCCTTCGGCTCGAGTGGTTCTGCTGACTGAGAGCATGGAACCCGCAGCCATGGCCCAGACCTTTCAGGCAGGCTTGGACGGGGTTTGCTCAACGGGGATGAAGCGTGAGGCCCTGATCAAGGCGCTTGAACTGATCATGCTGGGGGAAGCCTTCATCGCACCGGCATTGGCACTCAACCTGTGGGATGACGCGATTCGCCAGCATCAGGCTCGCCCGGATGGCGCCGTGGTCATCGGCCCTGCGGCCACTGGGATTGCCGGCAGACTTTCAGGACGTGAAACCCAGATCCTGAGCCATCTGACCCTCGGCGCCTCAAACAAGCACATTGCACGAGAACTTGGAGTGGCTGAAGCCACGGTCAAAGTCCACCTCAAGGGCATCCTGCGGAAGATCAAGGCAGCTAATCGCACCCAGGCGGCGATGTGGGCGCAACAGCATATGGATTTCGCAGCGAACGACGGGACCATGACCGCCGCTGAATAGTCTGGTGCTGCGACTCACCGTGGAATCGGCTTCTTCTCCGTGTCGGCGTTCCTGTCCCATTGAGCGGCTCCGGTTTTCAGGTCGATTTCCATAGTGAACCGACGCGGAGCCGCCGCACTTGCCGCCGTGTTTCTCCCGAACGGTGACCGTTGCCACCGTCCTTGTGGCTTCGTCAAGCACCAGGGACGAACAGGCCAGTTCCGCCCGCGAAAGAAGTCGGTGTTGGGTGATGATCCGACCAGCCTTTCGCAGGATAGCGTTTAGATCTGACAGATGTGCAGAGCATAGGACCGAGCAAACGAGGCAGGCTACAATCCCCCCGTCACTTTGGGCACTCCCAAGCTTTCGGGTATTTGCTGGCGGCAATGATGCATCGACGCAAATTGTTCTGAAACAGTCTTGAACATTCCGTGATGGAATAGATCAGCGTGACCACCGTTTACTGGCCATCTGACGTTATTGAAAAGGCTGGGTCGGCTCATGAACTCCGTACAATCTTCCAAAATTCATCCTGATGATACGGTGGATCCGAAGAGCGTTGCCAACACAGGCCCATCATTTCGGCGGGCATCGATCCTCTTTGTGACTTCTTTCGGCTCTCTCGTTGGAGCCAGCCTGTTGATCGCCAGTCTCGCCCAGAACTAGATCCTTACGACCGGTCGCATGTGGGTCTGAATAGCGCTCAACGGAGATGCTGGAGATGGATTACAAAATCGAACTCGTGGCGCAGGCACTCCATCGAGCGGAGCACAACGGGCGCTGGGACAACGAGCCCATTGTCTGCCAGGAGCGTTTCCGTGAGTACGCCCGCAACGCAGTCAGGCTACTCGGCGATGATATTGGTGTTCTTCTTCTTAGCCTCGAACAGTGCAGGAGTATGCCCAGAGCCGAACCGCCCCGGAGCATGGCCCCGCGGAAAGGGTTAAGGAGCCCCCGGTCAGCCTGAGCAACCGGGCAAGGTCTCTAATCGTAGAACAGGCCAACACAACGCTCCTGCTCTGACTAGGCCAAACTCAAGAGCACTCGTGTGGAGGCATTCTTCTCGCCTTTGGGAAATCCGCCGCCGGGCGGGAGTGCGCCTGTAGCGGTGTGATCCTTAGTGCTCGACCAAGCCCTGCCGGCGCAGCAAATACAAGGACACGCTGGCAAAGAAATAGCGCCTCTCTGAAGAGGGCGCTTTAAGTTTGCGGATCCGTAGGGGCAAACGAACAAATCCGGTGAAGATGATTTGCTCATACAAGGCAGGTAGTGTCACTGCCCTATGCTGGGTCAGCGTGCGCTATTCTGACACTGCCTGGTCTTAGGCTAGGTATTTGCCCTTATTGTGTGCCCATCTGAAGGCAGGTACACGATGCCTCTTCGTAGGGGCACTACGGTTCTGAGGGTCGCGAACACAGTCATAGAACTGGGCGCGGCCCTTTTTCATGCGAAGCTCTCGGTCGCGCATGCCTCTGCCGGAATTTGCGTCCTCTTTCACTGAGATGAAGACCGCACCTGCGCCGAGAGCACATTCTCAGCATTGTGGCTTCGCCCATTTATAGGCCCCGAGACCAAGCTGCGTCTAAAGCTGGGTTACATCGAACCATAGCGATGCAACCCAGCTTCCTGGGATTGGATCTTACACTGCGTTTTATGGGATGGTTCAGAGGGTGAGAAGGTAGCCGTCGACGCTCGGATTGACCTTATAACTGCTGACGAGGTCTGGAGCGCTATCTGTATGGGTCAGGCCTGTGCTTACGCCGCGGTCTATCAGGTCGCTGCCACTGGCAGGAAGTAGGAAGTTGCTGTCTGGCAGGGAGCCGTCGGCGGCGCGGGCTCCCACGGCGGTTTTGCTGTCGAGCGACTGGAAGTCGGCGCTGGAGAGCGACACGCCTGCGTCCCAGGAGTTGTGGTCGGCCGTGCCGGTGGTCTTGATCTTGCCGGTCCCGTACGAGATGTTGTTGCGGATGACGTGCCCGGCGTTGTGGTCGAAGTAGAAGTTGTAAGCGCCGTTGTTATAGGCGGTGTTGTCAGACAGTGTCAGCTTGGACACGCCGCCGTTGCTGCCGTTCTCGTCAAAGCCGTTCATCTTGTTGCCGAAGGCCACGTTGCCCTCGACCACGTGGGCGCCGGCGGTCGAGCCGGAGCCGTCGCGCACGCCGCCGAGCTTGAAGCCGTTGCCGTCGCCGCCGGGCTTGCCGTCCACGGTCCAGCCATTGCCCCAGGCCCAGTTGTTGATCACCTTGAGAGCGCCGGCCTTGGTGCCGTTCTGGATGTTGTAGAAGTCGTAGCCGTCATCCGAGTTGGCCCAGGCGCGGGTGCCCTCGAGCACGTTGCCGCTGCCCGTGGTGGCAACCTGGAAGCCGTCGGCGTTGTCGAGGTTCAGGTCCTGGTTGTGATGGGAGTCGATGTTGCGCAGCAGGTTGTTGGCGCTGGAGCCGAACAGGGACACGCCCTTGCCCTCCCACTGCGACAGGCGGCCGTTGTGGTGCACGTCGAGGTTGTCGAAGACGTTGCTGTTGGACGCGCCCTTGATCAGCAGGCCGCCTTCGGCGCCGTTGCGGATCTCCAGGTTGGTGACGCGGTTGAAGGACACGCTGTCGAGGCTGAGCACGTAGCCGGCGGCGCCGCCCTTGGTCATGGCCGCGCCGTCGAGCACGGCCTTCTCGCCGGGTGCGCTGGTGATGGTGATCGGGGCGGCGGCGGTGCCGTCGTTAGTGAGCTTGAGGCCGGTGGTGAGCTTGTAGACGCCGCCGCGCAGGTAGATGGTGTCGCCCGGCTTGGCCAGGCTGTGGGCGTGTTGCAGGGAGGCGAACGGCTGCGCGGCCGTGCCGGCCCCGCTGTTCGAGCCCGCCGTCGATACGTAGTAGATTGTCATCTCTGAAGTTCCCCTTGTCATTCAGGATTGTTGAAGCGGATGAGACAGTATTGATTTGATGAATTCGGTACTGACGCTTGTCTCTGATCCGCGGAGGGAACCTTGTCTGGGAATGTGTCCTGTTTATGTCGTATGTTCATTATTGTAAAAGTGCTTTTTACTGCCTCTATACTGACTGATATGTGGCAATAATCTGTCGAATATGTTGCGAGTTATAGGTCAGCTCTTTTGGAGGCTGGAACCGACCGAAATACGCCAATGCTCCTGCGTGAGACGTGCGATGTGGGTGCGGGATTCAGGAAGACCTGTCCGGGTTGGGATTAAGGGCATCCGGAAGAGGCCACACAAAATCATCTGGCAAGCTCAGGCCCAGGCTGATCTCAAGTTCTTCCGTTAGTGTTTTGAGACGGTTCAGGGAGGGCGTGCAGTGTCGTTGCCATTCCGGGTCTCCAACGGCGTAGACAGGGGTATGAGGCGGTGGGTCTGGGATGTGCTTACGGAAGCGGAGCTTGAGCCCTTTGAGCCATGGCCAACCAGTAACGACAGCTTTCTTTGTATTGATCCGCTTGGTTGGGGCAGGCCTTCACTAGCATCCGAGCTTGCCGGGCACAGTGCAGGAAGGTGAAGAATTCTCGAGCCATCAGTGCGCCCCACCTGCGAAATGGTGTGGCGAGCGAGGATGCCGATGTCATCGACTGAAGCGTCATCCAAGCGTCCTGTCTCGTGGTACTCGGCCGCGAGGTCGGCAATCTCCTTTAAGGCGTCCAGTGCGCAGGACAGCTCATAGATATTGTCTTGTATGGTGTCCGTAGCGGTTATTGATCGTTCTCGCCATATCTGGTGAATGGGGCAGTCTCTGAGCTCCACGAGGAGTTCATTCATGCGCGCTTTGACAATTGCCATCATCCTTGGATTGTTGGCTATGCCTCAGATAACCTACGCCAAAGAGAGCAAGCCCCCGCGGCAGACACCGACAGCATCGACATCTAAGGTCGATACAGCCGAGGGAACGGATGCTCTCGTAAAAGCTGCCCGCGAAAGAGACGAGGCGCGGCAACGTGCGAGCTATGGCGGAAACTGGGTGATGACGGTGTGAGAAGGGCGGCGTATCGAGGCGGGTGTCGAGCCTGCCAGAACCTCTTCGAGAGAGCGATACGCCATGAACGACACTACCAATGTTTTGCGCCTTCGTCAGCCCGATACGATTGACGATCCCCTGACCGATATTCTGCGCGCCGGCGCCCGTAAATTGCTGGCCCAGGCCATCGAGATCGAGGCTGAGGCCTATCTCGCCAGCATGCGCGAGTTGAAGCTGCCGGACGGGCGTGAGCGTCTGGTCCGGCACGGCCATGGCCCCGAGCGCATGATCCAAACCGGCATCGGTCCGGTGGAGGTCAGCCGGGTCAAGATCCGCGACCGCGGCGCCACGGACGATGCCGACCGCATCCGCTTTACCTCGGCAATCCTGCCGAAATGGGCCCGGCGGACAAAGAGCTTGGATGCGCTGCTGCCGGTCCTGTATCTGCGCGGGCTCTCGACCGGCGACTTCCAGGAGGCGCTCTCAGCCTTGCTCGGTAAGGACGCCCCGAACCTGTCGCCGTCCGCCATCACCCGGCTCACCGGCGAATGGCAGGCCGAATACGAGCGTTGGCAGGCGCGCGACCTGTCGGCGCGCCGCTACGTCTACGTCTGGGCCGACGGCGTCTATCTCCAGGCCCGGATGGAGGATCAAGCCGAGTGCATCCTCGTGCTGATCGGTGCCACGCCAGAGGGCAAGAAGGAGTTGATCGGCTTCCGGGCTGGCGTGCGCGAGAGCGCCCAAAGCTGGCGCGAGCTTCTCGTCGAGATCAAGCGGCGGGGCTTGTCCGTTCCGCCCCGGATTGCGGTCGGGGATGGGGCTCTCGGCTTCTGGAAGGCGCTCGACGAACTCTTTCCCGGCACGCACCATCAACGCTGCTGGCTGCACAAGACCACCAACGTGCTCAACAAAGTGCCGAAATCCGTGCAGCCCGGCATGAAGGTGGCGCTGCGGGAGATTTATCTCGCGCCGACCCGAGCCCAAGCCGAGATCGCCATCGACCTGTTCGCCGAAGCCTATCAGGCGCGCTATCCAAAAGCCGTGGAGTGCGTGCGCAAGGACCAGCGGGCGCTGCTGGCCTTCTACGACTGGCCGGCTGAGCACTGGATCCATTTGCGGACGACAAATCCCATCGAAAGTGTGTTCGCGACGGTGCGGCACCGGACCGTGCGCACCAAGGGCGCGCTGTCGCCGACAACGGCGCGACTGATGGTGTTCAAGCTCATCATGGCAGCTTCGAAAAGCTGGCGGAGGTTGATGGGTGAAAACCAGTTGCCGAAGGTGATCGCCGGTGTCAGGTTTAAGGACGGCAGCGAGGTCATTCCGGTGCCGACAAACAGCGCCGCCTGATCGGCCCCGTCACCTAAATTCCGTCATAGCTCGCAACGTGCTTGGGATCAGAAAACGAAAAACATCACACGGGGGATCTGCTCCGGATGCTAAGCCTTAGGTCCTGTCCGGACTATTTCGGTCCGTTTCACCACACCCCGCCGGCGGCTACGCTAGCGGGTATGCGGCTTCGCTTAGAGGCCGGCTAGGTCTGAACGAGCATACATGGAGGCACTCGATGGATAAAACTCGAAGGGTTGCCGACGCTGTCCTTGCCGTGTTGGAGACGCGGCAAGGCTTCCGTGAGTGGTGGGCCAGTATCGATCCAGAGATGCAGAACCAAATCCTGGAAGCGGTTGGAACCGCTGCTATTGAGGCCGTCGAGAACAGCGAATAGAGACGGCGAGCATTCCAGGTTGCATGAAGCCACTCCCTGTGCAGGTTACCCATGCCACGGCCGATCCTACAGAGAGCCTGCGTACGGGTTCGACCCCCGCCGTCCGCACCATTTTCATCTCGGTAGAGACCGGGTATGAGAACCTCGTGGGGCCTGTAGCACAATGGTTAGAGCCGGCCGCTCATAACGGTCTGGTTGGGAATTCGAGTCCCTCCGTCCGCACCATCGACAAATCGCTTCACCACACTCTGCCCAACGTAGGTGGGGATGCGACTGCGCTCAACGCCGCGGTTCAGGAAATGACGGCGTCCTCGTCGGCACCTCCTGGGGTGTCGCCGGAGGCACACCTAACGGCTCTCCAGGGTTCGGGACTTCAGCGGGTGGAGTCGGTGGAATGCCTCCAGGCTCCTCATTTCCCGGGAGGCTGGGAGGGCTAGCAGGTGGCAGGACAGGATTAGGACCGGGATCTGGCGTGTCAGGCTGCGGAGGAGAGGGAGAAGGAATGTCTGGCTGTCGCGGATCTGACATCACACATAGCCTCCTGCTGGGTTCTCACAAGGCTCCATTAGCCGACCTTCGGGACGTCATCTCCTGGCAACTCAGACGGGTCCGATGGCAGGTCAGGCCCCTCGCTGGGATCAGGCTCAACCTCGGGTGCTGGCGTCGGCATGTCAGGCTCCGGAAGAACAGGAATGTCCGGCTGCGGCGTATCAGGGTACGGAATGTCAGACATTGCGGCTCCCCCCGCTATTGAGTACCTGGTGGCGGAACATAGGGTACGTCATCTGGCTCAGGATCCTCGTGATCAGATGGGGTGCTATCTTCTGGAACAGCTTCAGCCAAGCAAATGGGATCAACTCTCACCCTTGTGCTTCAGCGCCCTTATTGCCGTGGCAAGCTCACGCGATAACAGACTTCTCGTCACCAGATAATCCGGGCCAAGCAGGACGCTATAGCGGGTTCGGGCCCCAAGATGCACCGCCTCACATAGCCCTGCAGCTCTCTCCAAGGCATCGTTCTCAGCTTCACGAATGACGGCCGCAATCCTGGTAAAGGCCTTGTCTGTCAGTTGCCATGATGGCCCAACCCTGTCGCCTTCAACCAAGTCGATATACATTTCAAGAGTCCCACGCAGGCTTTCAGCGCGCTCTTGTGGTGTTATCTGGGGCATCTCGACCTCTCCAGGTTTCCTCTAGAGTCGGTTCATCAGCCGTGCCACCGCAATAGCAAGTTGCGCATTGAGCATGCCCTCAGCGGTATCATGGTGGATCTCCCTCATGACATGGCACTCAGAGGGATTGCGCCACCTTCGTCGTCGGCAATCTCAGTGGCATCCAACCTTCGTAGCCTAGCTGTGAGCCATTGCAAAACCGCACGTATTTCATCGGCAGCTTTCCCATAAGGACTGAACTCGGTCACCCCAAGACCCGCGGCAAGGGCATCAACATGGTCAGAGCGATGCGCCACAGTTGGGTCACACAGGCCCCCAAGCAGTTGGAGGGTCATACGGGCGTTGGCAGTCCTGCTGGTGCGTCCACCGGTTGGGCACTGATTGAGAACGAATGCGAATGGCTTAGCGTTCTCGTTAAGGTGGCGAACGGTAGGTGCACTGGCCTCGATGTCAGCGACGCTGGGACGGACCGGCAGCAAGCAGAAGTGTGCTTCTTTCATTGCTTCTGATGCAGCATGGCTTTCCGCCCCAGGCGTGTCGACAATGACAAGGTCGTAACCTTGTTGGCGAAGCCTATAGAGACGAGAGGAGAGATTAGCCCAAGAAATCGAATGGACCGCCGGGGCTTCAGCGGTGCGCCGCTTGTACCATTCTTCAGCGGTACTCTGCGGGTCTATGTCGATAAGAACTGCCTTCAGGCCACTTTCTGCCGCAGCCACGGCAAGTGAGACAGCAAGGCTGCTCTTGCCTGTCCCGCCCTTCTGCGTGACGAACGAAACGATTTTCACTGAAGTCTCTCCGCCAAACGGTCTGGTCACTTGACGCGACCGTCTCGGGAGAACGACCGTGCCAAGAGGCACAAGATAAAGCTGCGCTCGTATGGTAAATGCATCCCTAACAGAACCACCAGTCGGGGCTTATTTGCCGGATTGGCCTGCCTATGAGCCTTGGCTGGAACTAGGGACCAATCGCGCGGCGTGCCTCTGCAACTGACCTCAGGGCTGTCTCAACAGTCCCAGGCACCTATCATCCAGGATTTATTAATCCAAGTAATTGCGGGGGCTTCTAAGGGGCGTAGACTTCGCCAGATGTGAGGTTTGGAGTGCCGATCAATCAGGGCAAACTGGTCGGGTTGGAACTGGATCAGGCAAGACTAGCCCAGCTTTACGTCGACATAGCCGCAGGCAAACGGCGGGTAGCCGCAGATGACCAAGATATCGGAATACCAGACCCACGCCCTGGAATGCAGGGCTTTGGCGAAGCAGATGCCGGTCGGAGAGCAACGCACTCAGCTCCTGGAAATGGCACGAACCTGGGAGTCACTCGCGAATAGCCGAGAGAGACTCATCAGGACCAATCCTGAACTGGAGGCCCTTGATAGCCTTGCGTCTGCTGACGTGGCCATACCCTCTTCCAAGGCGCACTAAAGGTGAGCTTCTTGCTCCTGGAAATTGACCTAACCCCTGAGCGTGCCTTGGAGCTTTCTTACCTCAACCTTTTTGGGCCCTATCTGCTCAAGAGGGCTCTCCGGGGGTGCCCGTTGAAAACATCTTCATCCTTTTTCCAAAGATGATGAGTACCCTACGGGGAAAGAACGGCCGTTGCTCAACGAGGTCGGATTCTAGGCACAAGTGCGTAGCCATCACACTCCTTGAACCATCACGGAGACGTGTCATGCCCGAAGCACGCGTTACCGTCCGAGTGGGTGATAATCGGCAATCCGTGACCATCGAGATGGGGCCTGTTGAAGGTCCGTCAGCCGCAATTGCGCTCGACCTTGAGCAACTCACAAAGGTCATCAACTCACTCGGGCAAGCACGAACGCAGATGGTTGAAGGTCAGCGGGTCGAGCCGCTTGAAGGTACAAAGGTAAAAACCATCGCAAATCCCAAGTGGTACATTCAGGAGGCCCCTATTGATGGGTCACTTCTCGCATTCAGTCACCCCGCCTATGGGCCGATGGCCTTCGCTATTCCTCGGGACGAGGCTGCGAAGATTGTTGGTATCCTGACGAGCCACCTGTCACTTCCGGTGTGTCGGCAGGAAAAACCAAACTGAGACACTCACATTGCCGTTGGATATCTGAAGAAAGCCCACCCATAATCAGGAACACACAGGAGGCCTAAAGCCACGCGGGCTTTACTGTTTCTGAGCTACACCTTTAGGAATATCTGCTCGACCCGTTTGCTCCGTTGCGGAGCAGCTGGAACAGTTTAGCTTCTGAAATGTGGCGAGGCTCCCACCAACCCACGAACGCCCTGGCCGGAGGTATAGGACACCCTCTGGCTGGGGCGTTTTTGCGCCCGCCGTCCTCTCACGTAAACGTACCCAGCAATTTTGCACAAAGCCCCAGTATGGAACGACGAACAACCGCCTTGGCTCGGAGCTGTTCGCAGTAGGCCGTGAGGGTCATCTTCCACTGGGCACGGTGCTTTTCATTGCGCCAGGAGGAGGACATGCTCTCAATCAGAGCGTCAGCTGCCTCACCAAACGTCATCACTTGGGGCTTGTTATCCCGTGCTGCGATGGGGTCCAGCCCATCCGCGAGCTTCTGACGAGCCTCGGCAGCCCGCTCTCGGGCTTTCGCGAGAGGCACGTCCCTCAAGGCGCCGAGCCCTATCTCCCGCTGCTTACCATCTGTCTTCCACATGAACACCCACGAGCGGGCGCCGCTGGCTGTAATGTTTCAGGTACAGACCACCCCCATCGGAGCGCCGCCCAGGCTTTGTCAGTGTTGCGACTGTCCTGGCGCTCAGTGTGTGCCGCTGTCGTGCCATCGCCCCTACCCTTCCCCACCTTATTCCCCACCTTGAAGGTTGGATTGCAGCGGATGAAGCTGCACCGCGTAAGACATTAGTCAGCATATGCCCCTTGCTGCACAACGAACTCCTGAATGTGACCGAATGTGGTTGGACACCAGTATGGCGGACTCCGTCTCCGCCATTCCATCGGTTCAAGTTACTTAGATCGCTTGCTTTTTCCAGCTTTGGCCGAGCCGAACCCCGACGGGAAACATCGGCCGGTCCCTGAACCAGATCTGTCGCGGCACGAATCATCGAAGCAGCGGCGCGAGCACCAGGCCGCGTTGCGTCCAAGGGTGGCATACCCCAGAGCATGCATGGGAATTGGCTCCCTGCCGCAGGCGACGCGGCTATCGTCTTCCTCGATGACCGCCGGAAGTCCACGCGGCAGCCGTCCTTGATCGGTGCGGGATGCGCCAGCGTCCGAGACATTGCCGATGGATCACAGCGGCCCGCCCATCCCGGCCCGTTCGGGGATGAGGCTGCGGCGGCTGCCGGTGGCGCGATCGCACACGTGCTCGAACCAGTCTCACTTCCTGATGTCCACGGGGATCAGTTCGCCCCGGAGCGTCACGTCGCGGAAGGAGTGTCACCCCTCGGCGCAGGGCTCGGGCATCCAGGTCAGCGATTCAGGATCGTGAGGGCTCGCGCGGTCATCCTCGCGTCATGGCGTCCTTCAGGCGGTCCCCCTGCTGCCTCGCGTCCATCCGGGTGCTCATGTAGGCGGCGATCTCGGCCCTCGCTTCTCCGCCGATCGTGAGACCGAGCTTGGAGCGACGCCACAGGACGTCATCCACATCGCGCGCCCATTCCTGATCCATCAGGTAGCCGACCTCGTTCTCGCCGAGATCTGCGGCGAAGATCCTGCCCAGGTTTCCAGCCGATCCTAGGATGTCCCGCGCACGCGTCCCATAGTTGCGGGCGAGCCGGCGGATCGTGGCGTCTGCGACGGCCGGCGCCTGCGCCTTGAGGCGAGACACGAGTTCTTCGAAACCACCGACGGGGAAGTCGCCTCCGGGCAGCGTCGCCCCCGCCGTCCAGGCCGCCCCGCGGGCGCCGAGTGCCTGTTCGATTGGCTCCAGGACGGACTCGGCCAGGCGCCGGTAGGTGGTGATCTTCCCGCCGAAGATGTTGACGAGCGCGCCTTCCTGGCCGGTTCCGTCGACCTTGATCACGTAGTCACGGGTCGCTTCCTGCGCCTTCGATGCTCCGTCGTCGTACAGGGGTCGGACGCCGGAATAGGCCCAGACCACGTCGTCGGGGGTGACACCGCGCTCGAAATATTCCGATGCGGCCTCGCACAGGTAGGCGGTTTCTTCGGTCGAAATCTGCACCTTGTCCGGACTTCCGGCGAAGTCTCGGTCGGTCGTGCCGATCAGAGTGTAATCGCCCTCGTAGGGAATGGCGAAGATGATCCGGTTGTCCTTGTTCTGAAAGATGTAGCACCTGTCGTGGTCGAACAGCTTCCTGACCACGATGTGACTACCCTGGACAAGCCGGACATGGCGCTCGTTCGAACCGGTCGATTGGCGAAGAACCTGATCGACCCACGGGCCTGCGGCGTTCACCACGAGCCTCGCCGTCACCTCACGGATCCGGCTGGTTTCCCGATCCGTGAGCTCGACCCGGAACCCGCCGTCGCGACGTTCGAGTCGCGTGACCTTCGTTCGCGTCAGGATCTCGGCGCCCCGGTCGGCCGCATCCCGTGCGTTGAGGGCCACGAGCCGGGCATCCTGCACCCAGGCATCGGAATACTCGAAAGCCCTGGTGTATCCGCGTCGCAGGGGCTTTCCCGCCGGATCACGCGCGAGATCGAGCGTCCTGGTTTTCGGAAGCAGCTTCCGCCCGCCGATGTGGTCGTACAGGAACAGGCCCAACCGCAGGAGCCAGGCCGGCCTGAGACCGCCATGATGGGGCAGAACGAAGCGGAGGGGCCAGATGATGTGAGGTGCCATCTTCCAGAGCACCTCGCGCTCCATCAGCGATTCCCTGACAAGGCGAAATTCGTAGTGCTCGAGGTAGCGCAGGCCTCCATGGATTAGCTTAGTGGAGGCGGACGATGTCCCGCTGGCGAGATCCTGCATTTCGGCGAGGAGCACGCTGTAGCCGCGCCCGACCGCGTCACGGGCAATTCCGCAGCCGTTGATGCCACCGCCGATTACCACGATATCGAAGTCTGAATGAGACATAGCTTTCCCCTCCGGATGCGATGCTGTGGGCACCAGGTGGCTAGCCCTGCCAGATCGTCCGCTGCACTGCGCGGCGCCAGCCGGCGAGAGCACGCTCGCGCTCTCCATCGGCCATGGCCGGCTCGAAGCGATGATCGGCCCGCCAGCTGGCGGCGAAACCTTCGCTGCCAGGCCAGACCCCGGCACCGCATCCCGCCAGCCAGGCCGCACCAAGAGCGGTCGTTTCGAGAATGACCGGACGGTCGACGGGAGCGTTCAGAATGTCGGCCAGGCGCTGCATCGTCCAGTCGCTCGCCACCATGCCGCCGTCGACGCGAAGAACGGTGTCGGCTGCGGCCGACCAGTCCTGTCGCATGGCGTCAAGGAGATCCCGCGTCTGGTAACATACGGATTCAAGCGCCGCCCGGGCGATCTCGTTGGGACCCGTGTTGCGCGTGAGGCCGTAGAGCGCTCCGCGAGCGTCGGGCTGCCACCACGGCGCGCCGAGGCCCGTGAAGGCGGGAACGAGATAGACCTCCTGCTGCGGATCGGCCTGAGCGGCGAACGATCCTGATTGGTCCGCGCGCTGGAGAATGCCGAGCCCGTCCCGCAGCCATTGGACGGCCGCTCCGGCGATGAAGATCGAGCCTTCGAGCGCATAGGTCGTCCGGCCGTTGATGCGATACGCGATGGTGCTCAGCAGGCGGTTCTTCGAGGGCACGCGCTCGTGCCCCGTGTTGAGGAGCGCGAAGCAGCCCGTCCCATAGGTGGACTTCATCATTCCCGGCGTGAAGCAGGCCTGTCCGACGGTGGCCGCCTGCTGGTCGCCGGCCACGCCCCTGACAGGGATTGCCACGCCGAAGAGGCTCGGATCCGTGCTCCCGAAATCATCGATGCTGTCCCTGATTTCGGGCAGGATGGATCGCGGCACACGGAACAGGCGCAGCAGATCCTCGTCCCATTCGCCCGTGTCGATGTTGCACAGCATGGTGCGCGACGCGTTGGTCGCATCGGTGACGTGCCGCCGACCGCCGGTGAGATGCCAGAGCAGCCACGTGTCGACGGTGCCGAAGGCAAGCTCGCCGCGTTCGGCCCGTGTCCTGGCACCTTCGACATTGTCCAGGATCCAGGCGATCTTCGTGGCGGAAAAATACGGGTCCGCCAGCAGCCCCGTCCGATCCGTGATCATCCCCTCGGATCCGTCGGCCTTCAATGCGGCGCAGAGGTCCGCCGTGCGCCGATCCTGCCAGACGATAGCATTGTGAATGGCGCGTCCCGTTGCGCGGTCCCAGAGAACCACGGTCTCGCGCTGGTTTGTGATGCCGATGGCCGCGATGTCGGAGGCGGCCAGTCCCGCATCGGCGAGAGCGGACCGCATGGTTTCCAGGATCGTGTCCCAGAGATCCCGAGGATCGTGCTCGACCCAGCCGGGTTTCGGATAGATCTGAGGGAACTCGCGCTGCGCCAGCCCGCGGATCCTGTAGGTGCCGTCAAACACGATGGCGCGGGATGATGTGGTGCCTTGGTCGAGAGCCAGCACGAAGTCGGCCATGCGTTCCTCCTCTCACGTTGCGGTTCGTGCTCTCACAGACCTGCGAGAGCGATGTACTTGATTTCGAGGAAGCCCTCGATGCCGTACCTGGAGCCCTCCCGCCCCAGCCCCGACTGCTTCACGCCCCCAAACGGCGCCATCTCGTTGGCCAGAGCCGGCGTGTTCACCCCCACCATGCCGCTCTCCAGCGCCTCCGCCACCCGCCACACCCGGGCCATGTCCTTCGCGTAGAAGTACGACGCCAGACCAAACTCCGAGTCGTTGGCCATCGCGATCACCTCCGCCTCGTCGGCAAACGCGATGATCGGCGCCAGAGGCGCAAACGTCTCCTCCTTGGTCACCTTCATGCCTTGAGTCACCCCGGTCATCACCGTCGGCTCGAAGAACGTGCTGCCAAGATCCGAGCGCCGGCCGCCCACCAGAACCCGGCCGCCCTTGTCCAGCGCGTCGGCCACGTGCTCCTCCATCTTGGCCACCGCCCGCTCGTCGATCAAAGGCCCCATGGTCACGCCCGCCTCCGTGCCCCGCCCGAGCTTGAGCTGTTTCGCCTTGTCGGCCAGCTTCGCGGCAAACGCCTCCACGACGCCCGCCTGCACGTAGATCCGGTTGGCGCACACGCAGGTCTGGCCGGCATTGCGGAACTTCGACGCCAGCGCGCCCTCCACGGCCGCATCCAGATCCGCATCGTCGAACACGATGAACGGCGCGTTGCCGCCCAGTTCCAGCGACAGCCGCTTGATCCCGTCCGCCGCCTCCTTCATCAGCCACCGGCCCACATTCGTCGAGCCGGTGAACGTGATCTTGGCCACCTTCGGGTTGCGGCAGAACTCCTCGCCGATCGGCCGGGCCTCGCCGGTGATCACCGAGAACGCGCCTTTCGGCACCCCGGCCCGCTCGGCCAGCACCGCCAGCGCCAGGGCCGAAAGCGGCGTCTGGGCGGCGGGCTTGAGCACCATGGTGCAGCCGGCCGCCAGCGCCGGGCCCACCTTGCGGGTGATCATGCCGTTGGGAAAGTTCCAGGGCGTGATCGCCGCGCACACGCCCACCGGCTGTTTCAGCACCACGATGCGCTGGGAGGGATGGGCGCCGGGAATGACGTCGCCGTCGATGCGCTTGGCTTCCTCGGCGAACCACTCGATGTAGGCGGCGTTCGAGATCACCTCGCCCTTGGCCTCGGCCAGCGGCTTGCCCTGCTCGGTGGTGAGGATCAGCGCCAGGTCGTCGGCGTTGGCCACGATCAGGTCGTACCAGCGCCGCAGGACGGCGCTGCGCTCCTTGGCGGTGCGCTTCGCCCAGTCCGTCTGCACCGCGTGCGCCGCATCGATGGCCCGGCGGGCGGCCTCGGGGCCGAGATCGGGCACCGCCAGGATCAGCGCCCCGTCATAGGGATCGGTGACCGGGATCGTCCGGCCGTCGGGCGCGTCCACCCACTCGCCCGCCACATAGGCCTGGCTCACCAGAAGCGACGGGTCCTTCAGATCAACAACACGACGCGCAACAGGGTTCGCATGAACGGTCATCTCGTGGCTCCCAGAAGATGAGTGACGGCAGGCGCTCCGAGCGACACGCCTGAGAGGAAAAGGAGAATGAACACGATACGGCGCATCGTGGCCGGCGAGACGGGAGGCGGCCATCGGCGCGCCGCGTAGGTCGCCCCCATGACGCCCGGAATGGCGAGAAGCCCCGTGAGCGTGGATCCGGACGGCAAATTGCCGGACAGCACCACGAGGCCGATCCGGAACACGGCATTAAGCACGAAGACGGTGACGAGGGTTTCCCTCACCGTCGCGAGCGGCATGGGCTGGCGATAGAAATGGTAGACGAGCGGCGGGCCGGCCGTTGAGAACATCCCGCCCATCAATCCGGCGATGCCGCCGAAGAAACCGAACGAGCCATCGGGCGACTGCTTTGCGAGAGGCTCGGGCTTTCGCGCGAGCTGCAGGCTGGACACGATGATCACGAGACCGAGGATCAGGCGCAGGACATCGGCCTGCGTTCCGGCGAGCCACTCCAGCAGCCAGTATCCGACGAAGAGCAGCGGAATGCTGGCTGCCATGACGATTCCGAATTCGCGCCATGCCACGTCCCGCCACCCTTTCAGGAGCATCTGTGTGGCATTCACGAGCGTCAGCACGCTCACGATCATGGCGGCGTCCGGCAGCGACAGCAGCCCGGTCAGCCCCACGCCGCCCATGGTGATGAGCCCGAAGGCGAAGCCCGTCAGGGTCTGTGCGTAGGCGGCGGCGCCTGTCAGCACGAGAAAGCCGATGAGCTCCGCGCCGGACATTGCTCAGAGTTTCCTCAGGCCAGCAAACAGCTCCGCGAACTCCGAGCCCGTCCGGTAGAACACGGGCGGCTCACCGAAGGGTGCGCCCACCGTGGCATCCTGGCCTCCCGCGAACGTCTTGCCGGACCAGACATGGGTCCACTCGGCGCCCTCTGGAAGGTAGGTGCTCCATTCCGTCTTCCCGGACTGCCAGACCGGCGCGATGAGCAGATCGGGCCCGTAGAGATAGGCATCCTGGATCGCGTAGGTGCGGGCATCGTCCTCGAAATGGAGGAACAGCGGGCGCTGCACCGGCAAGCCCCGGGTCGAAGCTTCCGCCACGAGCGATTTCAGATACGGCACGAGGTGCACGTAGACCCTGGTCATCCTGGCGAAATGGGCGAGGACCTCCGAATCCTGATCGATCTGCAGGTTGTCGCGCGGGCGGTTGCCCTCATGGGTGCGCATCACGGGCGTGAACGCTCCCATCTCGGCCCAGCGCATGACAAGTTCCGCCGTGCGCGCATTGCCGAAGAGGCTCGTATAGCCGCCGATGTCGGAATGGTGATAGGCGTTGCCGAGAAGTCCCGACGACAGCGCACCCGACATCACCGTCACGAGCCCGTCATGGCGAGTGAAATCGACCGACTGGTCGCCACCCCACAGCAGCGGACAATGCTTCTGCACCCCGGTGAAGCCGGCCCGCATGAAGAACAGGGCCTCGCCGGTCTTGCCGCGGCTCGCCACCGCGCGTGCGTTCACCTCGGCCCAGAGCGTCGGCCAGGCGTTGTGCATCAGCTTCGCATCGACGCCGTTGGCGAGCTTCACATCGATCGGCAGATATTCCCCGAAATCGGCCATCCAGCCCGAGAGGCCGAAATCGAGCATGTTCTGTCCGATCACCCGCTCGGCGAACCAGGCGGCCGCCTCCGGGTTGGTGAAATCGACGACGCCGCAGTCGAACTCGCCGAAATCGACCAAGGCGGTCTTTCCGCTCTCATCCTTGGCGAAGTAGCCGGCGGCCTCCGCTTCCGGGAAGAGCGACCCGTCGACGGCGAGATAGGGATTCACGTATCCAAGGAAACGGATGCCCCGATCTTCCAGTTCGGCCATCCGCTGGCGAAGACCGGGATAGCGGTCGTCGTTGGCCTTCCAGTCCCAGAACAGCCGCGCTCCGAACGAGGTGTGACGGAGCCCCACCCAATCCTCGCACCACAGTCCCGACACCTTCGTGCCGGCCGCCAGGATGGTTTCCAGCCGCTCGAACGAGTTCGCCCCATCCTTCAGCCCGATGATCGCGCCGCCATAGACCCATTCCGGCAGCGGCGGCTGACGCCCGAAGCGCTCGGACATGGCCTCGACGAGGGAGATGAACGTCGGACGCGCCGAGAGCTCGATCCGTTCGGGGACGGCCCAGATCTCGATCTCGTGGAAGTCGCCGCGTCGGAAGTCGAAAGCGGAATAGGCGGTCGTCTCCACGTGCAGCGTATAGCGCCGGGACGAGAGAAAGGTCGGCTGCGGATAATTGGTATTCCAGTAGTCGCCACCCGACTTGCCGCTGACATCCGCCTTGAAGGTGATCTCCGTCGTCTTGTCCCGTCCGACCCCAGGCTCGGACGTCCAGAGCGGAAAGCGGCGGCCGCGCATGTCGAAATACGACATCTGCTCCCCGCCACCCCAGACGTGCTCGCCCGGCTCGGCCTGAACGCGGAGCCAGATCCGGTTGAGGGCAGCATCCTCCGTCCGGAACGCGATGGCGCCATTCCGGTCATCTCCTGAAAGCTGGAGGATCATCCGGACCGGTTGCCCGGGAGCCGCCGAGAACGCGATGTTTGACCCGGACACGACCGCATGGGCGAGCGGCGTCCGCTCGACGACATAATCCTCGATGTCGAAATTGCCGCGATACATGTCCATCCGGGCATCGCCCTGCCCCACGAAGAGGCACGGGGCGTCGCTGCGATGGCGCAGGATCGGCCTTCCGTCGAGAATGAGATCGAAGCCGTCGGCGGTCTTTTGGATCTGCATGGGATGCTCTCAGTTCTGGGTCAGGCCGGCATCGACGATGAAGTTCGCGCCCGTGCAGCCGCCGCTCTCGTCGGAGCCGAGGAAGAGGGCCATCTTCGCCACGTGGCTGGCATCGAGCCGGAACTTCAACGCCTGGAGGTCGAGGAACTGCTGGTTCAGCTCGGGCGTCAGCCAGAGCTGCTTCTGGCGCTCCGTGAGGATCGCGCCCGGCACGATGCAGTTGACCCTGATATTGGACGGCCCCAGCTCACGGGCGAGCGTGCGGGTCATGCCGTTGATCGCCGCCTTCGCGGTCGTGTAGCCGACCATGCCGGGACGGCCGCGCATCCATGAGATCGAGCCGAGCATCACGATGGAGCCCGCCCCGCGTGCCCCCATGCCCTTCGCGACCGCCTGCGTGGCGAAGAACTGATGGTCGAGGTTCAAAGCGAGCGCCCGCCGCCAGTAGTCCGGCTCCACCTCGGCCATGTCGTGCCGGTCGTCCTTGCCCGCATTGTTCACGAGAACGTCGACGCTACCGAGTTCGTTTTCGATCCGAGCGAGCACCTCGCGGAGCGCCGGAATGTCGGTGACGTCGCAGGAATGGAAGCTGGCACCCGTCGCGTTTGCCAGAGCCCTCCCTGGCTCCTCGGCGATATCGATGAAAGCCACCCGGGCGCCCTGGGCGGCGAAAGCCTTCACCATTTCCTCGCCGATGCCGGACGCGCCGCCCGTGATGACGACCGAACGGTTTTCAAGGGAGCGATATTGGACGGTTGTATAGTCGAATGCCATCGCAGCGCGGCCTCAAACGGAAGGATCGAAACGGTTTTCAGGCAGTCCCGGCACGTCGACCGGCATGGAGAACAGGCTTCCTGACTGCGGAAGGGCCTCGAGCTCAGCCTCGGAACGGCCGTTGCGCGCCGATGTCACGTAGAGGGTCTTCAAGTCGGCGCCGCCGAAGCAGACCATCGTGGGACACCGGGCCGGGACGGGATATTCCGCCAGCAATCGCCCGTCGGGCGCATAGCGCTGGATCCGTCCACCCTCGAACAGAGCCGTCCAGTAGCAGCCTTCCGCATCCACCGCGGCGCCGTCGGGCCGTCCGCGGTCCATCTCGGACGGCTGGAGGCGCACGAACAGGGTCTTGTCCGTGGCCTCGCCAGTCTCGGGCTCATAGGCATAGCGCCAGACCGTGAAGGTCGGCGTATCGGAATGGTAGAGCGAGCGTCCGTCCGGCGAAAATGCGACGCCGTTCGACGTGAGGAGACCGCCGGCAAGTTCCGCAAGCCCGCGCCGGTCGTACCGGTAGAGATGTGCCCTGCCGCCATCCTTCGGCTCGTCGATGGTCCCGGCCAGAAAGCGGCCGGCTGGATCCACGCGGCCATCGTTGAAGCGGCTGGTGCGCTGGTCCTCCGGATTGTCGGCCAGCATCGCCTCGCGGTTTCCCTCGGAGTCCAGCAGCCAGAGGCCCGAGCGGAAACCCGCGATGAAGCCGCCGCCCTTCCGGAATGCGACGCAGCCGATCTCCTCGGGCATCGTCATGACGGCGTGCTCGCCCGTTGCAGGGCGAAAGCGATGGAGCGCCCGCCCCTTGATGTCGACGAAGACCAGCGCCTGCCCGTCGGCGTCCCAGATCGGGCACTCGCCCAACTCGGCGCGGATATCGAGGGCGACGGTCAGCGACATCGCACGCATCCTCAGTAGGCCGCAGTCGGAGCGTTCGACGCCACCGGCTGATCGCGCAGGGCACCCAGCCATTCCGAGGCGCGGCTCGTCATCATGGCGATGTCGGAGGCCACTGCCACATAGCTGTAGCCGTATCCGATGAAGCGGCGCACCATGTCCGGGTTCGGGCCGACAATTCCGACCGGCTTGCCCGCCTCGTGAGCCATCCTCGCCGCCTTCTCGATGAGCGCCTGAACGTCCGGATGCGCGATATTGCCGATATGCCCCATGGCGGCCGCGAGATCGCCGGGCCCAACGAACAACGCGTCGATGCCGGGGACAGCCGCAATGTCCGGCAGACGCTCGATCGCCTCCGGCGTCTCGAGCTGGACGATCACCGCCACCTGATCGTTGGCCCGTTTGAGATAATCCGCCGCGCGGCCGAACCGCGAGCCGCGATGCACCGCGGCGACGCCGCGAACGCCGTCGGGCGGATATTTGGCGAAAGAGACGGCCTGTCGCGCCTCCTCGGCGGTCTGGACGAACGGGATCATGATCGTCTGGGCGCCCGCATCGAGGACGCGCTTGACGAGCACCTGATCGTTCCAGGCGAGGCGCACGACCGCATCGGCCGGCGTGCAGCCGATGGCGCGCAGGATGTGGGCCAGGTCGGAGACTTCGATCGGCACGTGCTCCATGTCGACGACCAGGAAGTCGAAGCCGCTGTAGCCCATCGCCTCGGCGGTCGCGGGCGCCGCCGCCATCAGCCAGGTGCCGAGCGGCGGGCGCGGCCTCTCGCCCTTCAGCCAACCTTTGAAGCGGTTCTCGATGTCGATCATGACGTGCCCCTAGAAGATGGACGGCTCGACCACCGGGCCGGGCGCGCTGAGGAAATCGAAGTCGCAGCCCTGATCGGCCTGCGAGACATGGCGCTGGTAGAGGGCCGCGAAAGAGCGGCCGTAGACGTGTGCGGTCGGCTTCCATTCGGCGCGGCGGCGCTGCAGCTCCGCCTCGTCGACCTTCATGTCGAGGCGTCCGGCCTCGACATCGAGCTCCACGAGATCGCCGGTCCGGAGAAGCCCGAGGGGGCCGCCCACGGCGGCCTCGGGGGCCACATGCAGGATGCAGGTGCCATAATGGGTTCCGCTCATGCGCCCGTCGCAGATGCGCACCATGTCGCGCACACCCTGCTTGAGGAGCTTCTTCGGGATCGGCAGGTTGCCCCATTCGGGCATGCCCGGAGCTCCGACCGGGCCGGCATTGCGCAGGACGATGACCGTGTCCTCAGTGACGTCGAGACCGGGGTCGTCGATCGTCCGGTTCATCTCGGCGGGATTGTCGAAGACGAGCGCCGGCCCGACATGCTTGAGGAACTTCGGGTTCGCGGCCGAGGACTTCATCACGGCGCCATTGGGGGCGAGGTTGCCACGCAGCAGCGCGAGCGTCTTGCCGCGCGAGAGCGGCACGATCGGGTTGTCCTCCCCGCGAATGACTTCGTCATTCCAGCACTCCGCACCCGCGATGTTCTCGCCCAGGGATTTGCCGTTCACCGTCATGCCATCCCGGTCGAGATGCCGCTCCAGCTTCTTCAGCAGGGCGAGCAAACCGCCGGCGAAGTAGAAGTCTTCCATCAGGTATTCGCCAGACGGGAAGAGATTGGCGCAGACCGGCACCCTTCCGGCCATGTCGGACATGTCGTCGAGGGTCAGATCGACATTGGCGCGGCGCGCCATGGCGATCAGGTGCACGGCGGCATTGGTGGAGCCTCCCAGCGCCATGTAGGTCACGAGACCGTTGCGGAAGCTCTTTGCATCGAGGAAGCGGGATGGCTTCCAATCTTCCCAGATCATCTCGACGATACGCTCGCCGCAGAGGGAGGCCATACGCGGATGGCCGCTGTCGGCGGCCGGGATCGAGGAGGCGCCGGGGAGCGTGAGGCCCATGGCGTCCACGATGGACGTCATGGTGGAGGCGGTTCCCATGGTGTTGCAGGTACCAATGGAACGGGTCATCCGGCTTTCCAGATCGACCCAGTCTCCTTGAGTAATGTTGCCGGCCCGAAGCTCGTCCCAATACTTCTTGGTATGGGTACCGGCTCCCGTCTTCTGCCCACGCCACTGCCCGCTCGACATCGGACCCGCCGGACAGTAGATCACCGGAATGTCCATGCTGATCGCCCCCATGAGGAGCCCGGGCGTGGACTTGTCGCAACCGCCCAGCAGCACAGCCCCGTCGATCGGATGCGAACGCAGGAGCTCCTCCACCTCCATAGCGAGGAAGTTGCGATAGAGCATCGTGGTGGGCTTCACCATGACCTCGCCGACGGAAAGAGCCGGCAGCTCGACCGGATAGCCCCCGGCCTGCCAGACACCGCGCTTCACGGCCTCCGCCCGGTCGCGCAGATGCGAATGGCAGGGACTCAGGTCGCTCCAGGTGTTGATGATGGCCACGACAGGCTTGCCCAGGAATTCCTCCCGGCGCAGGCCCATCTGCTGGGTGCGCTGGCGGTGCGCGAAGCCGCGCATGTCGTCGGAGGCGAACCAGCGCTGGCTCCGCAACTCCCCGATGGGTCGGCGTGTCATTGCAGTAGTCCCTTATCCCTTGATGCCGCCGGAGGTCAGACCAGACACGACACGCTCCTGGAAGATCACGATCAGGACCGCGACGGGCACGATGCCCACCACGAGCGCGGCCGAAATCACCGGCCATGGGAACGCGAACTCGCCCTGATAGAGCGTGATGCCGACGGGAAGCGTGCGGAGCATCGGGTTGGAGTTGAACGAGAGCGCGAGCAGGAACTCGTCCCAGGAATTCACGAAGGCGAGAATGCCCGCAGTGAACACACCCGGCGCCGCGAGCGGCACCACGACCTTGAACAGCGCGCCCAGGCGTGTGCAGCCGTCGATCATCGCGGAGTTCTCGAGATCACGCGGGATGCCTTCGAAGAACGAAACCAGGATCAGCGTGCAGACCGGGAGGCTCAGCACCGTATAGGGCAGGATCAGGGCGATCCAGGTGTTGAGGAGGTTGAGCGCCCGCATGATCTCGAACAGCGGAACCAGGAGCGTCACCAGCGGGAAGGTCGACACCGCGATGATGGCGGAGAGGATCAGATCCCGGCCCCGGATGTGGAGCCGAGCCAGAGCATAAGCGGCAAGCACCGACACGAAGAGCGTCAGGGCCGTCGAGAGAAGCGCCACCATGAAGCTGTTGAATAGGAACAGGATCAGCGGCTGATCCGTAAAGGCGCGCAGATAGTTGGCGATCGTCGGGGCATGGGGCAGCCACGTGATCGGCTTGAGGGTCAGCTCGGACTCCGTCTTGAGCGACGTGAACAGGATCCACAGTGCCGGAAACATCCCGTTCATGACCAGGATGAACCCGATCAGGATGCGCAGCGGCTTGCCGGAGAAGATCGAGCGAATGGCAGGCGTATCATGGCTCATGGCTATCACCCCTTGGCCCGGATCATGCGCAGGTAGACGGCCGTCACGCCCATGGACAGCACGAACATGAACACCGCGAGCGCGGAGCCGTAGCCGAGATCGAGGAAGTCGACCGTGTTCTGGTGGATGTACATGGCAAGGGTCGCGGTGGAGGTCCCGGGACCGCCGCGCGTCATGGTGAAGGGAATGTCGAAAGTCTGCAGCGCCGTGATGGTGCGGAAGATCAGCGCCACGACGATGGAGGGTTTGAGCAGGGGCAGCGTGATCTCGAAGAACTGCCTCAGGCGCCCTGCCCCGTCCACGTCCGCCGCCTCGTAGAGGGAGCGCGGAATCGTCTGGAGACCGGCCAGGATGATGAGCGCCATGAACGACGAGGTTTTCCAGATGATCGTCAGGCAGATCGCCGCGAAGGCCCAATTGGCGGAGTTGAACCAGATCACGCCCTCGAAGCCAAGACGGCCCAGCACATCATTGACGACGCCGTATTCGGAATGGAAGAACCACGCGAAGATGAGGCCGGCGAACGAGAGCGGCAGCGCCCATGGGATCAGGAGCGAGAGACGAACCGGCCATTTTCTCTTGAACGGCAGGTTCGCCATCAGGGCGAGAGCGAGGCCGACGAGCAATGCGCCCGGGACCGTGATCAGCGTGATGAGAACCGTGTTCCAGGTCGTCTCCCAGAACACGGGATCCTCGAGCATGAGCGAGTAGTTCTCGAGTCCTGCGAAGGCAGCCGGCGCGCCCGATGTCAGCGACAGGTTCTGGAAGCTGGTCCAGACCAGGCGGCAGACCGGATAGACGATGATGAGCGCCAGCAGCAGTGCCGCCGGCAGCAGCAGCAGCATGGCGAGGGTGCGCTCGCTCGGATCCAGGAACCGCGTCCACCACTTCGTGCCGCTCTCATTACGCGCCGTAACCAAGGTAGTTTCGCTCGCCGTTGCCATCGTCGTGATCCTGCCCGGGTGCAACGTTGAGGATGGATGCCTGAGGGCATCCATCCGATGGGTGTGGATGCGGGTTAGCGCAGAACGCGGCGCAGACGACCTTCCATCTGCGTGGCGCCTTCCTCAGGTGTGGACTGCCCGGCCAAAACGGCGTTGACCGTGGTCCGGATGATGTCGCTCACCTCGTTGTAGCGGGGCGTCACCGGCCGGGCCTTCGCGGTCTCCACAACCGGTCGGGCGCTGGCAAACCACGGAACCGCCTTGGTCACGTCCGCATCGGTGTAGACATCGGGGAATTGCGGAAGCAGAGCGGCGTTGATCGCCATGAACTCCGAGGTCTCGGGGCTCGACAGATACTGAACGAACTTCTGCGCTTCGGTCTTGTTGTTGGAATAGGCGGACACTCCCCATTCCCAGCCGCCCAGGCAGGAGGCCGGCTGGCCGCCCTGCACGGCGGGAAGCTTCACGACCCCGACCTTGTCCTTCACGGCGGATTCGGCGCCCTGGAACTGCCCCCAGGCGTACGACCAGTTGACGGCGAACAGCACGTTGCCGGCCTGGAATTCCTTGCGCGTGTCATCGGTCGCGACTTCCGCGATGTTCTTCTTGGCGACACCCTGGTCGACAAAGTCCTTCCACAGCTTCAGCGACTTCACCGCGGCTTCCTTGTCGAAGGACAGCTTGCCGTTGGAGACCAACTGCTTTCCCATGCTCCAGTACGGCAGCAGGAAGGTGCAGACCGCGCCCTCGATTGCCTTGCCCTGGAAGGAGAGCCCCTGGAGGTTCGTATCCTTCTCGGATTCGGTGACCTTCTTGGCCGCGGTCGCAAGCTCGTCCCAGGTCTGCGGCGGCTGGATCCCGTGTTTCTCGAGAAGATCCTTGCGGTAGTAGAGGAACATGGCATCGGCGAAGGCCGGCAGCGCCACGACCTTGCCCTCGACGGTGTTCGCTTCGGCATAGGCCGGCAGGTAACGCTTCATGTAGGCATCGGCGTCACCGCCGAGCACCTCGTTGAATGGCACGGTCCAGCCGGCTGCCGCATACTGCGCCGGGCGGATCACATCGAGAATCATGACATCGAGCGAAGAATCCTTCGCAGTCATGACGGTGTTGAGGTACTGCGCCTGCGCCTCGGACGTGTTGCCCCCGGTCTCGATGGTCACCTTCACGTTCGGGTTCTTGGCCTCGTACATGTCGAAGGCCTTGCGCCAGACATCCGGACGATGCTGGCTGGACACGAACACGCGCAGATTGGTCTGGGCCACGGCGGCTGAGGCCGTCAGGGTGAGGGCCGCGCCGGCCAGAAGCAGTTTCATGGTTCTGTTCACGATCATCATTTCCTCCTTTAAGTTTTGTCGGAGCCGGTGCCTTGCCGGCTCTTTTTATTGCCATGGCCCCTCAGACGAGGGCCCGTTCCGTCGCCGCATCGAACAGGTGGATTCGGGAGGGATCGACACCGATGGACAGCGTCTCCCCAGGGCTCGGCCGCATCTCCGGCGCGACGCGCGCGGTCAGCGTGGACGAACCGAGAGCGAAATGGATCAGGGTATCGGAGCCCAGCGGCTCCACGACCTGCACTCTTCCGGACAGGGGCTGGCCTTCGCCCGACGGCAGGAAATGCTCGGGACGGATGCCGACGACGACGTCGCGCCCCTCGAGCGCGCCTGCCTGTCCCGCCGGGCGGCTCTGAAGCGGAATGCTGGAACCGCCATCGAACACCACGGCCCCGCCGTGGATCGTACCTTTGGCGAAATTCATGGCAGGGGATCCGATGAACCCACCCACGAACACGCTCGCCGGAGTGTTGTAGACCTCATCGGGCGTGCCGACCTGCTCGATCTCGCCGCCCTTCAGGATTACGATGCGGTCCGCCAGAGTCATCGCCTCGACCTGGTCGTGCGTCACGTAGATGATCGTTGTGCCGATGGCCTGATGGAGGCGCTTGATCTCGGTTCGGACCTGACCACGCAGCTTGGCATCGAGATTCGAGAGCGGCTCGTCGAACAGAAAGACCTGGGGACGGCGCACGATGGCCCGCCCCATGGCCACGCGCTGGCGCTGCCCGCCGGAGAGCTGGCTCGGCTTGCGGTCGAGCAGTTGGGAGATGCCCAGCATCTCGGCCGCCTGTGCGATACGGGGCTGGATGTCGGCCGCCGGGACACCGCGGACCTTCAGGCTGAAAGCCATGTTCTCGTAGACGGTCTTGTGCGGGTAGAGGGCGTAGTCCTGGAACACCATGGCGATATCGCGCTCGCGCGGTGGCAGCCGGTTCACCACCTTGTCGCCGATTCGGATCTCGCCGTCGCTGATGCTCTCGAGGCCAGCGAGCATGCGCAAGGTCGTCGACTTTCCGCAGCCGGACGGACCGACCAGCACGACGAATTCGCGGTCGGCGATCTCCAGGTCGATTCCCTTCACGATCCGAAGCGCACCATAACTCTTCTCAAGCTTACGGAAGCTGACTGACGACATGCTCCCTCCCTGTTGTTTTGCGCCGCGCTCCAAGCCGGCACGCCTGCGCCCCTGCGATTGATCCCAGGTCGATTTAGTCTATGAAATCATCATAGCGCTACGATAAGCAGCACGCAAGAGGCTTCTCCAATTGACCAAGAATGCTTGCTGACGGCTCGGCCGTTCTGAAAAATCTATCGAAAACGAGCGGTACGGCGCTTTTTCGTTTGATATGCGAGCCTTCTGTCCTATATTTAGGAGAGCTTCTTCCATCGAAGCGCTACGAAAATAGGGAAGCCGATGGACGCCGATAGCAGCAGCTTGCAGACTCGCGGCACCCGTAAGCGGCGCAAGATGCAGCGTGTCACGATGATGGACGTGGCCAAGCTCGCGCAGGTGTCCCCTTCCACGGTCTCGCTTTATCTTCGCAAACCCGCCGCCGTCTCGGCTGCGGCCGGGCAGGAGATCGCCCGCGCCATCTCGACTCTGGGCTACGTTCCCAATCTGGTGGCGGGTGGGTTGGCTGCAGCATCCTCGAAGGTCGTCAGCATCATCGTTCCCTCCATCCGCAACGCCTTCTTCGCCGAAACAGTCTCGACGCTCCAATCGGAACTGGCCGCGGAGGGCCTTCAGGTGCTCCTCGGCCATAGCGAATACGGCGAAGATCAGGAGGAGGCCTTGGTCCGAACGGCGCTCTCCTGGGCGCCGGCCGCCGTGGTCCTGACGGGGCTGTCCCACAGCGCCGAGACCCGAAAGCTCCTGCAGGCGAGCGGCGTGCCCGTGGTCGAAATGTGGGAGCTCGGAGGGAAGCCGATCGACATGGCCGTCGGCTTCTCGCACCCGCATGTGGGCGCGTCCGCCGCGAGACATCTCCTGTCGAAGGGCCGCCGGGCCATCGTCTTCCTCGGCGCGCGCATGCAGGAGGACCATCGCGCCGAGAAGCGCGCGAGCGGTTTTGCCGAGACGGCCCGCATGGGAGACGTCCTATCGTACGAGATCATCAATCATCCCGGCGCTGCTACCGTCGAGGCCGGCTCCCTCCTTCTGACCCGTGCCCTTGAGCGGATCCCGAATCTGGACGGCATCGCGTGCTCGAACGATCTGATCGCCCTGGGCGTGCTCTTCGAGTGTCAGCGTCGAGGAATCACCGTTCCGGACGATATTGCGGTCGTCGGCTTCGGCGATCTGGACTTCAGCGCCTCATGCATCCCTTCCCTGACCACGATTCGCCCCTCGGGTGATCTGATCGGAAGGGAGGTCGCCCGGCTGATACTCAACAGCATCCAGGGCGAACGCCCGGAGGGAAGTGCGCGAATTATCGATACCGGCCATGTCCTGATCGAGCGGCGGAGCACGTGACGACGGTTAGGCGTTTCAAACGCCCCAGCACGCTCGGAGCGATCGTCGGGACGGAGCAACGGTACTCCTGTGGACTCCTCCGGTCAGTGGAATCGGGCGCGTCACCCCTGACTCGACTGGAGTTCGTAGCTGTCACCCGTTCTCCGCTTGTGGTAGGAGCCGGATCGGCAATCGGACATGGGAGAGCAGAATCGTGACAGACATCCGCCGCATCGGGGTCGCCGCACGCTACAGCGATCTCGTGATCCACGATGGAACGGCCCGTTTCTCTGGCTACGTGCCAGAGACCACTCTAGGGCATTCGGTCTCCGAGCAGACCCGGGACATCCTCGAGCAGATCGAGCAGTCGCTGGCCGAGATCGGCAGCGACAAAGCCAAGCTCCTGCACGCGATGATCTGGTTGGCGGATATGTCCGATTATGGCGCCATGAATGCCGTCTGGGACTCCTGGATCATTCCGGGTCAGGCTCCGGCCCGCGCGTGTGTCGAGGCGAGGCTGGCCAACCCCGACTACAAGCTCGAGATCCAGGTCGTCGTCGCCCTCTGATCTCTGGCCCCGGTCACGCCCGCTCGGCTCTCGCGCCCGACTTTGCGAGCGCACCCAGGCGCTTGCGCTCGTAGTGCTTCGCCAGCCGCAGGTGGCGCCATGTGGCGTAGTTCATGGAGATCAGGAAACCATAGGTTCCGCGCAGGAAGTGCAACCGGCCGAAATAGACCTTCAGGAACGCGGCCGGGAATTCGAAATAGACCCGCCAGGTCGGAATCGAGATGCCCCTGACCTCGAGATCGACCGCCTGCTGATCGGCGTAGCTGTTGAGCTTGGCCAGCTGGTCCCCAAGGGAGCGCACCGACCGGTGGTGCACCAGGCCCTTCAGCTTCCCGACCTTGGTCCCAGGCTTCAGGTCGACTCGATCATGAACGAGCGAGGACGAATACCGGCCGGCATCCCGGCGATAGAGGCGGACCGGGGCGATCCGGTACGCCAGCGGATGCGGAGCGCTCTCCCCGGGATAGGTCTCGGCGATGCGGATTCCATAGGCTTGGCGGGCCGGCTCCCCATGGGCGAACAGCGCCCGCATCTCGGCGAGCAGCTCCGGCGAGACCTCCTCGTCCGCATCCAGGTTCAACAGCCACTCGTAACGGCACTGGTCCTCCGCGAAGCGCTTCTGGAGACCGTAGCCCGGCCAGGGATTGAAGATCACCCGAGCACCGAGGTCCTGGGCCACCGCCTGGGTTCCATCCGTCGAGCCCGAGTCGACCACGACGATATCGTCCGTCAGTCCGCGGACCGCACGGATGGTGGCTCCGATCCGGTCGGCCTCGTTCTTGGCAATGATGAAAACGGAAACGGGAAGCATGGCACCGGGTGCCTAGCCGCCCTGAAGTTCCGTGGCAAGGGCTTTGAAACGTCACAGGGTCGCGCGGCCGTCCGGCGCTTCCGATCCGGCGACACCCCTCAGAGAAGCTCGCCCTCGCGGGCTTGGCTTGCGGCGGACGTTCCCTGGCGTTTGCGCACGCGCAGTTCCGCCAGGAGCGGGAAATGGTCCGATGCGACCCGGGTCAAAGGATTGCGGACAGGCCCGGCATCGATCACTTCGATAGACTTTGTCACGAAGACATGGTCGAGGCGCAGGACCGGCGCCCGGGTGTGGAAGGTCGGTTGCGGCTCTCCGAAAGAGTTGGAAAGCTGGGCGTCCTGCATCCGGTTCGCGATCATCCGGTAGGACCGCGAATATGGCGGCGCGTTGAAGTCGCCCAGCAACACAGCCGGATCGCCGCAATCCGGGTGGCCGATCCAATCCGACCCGATGAGGGCGGACGCCTGGGTACGCCGTTCTCCGGAGCGCAGCGACAGATGGGCATTGACCACCTGGATGGCCTGGCCGTCCACCTCGACGGCAACCCAGAGGGCGCTGCGCTTCTCGAAGGAGGGCCGCGTCGACTGCGTGGGCAGACGCCCGGACTTGACGATCTTCGAGGCATGGCGGGTCAGGACGGCGATGCCGTATTGCTCGCCCAGGATCCGGATCGTCGGCTGAAAATGGAGGTCCATCCCGAGGCGGGACGCCACGGCAGCCGCCTGATCGATCTCTCCGGACCGCACCCGGCCGACGCGAACCTCTTGCAACGCCACGATGTCCGGATCGCAGGACGCAATGACTTCTGCGATCCGCTGTGGGGAGATCTGCCTGTCCGTGCCGAGCCAGCGATGGACGTTGTAGGTGAGGATCCGAAGGGTTCGCCCCTGTTTGTCGCTATGCTTCAAAGGTCGGCACCGGCTCAATCATTCGTGACAGGTAAATGCACCGCGTCGTTCGGCACAAGCAGGAATTCACCTGCCGCCTAAGCGGCAAACGTGTCGGATCAATGACCCAAACTCGACCCTGGTTCCCTCGGCGCAACCCTGGCAGGCGTCTGATCTGGGTCTCCTTGGAACGGTTTTTCACGCCCCTTGACCTTCCCATGATTGGAAGGATTACACGCTCGTCCCATATGAGGACCAGGAGACTCACCATGGCCGCCGGCAAGACCGTTCCGATCGACACTATCGATATTTCCATCCAGGGCATGACCTGTGCCTCCTGCGTCGGTCGCGTGGAGAAGGCGATCCGCTCGGTGGAGGGCGTCACGGCGGCCAACGTCAACCTTGCGACAGAACGGGCCCATGTGGAGTTCGTGCCCTCCGCGATCACGCCCACGGGAGTCGCTGACGCCATCCGGGCCGCAGGTTACGAGCCCTCCGAAGATGCGCTCGAGCTGAAGATCGACGGCATGACCTGCGCGTCCTGCGTCAACAGGGTCGAGAAGGCGCTCAAGCGCGTCCCGGGCGTCGCCGATGCTTCCGTCAATCTTGCGACGGAGCGGGCTTCCATCCGCTATCTCGGCGACCCGGACATCGTGGGGCGTCTGATCGGAGCCGTCGAACAGGCTGGCTACGAGGCCACGGTGATCCGGCCGGAAGACGGACGGGCCGATCGCGAGCGGGCGGCCCGGGAGGCGGAGATCGCCGGCCTTCGGCGGTCCCTGCTGGTCGCCGCGGCTCTCACCCTGCCGGTCTTCGGGTTTGAGATGGGCTCCCACGTCATCCCGGCCGTCCATGACTGGATCATGGGAACGCTGGGGCACCGCAACAGCTGGTACCTGCAATTCGCCCTGAGCACCCTGGTCCTGTTCGGTCCGGGTCTGCGCTTCTTCCGAAAGGGCATCCCTGCCCTCCTGCGCAGGGCCCCGGACATGAACTCGCTGGTCGCCCTCGGCACGAGCGCGGCCTATGCCTATTCGGTGGTGGCGACCTTCCTGCCTGGGGTCCTGCCGGCCCCTATGGAGAACGTCTATTACGAGGCCGCCGCCGTCATCGTGACCCTGATCCTGCTGGGCCGCTTCTTCGAAGCCAAGGCCAAGGGCCGCACCTCGGAGGCGATCAAGCGCCTCATGGGTCTCCAGGCGAAGACGGCCCGGGTGGTCCGGAGCGGCGAGGCGCTGGAGATTCCCCTCAACCAGGTTCTGAGCGGCGATCTCGTCCAGGTCCGCCCCGGCGAGAAGGTCCCGGTCGATGGTGAATTGGTGGAAGGATCTTCCTTCGTCGATGAATCCATGATCACCGGAGAGCCGGTCCCGGCCCAGAAATCCCCTGGTAGCGAAGTGGTGGGAGGTACCATCAACCGAACCGGCAGCTTCACGTTCCGGGCCACCCGGATCGGAGCCGACACGGTCCTGGCCCAGATCATCCGGATGGTCGAGCAGGCTCAAGGGTCGAAGCTGCCGATCCAAGCCCTCGTCGACCGGGTGACCGCCTGGTTCGTGCCCGCCGTCATGGCGGCCGCCGCCCTCACCTTCGTCGTTTGGCTCCTCGTCGGCCCCGACCCGGCCCTCACGTTCGCGTTGGTCAATGCGGTGGCCGTGCTGATCATCGCCTGCCCCTGCGCCATGGGGTTGGCGACCCCGACTTCGATCATGGTCGGAACCGGACGGGCGGCGGAGCTCGGAGTGCTCTTCCGGCAGGGCGAGGCCCTCCAGAGCCTCAAGGAGGTCAGAGTCGTGGCCCTCGACAAGACCGGCACCCTCACGGAAGGACGCCCCGAGCTGACCGACTTCGTGACCGCGCCCGGCGTCTCCGAGGCCGAAGCGCTGCGGCTGGTCGCCGCCGTGGAGAGCCGCTCCGAGCACCCGGTCGCGCAGGCCATCGTGGCGGCCGCCGAGCGGCGGGGTCTCGCCCTGCCGCCCGCGGAAGGCTTCGAGGCCGAGCCGGGCTTCGGCGTCTCGGCCTCGGTCGAGGGGCGGAGAGTGGCCGTCGGAGCGGACCGCTTCATGACGAAGCTCGGGCTGAGCGTCACCGGCTTCGGCGACATCGCAGCCCGCCTGGGCGCCGAGGGCAAGAGCCCGCTCTATGCCGCCATCGACAGTAGGCTCGCGGCCATCGTGGCGGTCGCGGATCCGATCAAGCCGTCGAGCCCGGAAGCGGTCGCGGCTCTGCACGCGCTCGGGCTGAAGGTCGCCATGATCACCGGCGACAACCGCAGAACCGCCGAGGCGATCGCAAAGCGGATCGGGATCGACGAAGTCGAGGCCGAGGTGCTGCCTGACGGCAAGGTCGAGGCGGTGAAGCGCCTGCGCGGGCAGCACGGCCCGATCGCCTTCGTGGGCGACGGCATCAACGACGCGCCGGCCCTGGCGGAGGCCGATATCGGCATCGCCATCGGGACCGGGACGGACATCGCCATCGAGAGCGCCGACGTGGTGCTCATGTCGGGCGATGTGCGCGGCGTGGTCAACGCCATCGCGTTGTCGAAGGCGACGATTCGCAACATCCGGCAGAACCTGTTCTGGGCCTTCGCCTACAACGTCCTGCTGATCCCAGTGGCGGCCGGCGTGCTCTATCCGGTCGACGGCACCCTGCTGTCGCCGGTCATCGCGGCCGGCGCCATGGCGCTGTCCAGCGTCTTCGTTCTCGGCAACGCCCTGCGCCTGCGCCGCTTCAAGGCTCCGGCCGCATCGGGGCACGCCCTCCCCCGCTCTCGAACCGTCGAAGGTGTCGCATGAATATCGGGCAGGTCGCCGCGGCGTCCGGCGTTTCGGCCAAGATGATCCGCTACTATGAATCCATCGGGCTGATCCCGAAGACCGTGCGCACGGAATCCGGCTACCGGGTCTATTCTGATCATGACGTGCACACCCTGCGCTTCATCCGGCGCTCGCGCGATCTCGGCTTCTCGGTCGAGCAGATCGCCGATCTCGTGTCCCTGTGGCAGGACCGCGACCGGGCGAGCAAGGACGTGAAGGCCATCGCGCTCGACCATGTCGGCGTGCTCGAGCGCAAGATTCGGGAACTGCAGGAGATGGCCTCGACCCTGAAGCATCTCGCCAACAACTGCCACGGGGATGCGCGCCCGCATTGCCCGATCATCGAGGAGCTGGCGAACGACGAGGCCGCGCCGCTCCCGGTGAAGCCGGACGCGAAGTTCGGCGCGTTGGGAAAGGCGCCGGGGCGGTAGACACCTTTGCCCGTCATGGCCGGGCTTGTCCCGGCCATCCCGCTCATGTGAAGCGCCGTGTCTTTCCGATCGGGATCACCGGCACGAGGCCGGCGATGACGAAGACGGTCGATGCCTCATCCCGCCCCCTCACGCTGCCATCTCGACCTCGCGGCCGCGGCCGAGATCGTGCATGATCCGCACATAATCCGGCCTGCGGCGGATCTGGCGTCCGTAGTGCCGCCGCAGGGCCTCGGTGAGCCGCCCGTCGCGCGACAGAAGCCCGTCGGCGAAATCGACCATGCGGGAATTCGGCCAGGCCTGGGGCCGGATTTCTACGAGGCGCTCGAACAACGCGTCCTCGCCTTCGCCCGGATTGGACTGCGCCATGAGCGTCAGCATCGCGGCGGTCGAGCGCGAGACGCCCATGTGGCAATGGACGAGCAGGTGACCCTCGGCCCGGTCGGCCCGCCCCTCGCCCACCTCGTCCCCGAAGCGGAGAATGGCCTCCACGTCCGTTCGCGCAGGCAGGATCATGCCCGGGATCGGCAGGATGATGTCGTGGAAGCGCAGGATCGTTCGGTGATGCGGATCGTAGGCTTCAAAGACCTCCGGATCGGGGTGATCCGGGTCGAGAATGGACAGGACATGCGTCACGGACCGTTCGCGCTGGTCCGGAAGTTCCGAGATGCCGCACACCGTGAGCATCTGAATGGAAGGGCGGTGCATGATCAACGCTCACTCGTTGCATGAATTGGGACAAAAACCTTAACGGGCCTCACGAAAGAGTTAACTCGTTGCGATCCAAATGGATCGGGTCGTTCAAAATACTGTGTCTTGCAAACAACACTGGACCTTTGCCACATTTGCGCCATGTGAGATCCACCTTGTCGTCACCGGCTAGGCTATGTCTCTTCATGAGTAATGCTGCCGCTTCCGAACACCGGCAGATGAACCCCAAAAACAGAAACTGCAGGTCACCCCACTGATGTTTGCTGCCTTGGCTTCGTGCCCGTCACCGTTGAAAAACGCGATCCGCTTTGCGGCGGTTCTCCTTCCGATGGCCCTGGCGGCCTGCGTCACCACGCAAGCCCCTCCGCAGCAAGCCGTGCGCCGCATCGATCCCGCCTATGCCGCCATGTACGGACCCCGGCCGGACGAGCCGCATCCGCTGCCCGCCACCGACATCTCCGAAGTCGACCCGCGCTTCCTGCGCCGCGAGGTGGCCTATTACGGCCGCGAGGAACCCGGCACCATCGTGGTCGACACCGAGGCGCGCCATCTCTATCTCGTGCGCGAGGGCGGCCGGGCGATCCGCTACGGCATCGGCGTCGGCAAGGAAGGCCTGGCCTGGAGCGGCCGCGCCCGCATCGGCCGCAAGGCCATGTGGCCGCGCTGGACTCCGACCGCCTCCATGATCCGCCGCGAGCCCGAGCGCAATGCCCGCTGGGCCGGCGGTATGGAGGGCGGCCTGAGCAATCCGCTCGGAGCGCGCGCGCTCTACCTCTACAACAACGGCCAGGACACCATGTACCGGCTCCACGGCACCACCGAGCCTTGGTCCATCGGCCAGTCCGTGTCGAGCGGCTGCATCCGCCTGTTCAACCAGGACATCATCGACCTCTACAGCCGCGTGCCCGTCGGCTCGCCCGTGGTCGTCCTGCAGGGCCAGCGCCTGTTCGACGTGGAGGACGGAGCGCGGGTCTCGTCGGCCTATTGAGACGACCGCATCGGGATCAAAAGGGTCAGCCGACGGCTGGCCCTTTTTCTTTTGCTCCCGTCAGCCGTGCTGTAGAATCGCCGCGTCTCTCCTGGAGGCGTGGTCATGACAGTCGAACGTGCGATCCTTCTGACCGTCGGCGGGCTCATCATCGTGAGCGTCCTGCTCGCCGTCTACGTGAATATCCACTGGCTCTGGCTCACCGGGCTCCTCGGCGCCCATCTGGTGCAGGCGTCCTTCACGGGCCTGTGCCCGGTGGTGAGGATGTTCAAGCGCATGGGCCTGCCGAGCAAGCCAGGCTTCACGTGATCCGGTAGCGAGCCCGGCTCTATCGTCGCCTCTTCACCCTCCCCCGTCATGGCCGGCCTCGTGCCGGCCATCCCGATTGTTTTGAGCGTGACGCCTCTCGGATCGAGATCACCGGCACGAGGCCGGTGCTGACGAACGTGCGATCGGCCCGGGCGTCCCTCCCCCTGGAGGCTTCGCCGAACTGTCCTATGAATCTATGTCCATGAAGCTCAAGGATCGCTCCAGGGATCGCTCATGGACGAATGGTTTTTCTCAGCGCTCAAACTGACGACCCGCGCCATCGAGGTCGGCGGGATCGCCATCATCGTCCTGGGCATTCTCGGAGCGAGTCTCGCGGTCCTCTGGCAGGTCCTGCACGGGCGATCGGGGTCGGCAGCCTTCAATCTCTACCGCTCGAATGTGGGCCGCGCGATCCTGCTCGGGCTCGAGTTCCTCGTCGCGGCCGACATCATCAACACGGTGGCGATCGAGCCATCGGTTCAGAGCCTGCTCATCCTCGGCGGTATCGTCCTGATCCGGACCTTCCTCAGCTTCTCGCTGGAGGTCGAGATCGAGGGCCGCTGGCCCTGGGACCGGCACAAGGCCGGCGGCGAACCCTCGTCAGACGGCACCGCCTGAGGCCGGAACGCAGGCCTCGCAGATCGCCGCCACATGACGATGATCGGTGCCGCAGCACCCTCCGAGCACCGACAGCTGCGTCATGCGCTCGCGCAGCCTCCGGTAGTGCCGGGCAAGGTCGTCGGGATCGCCCGGGTCGAGCTCGGTGGATTCATCGAGTTCCGCATGGCTCTTCGCCGACGCGTTGGCGCGAAGCCCCCGGATGCGCCGGATCCATTCGTCCCTGCCCGACAGGATGTCGTCGAAGTGGCTGGGATGCGCGCAGTTGATCATGTAATAGGCCGGGATATGGCCCGTATCCCGATCCGTCCGCTCGATGGCGGACCGGAGCGTCTCGCCGGTCGCAAGCCGGCCGTCGGTTTCGACCGTGAACGAGATCACCACCGGCAGGCCGAGAGCCTCCGCGGCCCGCGCGATGCCGATGGCCTCCTCCGCGTAGTTCATGGTGACGGCGCTGACCATATCCGCCCCGCCCTCGCGAAAGGCTTCCACCTGAGGCGCATGATAGGCCTGCGCCTCCTCCGCGCTCATCTGCGCGTCGGCGCGATAGCCGTCGCCGCGCGGACCGACGACACCGTTGATCAGGATGCGCTCTCTGGTATCGGAGAGGCGATCGCGAAGGCCGGCGGCCCAGCGCACCGCCTCCCGGTTCAGCTCGGACAGGTCCTCGACCGAGACATCGAGCTTGGCGCCCCAATCCGCGTTGGCCCGCCAGGTCGGCGTGTCGAGGATGAAGCCGACGTCCCGCTCCACGGCCGTGCGGATGTAGGGCGTGAAGTAATTCTCAAGCCTTTCTCGCCCCTCCTCGCTGCGCAGAAGTGGAAAGGCCGCAAAGCAGGGCAGATCGATCCCGTCGTGAAAGACGAGCGTCGTCTCGAGACCGCCGTCGGTCAGGAAGATCGCATCGCCCGGAGGCGGAAAGGCGAACCGGCTGCTGGTCATGGAAAGGCTCCCGCATTCGTTGCGAAAACGCACCTCCGTCAGCCCGACGCAGGATCGCGGACCACGGCAGGCGGAAAGATTGCCCGAATGCTCCTGATCCCGATGTGCCTTTCCTCACGTTAGGGCAATGGCAAGATCTTTCTCCCATATTCCCGCGTGGAATTCTCCAATGGTCGGAACGGAACTGTCAGTGGATACGAAGGTGGGATGCCAGGGCTGCCGGAACAGCGAACCGCTTCCGTTCGACTTCACCATGGCGTTCCACCCGATCGTCGATCTCGACCGCGGCACCGTCTGGGGCTACGAGGCGCTGGTCCGGGGGACGCAGGGTCAATCCGCCGGGCAGATCCTGAGCCAGGTCGATGAGCACCTGCAATACAAGTTCGATCAGGCCTGCCGGGTGAAGGCCATCGAACTGGCGGGCCGCCTCTTCCCGCGCACCGAGGAGACGCGGCTGTCCATCAACTTCATGCCGAACGCCGTCTACGAGCCCGCGGCCTGCATCCGGACGTCCCTGGAATCAGCCCGCCGCGTGGGCTTCGACGCGAGGCGGATCATGTTCGAGTTCACCGAGAACGAGCGGATGGCGGACACGAAGCACGTCGCCCGGATCATCGCGGAATACAAGCGCCTCGGCTTCATCACGGCCATCGACGATTTCGGCGCCGGACACGCGGGCCTGAACCTCCTCGCCAACTTCCAGACCGACCTCATCAAGATCGACATGGAAATCATCCGGGGCATCACGGACTCGGCCGCGCGCCGCGCGATCATCGCGGGCATCCTGGTGATGGCCCGCGCCCTCGACATCACGGTGATCGCCGAGGGCATCGAGACGAACGCGGAGCTCGCCACACTGCGTGGTGCCGGCATCAGCCTGTTCCAGGGCTTCCTCTTCGCCAGGCCTGCCGTCGAAAGCCTGCCGGTCGTTCCGCTCGTCGCCTGACCGGGCGGCGGACTTGGCAGTTGACGTAACGGTCGGGTGCGTTTAGGAATGCAGTCCCGGCCGCCAGCCGTCGCCACTCTTCCAGTGTCCGCCGGCTTCATCCCTGTCTTTCCTGCCGCTTCAGCCGCATGGTTGGCGCGCCCTGGCGGCCACGCATCGGCATGGCCCCGACGAAGACAGATGTTTTTCGCCAATCCCGCACAGCGCGATCACAGCAGACGCAGCCCGGGCTTGCTCTTCGGCGACACGTCCATGAGACCCTTCGAAACAGGTCTGTTCCTCGACAGAATACCCTATGTGACATCGGGATCGGGGCCCGATCCCATCGTCGTGCTCAACGGTGGGCAGGCTTTCGTCCGGCGACCGACCCCTGCCCGGGCGCAGCGGGATGCCAGGCGCATCGCGCGCCTGCTGCCCGCCGGCCGGCCGGTCTACGTGCTGGGCTATGACCCGGTGCCGTCAGCCGACCATTCCATCGGGACGATCGTCACCGACGTGGCGCGGATCCTGCGCGACGAGATCGGCCCGGCGACCGTGATGGGCATCTCGTTCGGCGGCTTCGTGGCCGCGCGGCTCGCGGCGGATCATCCTGATCTGGTGAAGCGGCTGATCCTGATGGTGAGCGCCCACCGCTTCTCGCCCGAGGGGCGCCGCAGCATCGACCGGCAGATCGACTGCGCCTGGCGGGGCGACCTCGAAGGGTTCCTCGACGAGTTCGGCCTGGTCTTCCGCCGCCCCTGGCTCAACTGGCTGATCCGCTGGCGATTCAGGCGGGAGCGGACGCGGCTGCGCGAGACGATGAACGATCCTGCGGTGATCGTCCGCGGCCTCAATGCCGTCGCGGGCGAGGATTTCGGCGGCGATCCGTCCTGGCTCGCGTACATCGCCGCGCCGACCCTGGTCGTCGGCGCGACCCGCGATCCGTTCTTCGACGTCGCGGCGCTCCAGGAGACCGCCCGCCACATCCCGTCCGCCCGGCTGCACCTCTTCGAGCGCGAGACCCATATGCTGCCCGTCGAGCGCGCCCGCGCCGCGGCGAAGGTGGTCAAGGGGTTTCTGGCGGCGCAGCCATTCGCCGGATGAGCCCCCTCGAAGCCCCACTCACGTCATCACCGGCACAAGCCCGGCCATGACGTGAGAGGCCGTGACCTGACGTGGGAGGGTGCGGCCACGACGGGAGAGGATGTCGTTCCTGGCCGAGCCATGCTTTCTCACCCGCTCACCTGCACCAGCACGTGGCGCTTCTTGCCGGCCGTCAGCTTCAGCGATCCGTCGGCGAGATCCGCGGGATCGACGGTGGCGTCCGCATTCTGCACGACCGTTCCGTTGAGTCGCGCACCGTTGTTGAGCACCAGGCGGCGCGCCTCGCTCTTGGAGCTGGACAACCCGGCCATCACGAGCAGCTGTGCGACCGTCACACCGGCATCGAGCTCGGACCGGGACAGGCCGATGCTCGGCAGCCCGGACGCGTTCTCGCCCTCCTCGAAGGCGCGGCGCGCCGTCTCGG